>CANCIL010000077.1 GCA_947378095.1 Betaproteobacteria bacterium
GTAGTGAAACAGTGCAATACGTCAGCAATATCTACAAGTACTCAGTGGCCTATAAATTAGTCACTGAACTACCTAGCAAGAGCGAACAAGCTAAGTAGAGGCCAATAAAGCAAAACCCCCGCCATAACAGACGGGGGTTTGGGGAGCCCAGAAAATATTAATCGCCTTCGTGAACCATGTACCTTTCAGAAAGGGCAAAGATCAGGCCAGTAACCACAAAGGTTAAATGAATTCCAACCATCCAACCCAAGTTCTCTTTGTTAGTCGTGTCAATTTCCAAGAAGGCTGCGAGAAGATTAATGCCTGACAAAGCCACAATCGAACCAATCAGCTTCAACTTCAAACTTGCAAAATCAACACCGCCCATCCACTTAGGACGATCAGCACTATTCTTAGCTGCACCAATAATGGAAACGAAGTTCTCATATCCTGAGAAGATAATCAAAATAAGTAGGTTACCCAAGAGAGTCTTATCAACGATCTCTAAAACACCTGTAACAAACTCTGCCTCGGAAGCATTCCAAAAGATCATTGCAAAATGGGCAAACTCTTTAACAAACTTAATCGCAACCAAAAGGAGTGTTGCCACCAAGACCAAGTAGAAGGATGCCAAAATCCAGCGACTTCTGAAGATCATTTTTTCTATAAAGACTTCAAGGTGGTTGGAATGGTCATGCTTTACTTCTGGTGTACTTGAATGCTCAGACATGGTTGTAGTCCTTAAATTAATAATTCGACAATAATAAAACAGCTTTTCTCACAGCACTAGCCCTTTTTACCTACTAGTAGATGGGTTCGGATTTCGCCCAAACCCTTACATTCCATTAGGCCAGCATCCTCAAAATCATAGGCATCTTTCAAGGCCTCATAGGTGCTTGGTGAAACTTGTACTCGCCCCTGCTGAGAAGTAGACTCCATGCGGCTTGCGGTATTAACGGTGTTACCCCACAGATCATACGAAAACTTGGTAAAACCAATCACCCCTGCCACGACTGGTCCAGAATTCATTCCGATACGCATATTTAATTCAGCATTATTTTCTTGATTAAAGTTCTTTAAATCCTCAAACATCCCTAAGGCCATTTCGGCACACAAAGCAGCATGGTCGGGACGAGGGATTGGAAGACCGCCTACTGCCATATAGGCATCCCCAATAGTCTTAATCTTTTCTAGACCCAGAGCCTCAGCCCTGACGTCAAAGCGAGTAAATAAATCATTGAGTAGCTTAACCAATTCTGTTGCCGTAGTCTTTGATGACATTTTGGTAAAGCCTACCAAATCACTAAACAGGATGGTGACATCAGGATAACTTCCGGAGATATTTTTCTCACCCCGCTTCAAGCGCTCTGCAATTGGCCTTGGCAGAATATTGAGCATGAGCTTTTCGGTTTTCATTTGCTCTATCTCGAGCAACTGCTTTTCTTGATTAAGCATTTCTAAATGCTTGCGGTCTAAATCTCGCAAACGTTTCTTTTCAAGCGAGGAGAAGATGCGAGCGCGCAATAGAATCGGATCAAAAGGCTTAGGCAAGTAATCTTCAGCACCAATCTCAATACACTTAATCGTTTTTTCAAACTGATCAGCCCCAGAAATCACAATGATCGGCAAGGATTTATAGGTTTCATCTGCCTTAAGTTGACCTAGAACCCCTAAACCATCGAGCTCAGGCATTTCCATATCAAGCAACATGAGATCCACTGGCTTAGACTTCACTACCTCAATCGCCTCTAAGCCATCCGCCGCCTCTAAAATATTATGAAAGCCTAAGGAGTTCAGCTCACGAATCAAGATCTTACGTAGGGTTCTGCTGTCATCCACTACTAAGACAGAAAATGCAGCAAATACGGGATCGATCGCAACGGCTGGAGGAGTACTTTGGTTTTCCATATCAGACCTTCACAGAAGAATTGGGTTTGTAGAATGAAATCTTATCTAATGGCACTAATTTGTATAGATCATTAAGGTAAATTGATTCAGCTGCGCCTAATATCAGCACACTGTCACTTCCATTTAATTGTTGGTGCATTTTCTGCAAGACCTTATCTTTGGCATCCTGCTTGAAATAAATGAGTACATTTCTGAGCATAATCAGATCAAACTTTGGATAGAAAGGCCAATTCCCTACTAAGTTGTGATGGGAAAAATTCACCATCTGCCGAATGGCAGGCTTAACTTGATAAGCGCCCTTCTCAATATGGGTGAAGTATTTTTGCAAATAGTGGGCATCGAGTCCGCGATGCGCTTCCATAGAGCTATAGGTTCCTGACTTTGCCTTTTCCAGAATTAATTCAGATATATCTGTTGCCTGGATATAAATAGTCCAGTCATTTAGATGTCCAAAGTCTTCTCGCAACATCATTGCCAGGCTATACGCTTCTTGCCCTGCAGAGCAGGCCGAACTCCAGATGCGAAGTGTCTTTTCTTTTTGACGTGAAGAAATCAAATCAGGCAGGATCTTATTTTTAAGCGCATCAAAAACATGCTTATCTCTAAAGAAAGAGGTTTCATTTGTAGTTAAGGCTTCAAATGCTAGCCAGTGAATAGGTTCTAATGGATTTTGTGTCAGGTATTTAATTAAGGCATAGACATCAGGGTAGCCATATTGAGTGGCTAAGGGCAATAAGCGAGATTCAAGCAAATATTGTTTAGTGTCATCTAAAGCAATTCCTACCTGCTGTTCTAACATAATGTAAAACTGAGGTAAATAATCTTTAGACATACTAGCGGCTTGCTGGAACTTTGCGAGTTCTAAAAATAATTTCGTCAGTGATCTTATCGATTGGTAATACAGCATCAGCCAATCCCGCCTGTACTACTGCGCCAGGCATACCCCAAATAACGCTCGTGGCTTCATCTTGGGCAATGAGCTGACCGCCCTTTTCTTTGACTACCTGTGAGCCCTTTAATCCGTCATAGCCCATACCAGTCAACATGACTGTTAGCAGACTGCTTCCATAGACATCGGCCGCAGTTCTAAACAGGACATCTACAGCTGGTCTACAAGAATTTTCAGGAGGCTCTGTGTTGAGATGAATGATGGTCTTTGTGCCGGGACGGGACAAAGTCATATGAAAGCCACCAGGAGCAATATAGACCATACCCGGCTCTGCAATCTCACCCTCTTCAGCTTCTTTCACCGTCATCACACCAGTAGCGCTTAAGCGAGCAGCTAGTAGAGTCGTGAAATCCGCTGGCATATGTTGCACGATAAAAATAGGCACGCTCAAGGGCGCATTAAAAGCGCCAAATACCTGCATCAGCGCTTCAGGCCCCCCAGTAGAGACACCGATGCACACTGCTTCTGCTGGTTTTGCCAACACACCTGAAGTGACTTTACTAATTTTTGAAGCTAAAGAAGATGGCGCCTTAATAGGAGCAATTGGCTTTGCTGCAATTACTGTCTTAGGAGCAGCTACAGGAATGGGTTTAGGCGCCTCAGATGCCACCCCTTCTCTTGCTCTACGTGATTTGACTCGCTTTGCGAGGCCAATAATCTTTGGAATAAGCTCAGTTTCTAATACCTTAAAAGCATCGTCGATCCCACCCGTAGCATTAGCAGGCTTACCTACATAATCACTTGCACCAGCAGTCAGCGCCATGACGGCAGCCTGCGCTCCCTTATGAGTAAGAGAGCTAAACATAATAATGGGCAGATACTTATTTTCTTTGCGTATTTCACGCAAGGCCGTCAAGCCATCCATCTCTGGCATTTCAATATCTAGAGTCACCACATCAGGATTGCATGTCTGCACTGCCTCGATCGCCTGAAGACCATTGGCCGCATAACCGGCAATCTCAATTGAAGGCTCTTTCTGCAAAGCACTGGCGATGATTTTGCGCATCACCGCAGAATCATCAACAATCAGAACACGAACTTTATCCACTGCTTCCTAATTGAGGGGTGAGAATCTAGCTTTGAACTAGATTGATGCCGGAGACTATTTTGTGGGTATCTAACACCAGCAATAATTTATCGGCTAATTTATGAACCCCAACAATCAACTCCCTAGCATTGGGATCTAGATTGGAAGGAGTTTCTTCGTAAGTATTCTCGGTAACCTCAGTAAAGTCTCCGACTCGATCTACCAAGAGGGCAAAGAGATGGTCCTGATCCTGAAAGAAGATACTCAAAGCATCGCTACCATGATCAACTGCTGGCAAGCCTAGACGCACACGCATATTAATTGCGGTGACAATTTGGCCGCGAAGGTTAAAAAAGCCAGCAACCTCTTTAGGGCCCAGAGGAACAGGAGTCACTTCTTGACCCTTAGTTACCTCAACCCCAACTGCAATTGGAATACCAAAGAAAAAATCGCCTACAAAGAATGTGGCGTAGGAACCGGAACGACTCATTTACCCTCCCGATCCATCGTAATCACATCGCCATCAATAAAGTCTGCACCAGCAATGCCAGCCTCATGATTAGGCCCAAGGCCAGACATATTTAAAACTTCTTGGACGTTCAAAATACTCATTACGGTGTCATTCACAATCACGCTACCCATAATGCCGCGTTGTGGCGGCGACACCATGACTACCTGTGTTGGAACATTCACAATATTGTGTACTTTTTTGACAATGAATCCAACTGGCTGATCGTGGTGATAGTGAACAATGACGGGCACTGTTTCATCACCATATAAGCTCTTTTGCGTAGCTCCTTCAACATAATGCGCTAAAGAAATTAAACGCATAATTTTATTGCCGTATAAAACGACTGCCTCATTGCCGCGACGATCAATACGTGATGCGGCAATCATCTCTAAACGATCTACCGCCTCTAGGGGAATGACCATACGCTCCAAGCCCAGTAGATCAAACATCAACATCTGCTGTGACTCGTTATTTGCGCCTAAAACAGCAGAGATATCTTGTTCAAACTGATTATCAGCAAGCTTAGCAATAATTCCGGAGCGAACGGCAATGGCATTGATATCAAAAATCAAGGCAACGCGCCCACTACCTAAGATTGTGCTACCGCTATAGACAGGAGTTCCCTTCAATAGAGGGCCTACAGACTTCACAACCACCTCTTGCATGTACAGCACTTCATCAACCACCAAACCAAAACGAATGCCAGCAGCCTGAACAATTACGATATTAAGCGGCTCATCAGTAGGCGGCATCACATCATCTACTTTTAATTCGTAGTTGAGGAAGACTAAGGGAATTAATTTGTCACGCAAACGGAATACTGGAACGCCGTAAAAATTCTCTACGCCTGGAACACCTTCACGCGGCTCATAGCGGAGCATTTCAATGACATTCAATTGTGGGATGGCATAACTTTGCTGTTTAGAGCGCACAAATACCGCAGGCATGATAGCGAGCGTTAAGGGAATACTTAGACGCAGGCGCGTGCCTTGCGCAGAAGTAGCAATATCGACTGTGCCGCCAATCTCTTGGATGTTGGTACGCACCACATCCATACCAACGCCACGACCTGACAAATTCGTAATTTCAGCTTTAGTAGAGAAACCTGGCAAATAGATGAAGTCAATGATTTCACGCTCAGTAAGCTTGGCTGCTCGCTCAGCAGTAACCAGCCCCATTTGAATTGCCTTTTGCTTGACCAGCGGGATATTAATTCCAGCACCATCATCTGCAATCTCAATCACCACCATGCCATTCTCATGGAAGGCGCGCAATTTAATCGTACCGAGCTCTGGCTTACCTTTTGCTACACGCTCACCTGGTAACTCAATGCCATGGTCCACGCTATTGCGAATGATGTGGACTAGTGGGTCACGAATACCCTCTAAGAGCGTACGATCCAATTCAGTATCTGCACCGATCTGAACTAACTCTACTTTTTTGCCACAGTCTTGGGCAAGATCGCGTACCAAGCGGGGAAATTTAGACCAAACCTGACTAATCGGCTGCATGCGTGTTTTCATCATGCGCTCTTGCAACTCTAAAGTAACCGTATCAATCCGTCTTACAGTGTTATTGAATGCCAAATCTCCGCTAGTTCTTGCGAATGAAAGTAAGCGATTACGAGCCAACACCATCTCACTCACTAAGTTCATGAGCTTATCCAATAGCTCAACACTGACTTTGACTGGTGCTGCTAACTCTTTCGAGCTTTCTGCTTCATTCACAGTAGCGTCAATAGAGGCTTCTTTAACAACTTCTAAAATTTCCTGCTCTAGATCTTTTGCGGCGACTTCTAGAATCGTTTCTGCCAATGCAGGTTGTTCAATTTCAACAACCTCTTCCACCACTGAGCTAGCTGGTGCAGTGGTGGATGCAGCAGGCGCAGAAGAAACAGCGGTCTTCACAATCCCCACGCCGCCCTCAGTTAACAACTTTAAGTTTTGAATTAGTACTGAGTCATCACCCTCTGGCTCACGACGTTGTTTTTGCACTCCATCAACAATGGCACGCAAGCGATCCGATGTCTCTAGGAGCACATCAGTCATCTCTTCATTTAAGGTAAAGACGCCATCACGTAATTTGCTGAGCAAAGACTCGCCAGCATGCGCTACTTTTTCAAGACGGTGAAATGCAAAGAAGCCGCTGCTACCTTTAAGGGTATGCATCGCCCTAAAGATATTGCCGATGAGCTTTTTATCTTCAGGGGTTTGCTCAAGCTGGACAAAATCCAAGTCGAGCTGGTCGAATATCTCGCCAGCCTCGAGCAGAAACTCATCTAGGATTTGATCGTTATTGTCCATATCTCTAATGGAGAGATTGACTATTAAATATCTCTACCGATCTCAGCCTTCAACCTTGAACTTATTGACCATACTTTGCAATTCAGAGGCCATTCTAGAAAGATCTTGAGCGGCTTGCTGACAATTGTTAGCACCTTCAGTAGTGTTTCTGGAAACAGTTGAAACAGAATCAATATTGCGTGCGATTTCAGTACTGCCTGAAGCAGCCTCCGCAACACTGCGACCAATCTCATTAGCAGTCGCCGCCTGTTCCTCAACAGCGCTAGCAATAATTCCAGAAATGTCGTTGATCTTATTAATAATTCCGGAAATAGAGGCAATCGAATCAATTGCGCCCTGAACATCACGCTGGATGTTAGCGATATTGCCGCCAATCTCTTCAGTAGCTCGAGAGGTTTGACCTGCCAACTCCTTAACTTCGTTAGCTACCACAGCAAAACCTTTACCGAGTTCACCGGCGCGGGCCGCCTCAATCGTGGCATTCAATGCGAGTAGATTGGTTTGTTCAGCAATGGAAGAAATCACTTTCAATACGCTACCAATTTCTTGGCTGCTTGCACCGAGCTTAGTCATCGTATCGCCAGTGAGTCTTGCTTCATTCACGGCTTGTGTTGCAACAGCTGAGGCTTCAATTGCATTAGAAGAAATCTCACGAATACTGACGCTGAGCTCTTCAACACCAGTAGCCACAGTTTGCATATTGCTACTAACTTGAGTTGCAGCAGAAGATGCTGAGCCAGCTTGTGCGTTAGTTTCTTCAGCATTAGAGCTCATTTGCGTACTTACAGCAGACAACTCTTCAGAAGCCGCAGACAAACTGGTTGCATTCTTAGAGATGGCTTTAAAGGCATTACGTGAAGTTTCAATTAACTGATTGACTTGCTTAGAGATATCCAAGAAGAAGCCTTCTTTACCCTCTACTTTTACAGCAGCAGTGAAGTCACCACCGGCAGCCGCAGAAATAATGCCGCCGATTTCTTTAGTGGTTTCTGCAGCAACGCGATTATTTTCACGCTCTGCTTCTGCTAACTTAGCTGCATGCTGCAAGCTCACTTGCAACTCCGCAACTGCTTTGGCCATTTGCCCAATTTCGTTGGTGTAGTCAGTGTTATGAACCTTGGTATCTAAACGCTCGGCAGCCAAATCAGCCAGGGCATTCTTTAAGTTCGTGATCGGGTCATTTATGGATTTATTTACCAGAGCCACAATGATTAAGGAGAGTACTAAAGCAGCGATGAGCATCACGCCAATCAACCACTTCATATGATCGGCTGCAGCTGCGGCAGACTCCATGTTCTTGGCGGCACCTTCAATCTTGACTGCAGAAATCTCTCTAATTTCGCCCATGACTTTAGCTAAAGAATCCTGATACTCCTTAGAGCTAATAATTTTGTATGCAGCAGCTGCACCGCCCTTGTTTTCTAATGCGCCAATAATCGTATCTACCTGCGCAAAATAAT
This sequence comes from Betaproteobacteria bacterium, assembly GCA_947378095.1. Taxonomy (GTDB): domain Bacteria; phylum Pseudomonadota; class Gammaproteobacteria; order Burkholderiales; family Burkholderiaceae; genus Polynucleobacter. Next base: position 8,138 of record CANCIL010000077.1, read on the forward strand.
CAGTGATGATTGCGCCAACGCCATCAAGCTTTGACTTTAATTCAGGACGAATAATAGTGGGCTTGGTCTTTTCATAGTTTGATAAAAGATCTGCCTTCACCTTAGTAATGGCATCCTTGCCTTTTTGAACGCCAGTGTCATCACCGAAGCTACTTGCCAGGGCCATACGATTAACTGTCCTACCAATCACATTGATATCTCGATTAAGAGAACGCAACAATGAAATACCAATCAAATCCTTGTCGTACATTTTTTGCGTATTTTCTTGCAACATATTTAGGCCATAAAAAGCCGTTGCTGAAATCACTACCGCAAATGTCACTACCGATGTAAATCCGATCACTAATTTAGTGCGTAGATTTAATTTGGCAAAAGAATTCATTAAGCTCATGTTGTGTCGTCCAATTGGATTTGTTTTAGTCTGGCCTTAAGGGGGCAAAAGCCGATGCCAGCATGCTTAGATACTAACAAATTTTCAAGGCAATACCCCCGCTCTAGGCCCAAAAAATGGGCATTCCCTCCCTTTAGCAGAATTTCACTAGAGGGCAAAAGAAATGCCGGGTTAGACCCGGCATTAACGTACTGATAGCCCCGAGAGCTTAAGTCTTCGGGTTAACCCTTGTTAAAGAAGAAGCCCAGGATCTTTTTGGCCAAAACCTTAATGTTCTTCTCCATTTCGTCAGGCTCTGTGGTCTTATTCAAGAGTAGCTGATTGGCCGCCTTACGCTGCTCAAGGACACTAG
>CANCIL010000078.1 GCA_947378095.1 Betaproteobacteria bacterium
TTACGCTCGAAAAAGCTGGAGAATTGATCACGCAGTGCCTGGTTAAAGAGAATGGTTTTAGCCCAACCTTCGCCGGCACCTAATACATCACCATAACTAAAACCACCGCAGGCGATCAGGCCTTTAAAGTCACCTAATTTCGCTTTGCCACTTAATAGGTCCGACATATGCACGTCATAACTATCAAATCCAGCCCAATTGACTGCATAAGCCATTTCAACATGGGAGTTGACCCCCTGCTCACGCAAAATAGCCACCTTAGGTCTGACATTCTGTTTGATGTAGGGCGCAGCAATATCTTCTGCAGGATTAAAAGTGAGCTTGGGTGATAGCCCTGCATCAGAAATATTATCTAGCTGAGCAAATTCACTATCAGCGCATGCAGGGTTATCTCTTAAGCGAGCAATTTGATAGCTCGTATTTGTCCATATCTTTTGAAGAACTTCGCGAGGTTCAGCAAATATCTTCTTTGCATCACGCCAAATTTCAATTTGACCATTAGAGTTGGGTTTACCAATAACATGACTATAGGCACTCAAGCCCAATTGTCTGAGAACTGCAAATACAGCATCTCTATCTGCTCTACGAATTTGAATCACCGCGCCAAGCTCTTCATTAAATAGCGCTTTCAATGTCTGCTCTTGGCGGCGGCCAGAAACTTGTTGGGCCCAATTTTTGGCATCACCATAATCAGGTTCTTGTTCTGCATCCAATGCAATCATGTCGACATTGATGGAGATTCCACAATGGCTTGCAAATGCCATTTCGGCGATACTTGCTAGCAAACCACCATCAGATCGGTCATGGTACGCAAGGAGCTTATCTTCTTTGCGCAAGGCAATTATTGCTGCAGCAAGCGACTTAAGATCCTCTGGATGATCCACATTGGGTGCTGTATTGCCAGATTGATTGAGAACCTGGGCCAAAATACTGGCTGCCATACGATTCTTTCCTCGACCTAGGTCAATCAGGATCAACTCTGTTTCAAGTGCAGAACCATCCTGATTTTTCAATTTCAATAATGGAGTGAGTGTTTTGCGTACGTCCTGGACTGCAGCAAAGGCGGAAATAATCAGAGAAACAGGCGCAACTACTTTTTTAGATTGATTGCCCTCATTCCAGGCGCTAGCCATAGACAAAGAGTCCTTGCCAACCGGAATAGAAATACCTAAGGCTGGGCATAATTCCATGCCTACTGCTTTCACAGAATCATATAACTTAGCGTCTTCACCAGGAGAACCACAAGCAGCCATCCAGTTAGCCGAGAGTTTGATTTCTTGTATGCTGGCAATATCTGCGGCCAATAGATTGGTAATCGCTTCACCAACTGCCATCCGAGCAGCGGCAGGAGCATCAATCACTGCCACGGGGGTACGCTCTCCCATGCTCATTGCTTCGCCACGATACCCTTTGTAATCCATTAGGGTGACTGCGCAATCTGCCACTGGAACCTGCCATGGACCTACAAATTGATCGCGCGCATTTAAGCCGCCGACAGTTCTGTCCCCAATCGTAATGAGGAAAGATTTACTAGCCACCGTTGGGTGCTGGAGCACCCAAGCAATTGCCTCAGCTAAATCCACATCAGTTACATTGAGTTCCCCAAATGATTTGAGCTCTCTTTGCACATTCCGATGCATTTTTGGAGGTTTGCCAAGTAGCACCTCCATTGGCATATCAATTGGTAATGCAGCATCAGCACCATTTGACTGTTTGGAGTCACTTAATTGAAGTTGGCGCTCTGCAGTCGCCTCACCTACTACTGCAAATGGGCAACGCTCTCGCTCACATAAGGATTTGAATAGGTCTAAATGTTTGGTTTCAATGGCTAAAACGTAACGCTCTTGAGATTCGTTACACCAAATTTCAGCAGGGCTCATACCACTCTCTTCAAGGGGAACGCTACGTAATTTGAATTTAGCTCCTAAGCCCGCACCATCAGCAAGTTCTGGAAAGGCGTTTGATAAGCCGCCTGCACCAACATCATGTATTGAAACAATGGGATTCTTTTCACCCATGGCGCGACAAGCATTAATTACTTCTTGTGCCCGACGTTCCATTTCAGGATTGCCGCGCTGGACTGAATCAAAATCTAGATCTGCAGTATTAGTACCAGTGGAAACAGAACTACCTGTGGCACCTCCCATGCCAATACGCATACCAGGACCACCAAGCTGAATTAGCAAATGACCTGCTTGAATAGGCTTCTTCTCAGTATGAATGGAGTCAATGCTGCCAATTCCACCAGCAATCATGATGGGCTTGTGATAACCACGGCGGACGCCATCTAAAGTCTGTTCAAAAACACGGAAATACCCACCTAATATTGGCCTACCGAATTCATTATTGAAAGCTGCACCACCTAAAGGGCCGTCAATCATAATTTGCAAGGGTGTCGCAATTCTTTCTGGCTTTCCATATTTCTCAGATTCCCAAGGCATCTCGGCGCCTGGAATATTTAGGTTAGATACTGAGAAACCAGTCAATCCTGCTTTAGGGCGACCACCAATACCAGTTGCCCCCTCATCGCGAATTTCTCCGCCAGCTCCTGTTGATGCTCCAGGAAATGGTGCTATAGCTGTTGGATGATTGTGGGTCTCCACTTTCATCAGAGTGTGAACTAAACGAATATCCTTTTCATATTGATGATCTGAGCCTTGAGGCATCCAAGTTTCAGCTTCGCAACCCGCCATTACAGCTGAGTTATCAGAGTAAGCAACAATTGTCCCCTGGGGATGCAACTGGTGCGTGTTACGAATCATGGCAAATAATGAACGCTCCTGATCTTCACCATCAATAGTCCATGAGGAGTTAAAGATCTTGTGGCGGCAGTGTTCACTATTAGCTTGAGCAAACATGATGAGTTCCACGTCGCTAGGGTTGCGCTCTAGGCGAGTAAAGCTTTCAGTGAGGTAGGTAACCTCGTCATCAGATAATGCTAAACCTAATTCTTGATTGGCTGCATCTAGTGCCGCTCTTCCTTGCGATAGGACTAGTATTCGTTTTAATGGACGATCATCTAACGCCTGATATAGCGCATCAGCTTCATTGATTGACTTAATAACTACCTCTGTCATCCGATCATGTATGGCTGCTATGACAAGTAAATTCTGTTCAGTGCTTAAAGGTTTTTTAGTCTTCCATCCGAATTGAACACCACGCTCAATTCGCAAAATATCTAAACCACATTGACGTGCAATGTCTGATGCCTTACTTGCCCATGGGGAGACAGTTCCGAAACGAGGAACGACAATGGCAGCCTCTAAAGAAGGTTTTGAAAATAGACCTGAACCGCCCTGAATCTTGGAGTCAAATTTCTGACCGTAGGTCAACAAACTTTTTAAAACATCCTCTTCCTTTGAGGTCAACCGATGTTCAGACCAGATCAGGTGAATATATTGAGCCTCAATTGACTCAAGGATTACTCCCTGGCTAGCTAAAGAGGCTAAGAGTCGCTGTTGACGAAAATGGGAAAGCGCATCCGCGCCGGGTAAAAAGTGGAAAAAAGACATCCCTAGATTATAAGGTTTCGCCTACAGCAATTTCCCGCCCTGAAGTTGTAATTGGCGCTGGCACCGACTGGCCAAGGCTGGGTCATGGGTCACCAATATTAGAGTGGAATGATTGGCCTTATTTAGGTCGAAAAGGAGCTCAATGACTCGATTTCCGCTCGCCTCATCAAGACTGCCGGTAGGCTCATCAGCAAATAAGATAGCCGGCTTATTAATAAAGGCTCGCGCCAGGGCGACACGCTGTTGCTCACCACCAGAAAGGGTCTTGGGGAAATGCCTCTGACGATCGCCCAAGCCTACTAAATTAAGCCATTCTGATGCTCTTTCTTTGGCATCTGACTCACCCTTAAGCTCTGCAGGAAGCATGACATTTTCTAATGCATTCAAATGGGGTAGCAACTGAAAGGATTGAAAAACGAAGCCCACTTGGGCGCCTCGTAAGGAAGCGCGACCATCTTCATTTAAAGCGTTGAGATCTTGACCCATTAAGGAGACATTACCGCTCGAAGGTATATCAAGTCCAGCCAAGAGGCCCAATAAAGTGCTTTTGCCTGATCCCGAGCTGCCAGTAATGGCGACACTTTCGCCCTCATAGAGATCAAAACAAATGTCGTGCAAAATAGTCAAAGCACCATCATTAGTTAACACTTGTTTGCCCAAATGATTTGCACTTAGGACTTTCATAGGATTACTCATAAATATCGTTACTTATACCCCTTGGATAATGAATCAATATTTCAGCTACCGCCCGTTTAGCAGACGACTTATTCTATTAAGTCTATTTTGCCTGCTTATGTCCATTGTGACATTGACTAAGGCAAATTCGACAATTTTAGTGATGGGAGACAGTCTTTCTGCCGAGTATGGATTGGCTCGCGGCACTGGCTGGGTAAAGCTTTTAGAGGATCAATTGCAGAAGCAATCCAGTCCATGGACCATATTTAATGCAAGCATCAGCGGTGAAACCACCTCAGGTGGGCTTACGCGACTGCCAGCACTCCTCGAACAAAAAAAACCCGGAATAGTATTGTTGGAGCTTGGTGCAAATGATGCGTTACGAGGACTTTCAATAAGCCAGACCGAGAACAACCTTCGGAAGATGATTCAGTTGAGCAAAAACTCAGGTGCAAAAGTACTGGTTTTTGGAATTCAGATTCCACCCAACTACGGCCAAGATTACACCAATCAATTTAAAGTGATGTTTTCAAAGCTTTCAAAACAAGAAGGTGTCGAGCTTTTACCCTTCTTTATGAAAGGGGTAGTATCTCAAAAAGAGCTTTTTCAAGCAGACAATATTCATCCAAATGAAAAAGCTCAGGCAATCCTTTTCAGAAATGTTTGGAGCGCAATGAGCCCCTATCAAACCTTGCTAAGCAGCAAGCAAAAGAACTAGGGAAGATTAACCACCTGCTCCTACATTCGCAGCTTTGAGTGGATTAATCACCTTTACGTTTGCAGCATCTCGCCAGTAAGACATAAAGCCAGCAAATTCTGATTGTGCTGATAGTGCTTGAATCTGCGCTGCTTGTGCTTTGTGAACCTTTGCATCGCTAGCTGGTGGCTGGCGAACTTGATCGACACGATATAAGGTACTTCCGACCCCAGGATTTGGAGCTGAGACTATCACAGGCAACTTGTCAGGACTAATCATCATCACATCATTCAAGGCAGAACCTATCAAATTGGATGGCTTATTGCGTGATATCCAGATTGGAGCAGCGAAACCAGCATTGTTCTTGGGATCCTTTTGTAAGGAGGCATAGCGCTCTGACGCAGCCGCTATAGCTAATTTTTCAGCAGCACGTTGGCTTACTTGTCGTTTAATTTCTGTCGCAACATCTTTGAATGGAAGGGTTTGGGCTGGGTGAAAAGTCACCACACGAGCAGATACAAATACGCCAGGAGAAATTTGAACAGCTTCAATATTGCGTTTATTTTTAACTGCTTCGTCACCGAATAAGGATTGAACCACTTTTGAATTGGCTAGTGGATGATCTTTAGAATTACTACTAAAGCCGCTACGGGTTAGTCCTTTATGACTTTGAACTCCTATTTTCAACTTATCAGCAGCAGGCTTCAGGCTGTCTGATTGGTCATAAGTTAGATTAGCGAATGCATCCGCTTTTTCACTAAATACTTTAGCGTCTTCTTTTGGATCGGCCTTGAGGACAATGTATTCCACGTCAATAAATTCAGGACTAACAAATAACTTTGCATTGGCTTCATAAAAGGCCTGAAGCTCCTCCTGAGTGGGGTTTACTTTAGATAGATAGTCCTTTGCATCAAAAGCTAAGGCTTGAACTTGGCGCTCGGACTCATAAAGCGTAGAGATAATGTCAGATATTTTTGGTGAAGCTAATTCAGTTCTGGCTACAGAATTTAAGAGCTGACTAATTTTTAAATCAAAGGCTTGGCTCGCATAAAACTGTTCTTCATTTAGGCCATTACTAGCTAATAGCTGTTTAAAGCGAGCGTCATCAAAACTACCATCAGGCTTATAGAGGGCCCTGATTTGAGGAATATTTTGCAGACTTTTAATTAGCGATTCCTTGCCTACCTGAAGGCGTAAATTACCAACAGCAAATCCTAAGATGCGCTGTTGAAGTAATTCATTTAAAACTGCTTGACGAAACTGCAGGCTTTGAGCAATTTGTAAATTTCCGCCAGCACGTTCTGCTTGACGCTTAGCTCCCATTTCGACTTCTTGCGCCGTAATAGGCTTGCCATTGACCTTAACTAAGTCAGTCTCTTTATCCATAAAACCAGAATAGCTTGAGATTCCAAAAAATGCGAAGGAAGGGACGATAACTAACATCAGCGCTAGCTGCATTAATCTTTGGTGCTTGCGGATAGTGTCAAACATGGAGTAGTTCGCTAGTAATAAATAGTTAAGTCGCTAGTTTACTAGGCAGATCAAGAAGAAGTATGGGGTTGCCAGAAAAAGGCTAGAAAGAGTATAGATTTGGTGGGCGCTGAGAGGATCGAACTCCCGACATTCTGCGTGTAAGGCAGACGCTCTACCAGCTGAGCTAAGCGCCCCAAATTAATACAGCTGAGATTGTAACCCAAACAGCAAAAGGGACATGATTTCCCGTTAAATCACCCTTAAAACTCGTGATAAAAAGAACGGGAAACCCTCCTATTGATTAATGCTTCAGTACATCCCCAGATGAAACCTTTTCGCTAGCTTTGCTAGCTTCCGAAGCCTTTTTAGCCAACTCTTCGGGGCTTGGATCTGGCAAAGCTTCTGGCATCCGCTCCAGCGCTAGCTCCAAAACTTTATCAATCCACCGTACAGGAACAATTTCAATTGCATTCTTCACATTGTCAGGAATATCAATTAAATCTTTGACATTTTCTTCGGGGATTAAGGCCAATTTGATACCGCCACGATGAGCAGCAAGCAGCTTCTCTTTTAAGCCGCCGATAGGCAAGACTTCTCCACGAAGCGTAATCTCCCCTGTCATTGCTACATCCGAGCGAATTGGAATGCCTGTAAAAACAGAAACAAGCGCAGTAGTGATCGCAATGCCTGCTGAGGGACCGTCTTTTGGTGTTGCACCATCTGGAAAGTGAATATGGATATCTTTCTTTTCAAAAGCCTCATCCGTAATGCCAAGTCGACGGGCTCTAGAGCGCACAACTGTTCTAGCGGCCTCGACGGACTCCTTCATGACATCGCCAATCGAACCAGTGCGAGTAATGACGCCTTTCCCCGGCATGGTTGCTGCTTCAATGGTTAATAGGTCGCCACCAACTTCAGTCCACGCAAGTCCAGTAACTTGGCCAACTTGATTTTCTTTTCCAGCTAAGCCGAAGTCATACATCCGTACTGAAAGGAATTTTTCAAGATTATCTGCATTAACTACAATTGGGGCGGCTTCTTTCTTGAGGAGCAATAGCTTAACTACCTTACGACAGATCTTGCTAATTTCACGCTCTAAGGATCGCACGCCTGCTTCGCGGGTGTAATAGCGAATCATGCTCCTTACGGCGCTGTCTTCAATCTTTAACTCATCTTTCTTCAAGCCATTATTTTTGATCTGCTTGGGAATAAGGTAATTTACAGCAATGCTCGTTTTTTCATCCTCGGTGTAACCAGCTAAACGAATAATTTCCAGACGATCTAGTAAAGGACCAGGAATATTGAGTGAGTTTGAAGTAGCAACAAACATCACATCTGATAGATCAAAATCCACTTCAACGTAGTGATCTTGGAAAGTGTGATTTTGCTCTGGGTCTAAAACCTCAAGCAATGCACTTGCTGGGTCGCCTCGGAAATCCATACCCATCTTATCGACTTCGTCCAATAAAAAGAGTGGATTACGAACCCCAACCTTAGTTAAGCTAGACAAAATCTTGCCAGGCATTGAGCCGATATAAGTGCGACGATGACCACGAATCTCAGACTCATCACGAACACCGCCTAGAGCCATACGCACAAATTTACGATTGGTAGCGCGTGCAATAGATTGGCCTAGAGAGGTCTTACCAACACCTGGAGGGCCGACCAAGCAAAGGATAGGTGCTTTGACTCGATCAACGCGTTGCTGAACAGCGAGGTACTCCAATATGCGCTCTTTGACTTTGTCCAATCCATAATGGTCTTCGTCTAATACTTTTTCTGCATTGGTTAAGTCGTTATTGATCTTTGTTTTTTTCTTCCATGGAAGATTAACTAAGGTATCAATAAAGTTTCGAATCACAGTCGCCTCAGCCGACATTGGAGACATGAGCTTTAGTTTCTTGAGCTCAGACTCAGCCTTCTTTAAAGCTTCTTTAGGCATCTTCGCAGCTTTGATGCGCTTTTCTAATTCTTCTAAATCAGCGCCCTCTTCACCTTCTCCAAGTTCCTTTTGAATAGCTTTGACTTGTTCGTTAAGGTAGTACTCGCGCTGACTCTTTTCCATTTGACGTTTAACTCTGCCACGGATGCGTTTTTCTACCTGCAAGATATCAATTTCACTTTCAAGATCAGCCAAGAGGCTTTCTAATCTCTGAACGACATCCACCATCTCTAAGAGACGTTGCTTTTGCTCAAGCTTGACTGGAAGATGAGCGCAGATAGTATCTGCAAGACGACTTGGGTCATCAATGCCACCAAGAGAAGACAAAATCTCTTGGGGAACTTTTTTATTCAGTTTTACATACTGATCAAACTGCGCCATGATGGCACGACGTAATGCTTCTGTTTCATGAGCATCAAGAGCGTCCATTGCTGTTGGCGTAGCCTCGCAATTGAAGTAACCCATGCTATCTTCAATTTGACTAACTTCAGCGCGTTGCACGCCTTCTACGAGAACCTTCACTGTGCCGTCTGGCAATTTGAGCATCTGCAAGATGTTGGCAATACA
>CANCIL010000079.1 GCA_947378095.1 Betaproteobacteria bacterium
TTCCTTGGCTTTTATGAATCGTTACTGCCCAGGCCAACATGAGGGGTATTTGTACATAAGTACCAACAATTTGCGGTGAAATTTTTCCAGACATCATGTCGTGGTCATAGCGATAAGATTCCCACTGATGACCTACTACCTCTACCGTGTTGGAATAGGGTCCATTCTTGACCATCACCTTGACCTTATCTGGCCACAATTCCCGCACAACCCCAATAGTCCCGTTGACCCAACGTTTTGGAAAGCCGCTATCTGTAGCAGTAAACATCACCTTAGCGCCAACTTTTAAGGCAAGATTATTGGGTGACGGTAAATTGCGTTCATCTACATTGAACTTTCCAGTCGTCTTGCCAGAATAGACTTTGACATCCTCTGTAATTGCACGCAAACCCGCCCCATTAATTTGATCTGCTCTAGCATTTGTCGTAGTTAAAGTAATCGTATCGTCATCCACCACTTCATTTTGCCGATAACACTGCGCATTAAGCGTATCAATAGCCTCGTCTACGTCTTGATTAATCCGAATTTGATTTAATAGGCTAGCAAAATGCGCATCTTTTTGACGGAATATTTTAGAGAGCTCAATCATGGTGACATCTTTGCGATGCAAGGCCATGGCGCAGAAGAAATAAGGCCCTTCGTACCCGCGCTCAGAGAGGACTTGCATATCACTATTAGATACAACTGGAGGAAGCTGAAACAAATCTCCCACAAACATCACCTGAATGCCGCCAAAGGGTTTACCTTTTTGAGGTCCATTCTCGCGAAGAAATAAATCCATCGCATCTACTACATCTGCTCGAACCATGGAGATCTCATCAATGATGAGCAAGCGAATATCTTTATAAAGGCGCTTATCGCGCAATGGCTTGATATCTTCTTCTGGAAAGATCAGGCGTGGCGGCAACCTAAAGAAGGAATGAATCGTCACACCCTTCACTTGCAATGCGGCAACACCAGTAGGCGCCACAACAACGACATTGCCAGGAATAATCTCGCGAAGATAACCAATTAAGGTTGTCTTGCCAGTACCTGCCTTGCCACTAACGAATATATAGGGGTTATGACGTTCGATAGCATCAATGACTGCCTGGTAATCAGGCGTAACTTCAATCTCGGATGAATTACTTGGGGTGGTAGACATCCCCTATTGTTTCACGGCATCAGCCACACAACGAAATCCGATATAAACCACGGCAATATCTCCAGGCTTGGATTCCACATCAGACTCTTGCTGGCGCTCTGGCCCATACCACCAAGACGCACCGCGAGTAATGTAGCCCCCGTTGCGTTCGGTAGCAGTCCACTCCCAAACATTGCCGCCCATATCCAATAGACCATTGACCCCAGGCTTAGTGGTGCCTGCTACCACATGACCTGTGCCACGATTCAATGCACCTACAGGCGCTAGACCTTTGTAGTCACCACAGCCGCTTAAGCAATGAGAAGGTGCTGGCGTGCTTCCTCCTGGATAAGGGTAACGCTGCCCTTTGACATAGCCAGGTGGCGGATTATTTCTTTGCTCTAAGAATGCAGCAGAAATCCACTCCTCATTACTAGGCAATCTCTTGCCGTAATAACGGCATACTGATTCCGCCTCTTTTTGATTGAGATGCACTGCTGGCTCTAAATCCCTGGCAGGAACACCGTAAGGTGTTTTCCAAGACCAGCCTGGCTTTTTAACAAAGCCTGCTTCATAAGAAAGACCGCCGCCATTCTTCTCGGCGGCACTGACAAAGCCAGTCGCTGATGCAAAGCCCTTGACGTCCCCAATCGTCATCTCTGTTTGATCCCAAATGAGCTTATCAATTTGGATGGTCGGAATCGAGGACTTAGGGGCGGCTTGACTAGTTGATGGCCGCAGCATGAAATACAGCGCAATCACTGTGAGAGCCAAGCCAAAAAGGATTTGGTAAATGTCGAACTTTTTCATGGGAAACATTCTAACGAGAATTTCCCCAAATAGCCTAGAAGCAGACTTTGTTTCTTCCGGAACCCTTTGCACGATACATAGCCTGATCGCATAGTTCATAGTATTTTTTAAGCAAGGCAGCAGGAGGTAGATCCTTTTCCACGGATGGATCAAATACCGAAATGCCAAGACTGATAGTGATGGATACCGGATGACCATTATGGGAAGCACAGGGTTTGCCACTAACCGCCAATCGCAGGCGCTCTGCAACTTCTTCAGCTTGCCTAAGATTGCTCTCAGGCAAAACAATTAAAAACTCTTCGCCGCCAACGCGGCCAAAAATATCAACCTCTCTTAACTCTTCTTGACAGGTCCTTACTAAACCAATCAATACTTGATCGCCCATAGGATGGCCATATTGATCATTTATTCGCTTGAAGTGATCTATGTCAGCCATCAAAAATGCAATGTTATGCTTATTTCGAAAGCTCTTTTTTATCTCTACTTCAACTCTTGAAAAAGTTTCCGACCTACTTAAGGCAGATGTTAGTGAATCAAATTTAGCCGCCTTATCAAGTGCAAAGTTTTTATTTTCTAAATCAAATAGAATTTTTTTGTATTCAATGACGCCAAGCATGACGAAAAGAGAAATCGGCATTGCAAACCATAACTCAAGATAATCCACCCTACTTTCTCGATATTCGTTAAGTAGATGCGCTACTCGGCTAATAGCGATTAGAGCTAAGCTCAGCATCAAAAATCCACTAGCTAAGCGATAAGTTTTAGATCGAATAAATAAATTTGCCAAATAAATAACTGCAACGAGTTGCAAGCTAAGGGCAACTAAATATAGCGATATGCTAAAGGCCATCATTTATTTTGATGCAATTAATTGCTCTAAAGTACCTTCAGCATCCATTAGTTGAAATGCAGCATCAACCACTTGAGGATCCAACAACAATCCAGCCTCTGATCGAATTTCTTGCATTGCAGTTATTAGGCCTCTAGCAGCACGGTAAGGTCGATGCGTTGCCATTGCTTCAATTGTGTCAGCAACTGCCAGTATTCTTGCTTCAAGACAAATCTGGTCACCTTTCAAACCCCAGGGATAACCGCTACCATCAAGACGCTCATGGTGTTGACGAACCCATTCAGCAATTGGCCAAGGAAATGGTATGTCCTTCAGAATTTGATATCCTGTTTCCGCATGCTCCTGCACCATCTTCATCTCTAGATCAGATAAACGGGTTGGTTTAGTCAGAATTTCTGATGGGACTGCAACCTTGCCAATATCATGCACCATAGCCGCCATGTATAGAGCCTGAACAGGCTCATTATTCCAGCCTAATTTCCTTGCTATAGCAGTGGCGATTAAGGCTACCCGCTTTTGGTGTCCTGCAGTATAGGGATCGCGCCATTCCATGGTCCTGGCCATAGCCTCAATAATGGCCTTTAACGCATCAGAGAGCTGCTCCTGCGCTATCTCTTTTTTATGAATTTGATCATCTAATATATGCTGCCGATCGATTGACTGTAGTCCAAAACCAATCTCTTTGGCCAAGCTTTGAAAGAGAACTACCTCTTCTAGGCCAAAGGCATTGGGCAACTTTGAATAGACTAGCAAGCATCCAAACGGTTGATCGACGCCTTGAATTGGACATCCTATTGCAGAACGAATTGAATATTTTCTTGCAAGTTCACGCCAAGCAACAAAACCATCATCTAACTCTGAATCGATAACAACGATCGGCTTATTTTCTCGAATACAGCTTCCAGCTGGGCCATTACCCGTAATATTCGTCTCGGACCAACTTACCGCAATATTATCAACATAGTCTATTGCCGATCCAGCTCCGCCTAAAACACGAATTGTCTTATTCAAGTCATTTTCAGCTTTTCCAACCCAGGCCAATATATAGGGTCCCTGCGTTGCAATTGCACTACAGACTTCTTTAATCAGTAAATCTAGAGACTCAGCTCGAGCAAGTGCGGCAGTTGCCTCTGAGAAAGCAGACAAAGCCCAATCACGTTTTTTAAGCTTCACGACCATTTCAGATTCAGGTAAATTGCCGGGCTCAGAAAGAGGATTTAAGGACCCATCTTGATTATTCATAGGAACATTATGGGCTTATTTAAGCCTTAAAACACTATTTTTTATGAATGGCCGGTAAGTTTTTTGATTTTACTTAACCATTTTTAGCTGGAAATTTTACCTAAAACACCATTTGAGCGTTTCTCAAAATTTGAAATACTTTTGAACTTTAAAAAAATATTATTTTTTATAACGATACCCAACCTATATTCATGTCAACTAATGAATATATGACCAAATTAGTGCAGCAATCTTTTATTGCCATATTCGAATATAAGGAACATAGTTAGTCAGACCACTATTCATTAAGGGAATATGAAAGACGATATTGACTCGATATATGCAAAGATCCTCAACCTAGAAACTGAGGTGGCCAATCTTCGCCAAGGATATATGTTGGTAAATGAGCGCTATAACGAGGCCCTCGGCTCTTTAAAGGAATTAACTAATTCTGCTTCAATGGCAGCAAAAAAAGCTTGCATCGCTGCAGAGAAAGCATCATTAGCAACCAGCAAATGCGCAATTGCTGCAAAACAGGCTGCTAATAAATTAATTATTGAAGCTGCTGAGGCTGCCGCAGATGCTGCAGCAGCGGCTGCTGAGGCGTCTATTGAGGCTGCCGCCGCAGCATCTGCAGCAGCTGCGGCTGCTGCTACTGCAGTTGCTCATCAAGCAGAGGCCTCTTCATTGCAGGCATCTGCTGAAGCTGCAAAAGCAACCAAGAGAGCCGCCGATGCAGCTGTCGAGGCGGTCAGGATGTCAAATATTGCTGCTGAAGCGGCGCGCTCGGCCAGGATCAATCAGAAAACTTAGTACTTTAGATGGCAATGAAAAAGGCTCCCATTGGGAGCCTTTTTTACTGATCTTTTGGGGCGAACGACGGGGCTCGAACCCGCGACAACCAGAATCACAATCTGGGACTCTACCAACTGAGCTACGTCCGCCGTTGTAGAGGTGACATTATAGCTTTTTGCTCAAAAACCTGTCAAAAATGGCCTATTTAGGTACTTTCAAACTCAAAAGCAGCCCAATCACCAAGGCATAGACTGGCATCAATGAAAAAGTCGGTAATTGCAGCCTTGCTTTGAACTTTAGCCAGAGCATGGTGATCGGATAGTCTCTGGCGCCAATAACGAGAGCCAGCTCGACCGTGAGCCAAGCCCAAGATATGTCTTGTAAATGCGCCAATATAAAAGGGTTTGTTTTTGGCCTTACATTCATCAAACCAAGCATGAACCTGTTTAACTAATGCAATCTGAATGCGATGCCACTCAGTTTCACTAAATAGATAACCTGCTGCATCGCCATTGGTATTAATCAGATCATCCCAACCTAAGAGCAGCGCTGGAAAATGATATGCCGCCCTACCTACCATAAACCCATCAAAGTCATCCCAATGCCCTGCAATCTGTTCATTAGATTCCAGGCCGCCATTCAGGATTACTTTTAAATTGGGAAATTGTTTTTGCGCATCTAGTCTGAGTTTTGCCGCTACCTCATAACGTAATGGTGGCTTGCTGCGATTTTCTTTGGGTGATAAACCTTTTAAAACCGCATTACGTGCATGAATCGTTACCTGAGTTCCGCCAGCATCAGCTACTGCCAATATGAAATTAAGGGCAAATTGGTAATCCTGCTCTGAGCTTGCTGCATCCATTGAATCTAAACCCAGACGATGCTTTACCGAAATCGGAATATCTACTGAGCTCTTCATCGCTTTAACGCAATCGGCCACTAAGTTAGGCTCAGCCATCAGGCAGGCACCAAATGCTCCACGCTGCACTCGCTCTGAGGGACAGCCACAATTCAAATCAATCTCGTCATATCCCCACTGCTGCGCAAGCGCCGCTGATTTAGCCAAGTCACTCGGCTCTGAGCCACCTAACTGAAGAACTACGGGATGCTGATCAGATGAGTAATCCAAGTGTCGGGGAATATCTCCATGCATCAAAGCCCCGGTAGTCACCATTTCAGTATAAAGAACAGCTTCTTTAGTAAGTGTGCGATGAAATGATCGGCAATGGCGATCAGTCCATTCCATCATTGGTGCAACAGCTAAGCGCTTCTTTGGGGTGTTCGTCATGTACTTCTTATAAATATCGAATTGATCGCTATTTTAAATGGAGAAGACAAAAGAAAAAGGGCAAACAATTTGCCCCTATCTTGAAAGACTTGCTAAAACGTTGATGAAGCTAGTTCTAGCGCAATTTAGAGAGTTTTGCCTCTAAATCAACCGCCAAATCCAAAGCGCCCATATAACCAGATTTGAGATGCGCTGGTAGATCGGGGTCGCCAACCATACTTCCCAGCGTTTCTACTAAGCTATAAACAATACCTTTTGCCGCACTTACAGGAATCGAACTGCTTGAGACTGCTTGATCAATATGATTGACTGCATCCAAGAAGTAATCATGGCCAGGTAGTCCATCGGGATCTAAGGGCTCCATACTCATAACATTTGGTCCGCTTTATAGAAGAACTTGCGCGCATAAGCCAGAATTTCTTTATCGCTAGGATGATCAACAGTTTCCACGCCAACGATATTTGCGGCAGTCTTTGGATCATGATGATGCGCATGTTTGATCAACTCCAGCTTGGCTGAGCCTGGCCCAAGAACCAAGATTTCTTTTGACTCATTTACAGCATTGATTACTGAATGTAAATATTTTTCATCCAACTGAAGTCTGCCGCTACCTACCGCACCGCCTTTATGATGTAAATGCTGATGCGATGATTTTGTTTTGATAACTTCTGCTTCACTAGTGTCTTCACTTAAAAACATCACGTGCGCTTCTTGATGGTCTATCCAAATGACTGCATGATTTAGTGACATTGCATTCCTATACATATGATGTTGAATCTTTCACCATACTCCCTTTTATCCAGGGAATCATCACAATCATTGATTTGGATCAAAAATGGTCTATTTAGCTTGTTTATATAGGCGATTTACGCAATCGTCATACGGCTCACAAAGCTTCTGAAGTCCTTAGTCAGGGGATCCACAAACCCAATCTCTTTAGCCAGCAATTGCAAGGGCTTAGAAAAATCAAGGTTGTATTCTTGATAAGGTGTTAACACAGGGTAGATCTGATCATGCTTGATAGGGATTCCCAGAGCATTGAGATGACAGCGCAATTGATGCTTTTTACCACTGCCTGGACTCAATCGATATCTTGCCCATGGCTTAGTGTTCTCTATTAACTCTATATAGGTATCTGTATTGGGTTCACCCGCTATCTCTTGCATCTGCAAAAAGTGTTCAGACTCTTCGATACGACTCTGGTATGTCATCGGTAATTTAGCGGCTAGCTCTACCGAGTAGGGGGCAATAGCTTCATATACTTTTTTAACTGCTCTATCTCGAAATAGATTTTGGTAGAGCGCCCTCTCTGAGGGCTTTATAGAAAAGATAACCAAGCCTGCCGTGTCTCGATCTATTCGATGAATTGGGCTGAGCTCCTGAATTCCCGTTCTCTTCTTTAATCTATTGAGTAGGGTTTGATGTAAATACAACCCACTAGGTGTAACCGGTAAGAAGTGTGGTTTATCAGCTACTAAAATATGTTCATCTTGGAACAGAATATGCTCCTCGTAAGGAATCTCAGGCTCCCTACTCAGACGCCTAAAGTAAAGCAAATGGGTATTGGCTTGATAGGCATCTGTAGCAGCTAGCGCTTGACCACCTAGGCTCATGATGAGGCCATCCTGAAAGCGGGCTAACCACTCTGCTTGATCAATATGCGGAAAATTACTGACAAAAAATTCCAATAAATTAGAGTAATTCTGCGCCGCTGGTAAATAGACCCGCGAAGAAGACACCCCTTCGGAATTCACTTTCATCCTACACACCTACAAAATATCAATACACGCATTATCCCGCAAATACCCACAGGTTGAAGAGGCTTATACTGCCTGCCTAAGGTGAGGATCCATGAATAGCAAATCTACCAGTATTTTTCCAATTCGATATACCCTATTTGGACTATGTCTCTTAGGCAGCGTTAGCAGCTTCATTGCATTAGAAATGCATGAACGCGCTTGGCAAGCATTTATTTTCTTTAGCCTTTTATCTGGGATTGGTGTGTATGACTTGCTCCAGACCAGAATGTCGATCTTACGAAATTACCCCGTCATTGGGCATTTACGTTTCTTACTGGAATATATTCGCCCAGAAATTCGCCAGTATTTTATTGAAGGTGATAACGATCAAACCCCCTTTTCGCGCGAGCAAAGAACTTTAGTCTATTCACGCGCCAAAGCAGTACCAGACTCCATTCCTTTTGGCACCACTTTAGATGTAATGGCCCCGGGTTATCAATGGATCAATCAATCACTAGCGCCAACCAAAATTGCTAGCCATGATTTTCGAGTCTTGATTGGCGGCAAAGATTGTAAGCATCCTTACAACGCCAGTATTTTTAATATCTCTGCCATGAGTTTTGGCTCTCTCAGTGCCAATGCAGTGATGGCCTTAAATCTAGGTGCCAAAAAAGGAGGTTTTGCTCATGACACAGGTGAAGGCTCTATCTCTCAGTATCACCGTATTCATGGTGGGGATTTGATTTGGGAAATTGGTTCAGGCTACTTTGGTTGTCGCAACCATGACGGCAGTTTTAATGCAGAAAAATATGCTGAGAATGCATTAGATCCGCAAGTCAAAATGATCGAAATCAAATTGAGTCAAGGTGCTAAGCCAGGACATGGCGGGAT
>CANCIL010000080.1 GCA_947378095.1 Betaproteobacteria bacterium
CCTGACGGGTTAGGTTAAAAAAGCCTTTAAGAAACACGCTAATGAAATGATCGCGTTGTAGAGTTTCTTAAGACGCCAAAACTACTCCTTACAGCTAACTTCTACTACCTACAAAACTAAGCAATCGCAGACTGATACCAATCCAAAACCGTCTTAACTGCTTGATCTATCGACAAATCTGATGTTTCAAGCACTTTTGCACCCTCTGCAATCACTAAAGGGGCGGCACCTCGATTACTATCTCTGGCATCCCGCGCCTGTAAATCTTGCAGCAAGTCCTCAAGTTTAGCAGAAATTCCCTTAGCTATCAATTGCTTATAACGACGTTCGGCTCTGGCAGCCGCAGTTGCAGTCAAGAAAACCTTCAAAATCGCATCCGGAAAGATAACGCTAGCCATATCCCTGCCATCCGCCACCAAACCCGGTAATTGACGGAAACTGCGCTGTAAATCCACTAAAGCCAACCTCACTTCTGGATGGGCAGCCACTACAGAGGCCCTCAAACCGATGCTTTCAGTACGAATTGCCTCAGTCACATCACTTCCATTCAAGATAATTTGATTATTTTTGAATGAAATCAATAGTTTAGGAACTAAAAGACTTAACTCAGGGCCCTTTTGAGTATCAATACCCTCTTTTTCGCTTGCCAGAGCAACCAAGCGATACAGCGCCCCGCTGTCTAAATAATGAAATCCGAGCTTTTGTGCCACCAAAGAAGCTACTGTTCCCTTGCCTGAGGCAGTAGGTCCGTCAATAGCGATGACTGGTGGAAGACTCATAAAAAATGGGGTGACTGACTAAGTGAATGAATGAGTGAATTAATTCACCACTTTCGCAAATTCAGCGAAGTAGGTGGGGAAAGTTTTCGCTACACAATTGGGATCGTTAATTTTCAGGGCATTTTGACCGAATGCAGCAAGCGAGAAGCACATTGCCATACGATGATCATCATATGTATCGATGCCTTCACCTGGTGACTGCCATTGACTTGATGATGTGGGCGCATTCACTACGATGTAATCGGCGCCCTCTTCAACAATAGCACCTATCTTCTTTAACTCTTTCGCCATTGCAGCAATACGGTCTGTTTCTTTGACGCGCCAACTTGCGATGTTATTTAGTCGTGTTGGGCCTTCAGCAAACAAGGCAGCAACTGCGAGCGTCATTGCTGCATCTGGAATCTCAGTACAGTCAATCGTGATGCCATTCAATTTACCATTGGCATTCTTAACGCCAGTTACTTCAATCCAATCTTCACCCGCAGAAATATTGGCACCCATCAAGGCAAGCGCATCCGCAAACGCCACATCACCTTGAATACTGTCTTTACCAACGCCCAACACCCGCACAGGACCACCGCCTATGGCGCCCAGAGCAAGGAAATAAGAAGCGGAGGAGGCATCACCTTCGACAGAGAGTTGACCTGGGCTTTTATAAACCACATCTGATGTTATGGCAGGAATCACAAATGATTGCGCATCAGGGCAAACAACATTCACTCCAAAGCGAGCCATCAACTTCAAAGTGATGTCAATGTAGGGGCGTGAAATCAGCTCACCAACTACTTCAATCCGAACTGGATCCTTAGCAACTAATGGCAGTGCCATTAAGAGCGCAGTTAAAAATTGGCTCGATACATCGCCGCGCACTTTCACGACATCTTTAATCTGAATATCTGCTGCAGAAATCTGAATGGGCGGATACCCTTCCCGCAATTCGTATTCAATCTTCGCGCCCACTTGGCGTAGACCATCCACCAAATCCCGAATGGGTCGCTCATGCATACGCGCAACACCCGATAAACGATAGTTGCCACCCTGCATTGCAAGGGCTGCAGTAAGCGGACGAATCGCAGTGCCAGCGTTACCCATAAAGAGATCGGCTTGACGCACCGGAAATTGCCCGCCACACCCCTCTACTACGCAAACATGATTTGCTTGATCAATAACCGACAAACCTAATTGACGTAATGCATTACGCATCACCTGCGTATCATCTGCATCCAATAAATTCTTGAGAGTAGTGGTTCCTGTTGATAGCGCAGCTAAAAGTAAAGCTCGATTAGAAATGCTCTTGGATCCTGGCAAAACAATCGAGCCTTGGGCTCGTGTAAATGGACCAATCTGAATATCCGGCAAACCACTCATCAAAGCACATCCAGATCTTGGCGCGCCTTGCTTGCCTTATTAAATAATTTTTCCAATCCGGCGCCATCATCTTCAGCAATCAGTTTGCGCATGTGATTCACGATGAGCAAGTATTGATCTAACTCTTTCAGAATGGCAGTGCGATTACCCAAGCAAATATCGCGCCACATCTCGGGACTCGAAGCAGCAATCCGCGTGAAATCTTTAAACCCTGCGCCAATATGTCCCAGCTTTTGATCCGCATCTTCAGAATTCACCACGCTAGCCATTAAGGCATAGGAGAGCAAATGAGGCAAATGGGATACCGCCGCATAAATAGCATCATGCTGCACACTACCAATCTTCTTCACGAGGGAGCCGACCGATTCCCAGAAACCCGTAATCAATGCTGTGTCTTGTGGAGAGTTTTCTTGTAATGGGCAAATAATCGTTTGCTTGCCTTGAAATAAATCTGCTTGAGCTGCAGCAGCGCCATGCTGAGCACCACCTGCAATCGGATGCGCTGGCACAAACTGGCAGGCTTTTTTACCCAATACCTCTTTAGCCGCCAAAATCACATCGCCCTTAGTACTACCCGCATCCGTCATGAGGGTTTTGGCTTCTAAATGCGGCTCAATAGTTTCAAACGCTGTGCGCATTTGCGCTACAGGTACACACAACACCATGACATCGGATTTTTTAGCGGCTTCCACTAGATCAACTACACCGTCAATCGCGCCCATCTTGAGCGCTTGATCTAAGTTCGCTTGACTGCGTCCTACGCCCAATACCGTTTTAACAACCCCAGCCTGCTTTAGAGCTAATCCAAGTGATGCACCGATTAAGCCAACACCAACAATAGTCACTGTTCCGTAATTACTTTCTGGATTAATGATGGTCATGGGAATATAGGTCTTTTGTAATCTGGGTTTATTACTGTTGCGCCAAGATATCTTTTAGAGCATCTAGAAAGGCAGCATTTTCTTCGGGCAAGCCGATAGAAATTCGGAGCCATTGTGGCAATCCATAATTTCCAACTGGACGAACAATGATGCCGCGCTTTAGCAAGGACAAATTAATACGTCCACCAGCTTGATCATCATCACCTACCTTGACCAAAACAAAATTGCCAGCCGATGGAAGGTATTGAAGTCCAAGTTGATCAAAGGCTTTAGTTAATTGCGCGTACCCAGCCCGATTAAGCTCATAGCCTTTTTGTAAAAAGGCGGCATCCTGAAAGGCGGCGATAGCGGCAGCCTGAGCCAAACTATTCACATTAAATGGCTGACGAATACGGTTAAGCAAATCCGTTAAAGCTGGCTGAGCAACACCGTACCCAATTCGCAATCCTGCTAAGCCATACGCCTTAGAAAAGCTGCGGGACAAAATCATATTGGGAAAGCGCTTTACCCAAGCAATCGCATCGTAACGCTGCTCAGGTGTGAGATATTCGTTATAAGCCTCGTCCAATACCACTACAACATTATTTGGCACTGCTAATAAAAATTCTTCTATCTCTTTAGCTGGAAGATAGCTGCCAGTAGGATTATTGGGATTGGCAACAAACACGAGTTTCGCCTTATTGCCCGATGACTGAATTGCAGCCAACATCGCCGGCAAATCATGGCCGTAACTTGCCGTTGGAGCTACTTCAATAGACTTTGCACCTACCGCTTGAGTTGCCAATGGATAGACTGCAAATGCATGACGGGAAAAAATCACCTCATCATCTGCTTGCGCAACAGCGCGAGCTGCCAACTCCAAGATGTCATTACTACCATTGCCTAATGTAATCCAATCAGCAGGCACACCTAGACGATCAGAGAGGACTTTTTTTAATTCGAAACCATTTGAATCAGGATAGCGCCCCAAGTCAGCAGCCGCTTTGAGCATGGCATCTTGGGCAGATTGCGGCATACCTAATGGATTTTCATTAGACGCCAACTTCACAATCTTGTTTTCATCTAAGCCGTAGTCACGCGCTACTTCGCTAATAGGACGACCTCCTACATACGGGGCTATTGCATGAATATGTTTTAAACCAATTTTTGAAGTCATTCTGGCTACAGTAAATTAAGCTTTTTAACTCTTAAGCAGAGTGAGGATAAGAACCAAGATTTTTATAGAAGGCAGCAATCTCTTTTAATTCTTCTAGTGCCTTCACCACTTTTGCATCAGCCGCATGACCAGCGATATCAATATAAAAATGATATTCCCAAGTTCCCTTGCGGGCTGGGCGCGACTCAAAGCGATTCATCGATACCCCATGCTTAGCCAAAGGAGCAAGCAAGCGATGCACTGCACCTGGCTGATTATCAACAGAGAGCACTAAAGAAGTTTGATCTTTACCAGTAGGCTGACATTCATATGTCCCAATCACTACAAAGCGAGTGCGATTATGCGCATCGTCTTGAACTTGCGCAGCGACGACTTGTAAGCCATAAGCCAATTGTGCAGGATCTCCTGCGATGGCAGCCAGCGTTGGATCACTTGCTGCCAAACGCGCTGCTTCAGCATTACTGCTAACAGCCTGACGCTTTAATTGAGGGGCATGTTGGCTTAACCACTGCTGGCATTGCGCCAAGGCTTGAGCATGCGCACAAACGGTTGTAACACCATCTAAGCTACCACTCTTAGAGAGTAAATGATGGTGTATTGGCAACACCACTTCGCCACTGATATGCATGGGGGAGTCCAATAGCAAATCAAGCGTACGAGAGATTGCCCCTTCACTAGAATTTTCTACTGGCACTACTCCAAATTGTGCGGCACCCTTTTCGACCGCCTTAAAAACTTCATCCAAGCTATTACAAGGTAAGCCTGCAATAGAGTGGCCAAAATAGTTTTGAGCAGCTTGCTCAGAGAATGTTCCTACGGGCCCAAGAAAAGCAATTGTTTGGCGGGCTTCAAGAGCACGACAAGCAGACATAACTTCACGCCAGATAGCAGCAATGCCATCAGACAATAAAGGTCCCTGATTAATTTCTTGGAGCTTGGCAATAACTTGACGTTCACGCTCAGGACGAAATACCGGCGAAGAAAAGCCACCCTTAATGTGGCCTACTTCTTGCGCAGCTTTAGCGCGCTGACTGAGCAGCTCTAATATTTGCGCATCTAGCGCGTCAATTTTTTCGCGGAGGGGTGCGAGGCGTTGTTCTTCAGTACTCATTAAGCCCGCCTTTCAAAGTCGCGCATAAATTCAACCAAGGCTTTAACGCCTTCTAAAGGCATTGCGTTATAAATGCTCGCGCGCATACCGCCAGCAGCTTTGTGTCCACGCAAGGCAACCAAACCAGCAGCACTTGTCTCTTCTAAGAATTTCGCATTTAAGGATTCATCCTTAAGGAAGAAAGTCACATTCATACGAGAGCGATATTCTTTAGTCACACGATTCTCATAGAGACTGCTTTGATCTAAATAGTCATAGAGTAAATTGGATTTCTCATGATTACGCTTTTCAATCGCCTTTACGCCACCCTGCTTCAGTAACCACTTAAATCCGAGGCCTGCCATATAAATGGCAAAGGTTGGTGGTGTATTAATCATAGATTGAGTGCTGGACTGCACTGACCAATCCCAAATCGTTGGTGTAATGCCCATGCTGTGGCCAATTAAGTCCTTACGCACAATCACAATGGTTACTCCAGATGGGCCAATGTTTTTCTGTGCACCACCAAACCAGACGCCGCATTTGGTGATATCCATTTCTTTAGAAAGAATGTTGCTAGAAATATCTGCAACCAATGGGACACCACCAACATCGGGTACATCAGGGAACTCCACTCCGCCAATCGTTTCATTAGCGCAATACAAAACGTAGGCTGCATCACTGGAGAGTTGCCAGCTAGATCTTGGTGGCACGGTATTGAATTTTTCAGCTGCAGATGACGCTGCCAAATTCGCAACACCGTATTTCTGAGCTTCTTTATAAGATTTTTCTGACCAAATACCCGTCACAATGTAATCCGCCTTAGGGCCATTCTTAGCCAGAGGCATCAGATTCATTGGAATTGCAGCATTTTGACCAAGACCACCACCCTGCAACAACAAGATTTCATAGTTGTCAGGAATATTCATCAAGGTACGCAAGTCTTTCAAAGTCTCTTCGTACACCGCCATGAATTCTTTACTGCGATGGCTGATCTCCATCACGCTGGTACCAAGACCTCGCCAATTCAGCATCTCATCAGCGGCCTGCTTCAGCACCTCTTCTGGCAAAGTAGCAGGCCCCGCAGCGAAATTGAAAATGCGGCGGTCAAAAGTCATGATGGTTACTAGTCTTGTAGTGATGCTTTAAGCATCACCTGCCACATCAGAGTTGGAATCCGTTGCTGGATCAGCAGAAACATCACCTTCTTCTGCATCATCAACATCACCCTCGTCATCAGAATCGCTTTCTGCAATTCGTTGGAGGCCAGACAAGCGAGTGCCCTCATCCACGTTAATCAAAGTAACGCCTTGAGTTGCACGACCCATTTCACGAATTTCTGAGACACGGGTACGCACTAAGACGCCACCAGTGGTGATCAACATAATTTGATCTTCAGGCGATACCAATGCAGCAGCAACTACTTTACCGTTACGCTCTGAAGTCTGAATCGCAATCATGCCTTTTGTACCGCGACCATGACGAGTGTATTCAGCGATAGGCGTACGTTTGCCGTAACCGTTCTCTGTAGCAGTTAATACGCTACTTGGAACAGCAATACCGCTCGCATCAGCCACTGCTGCCTCGGCGCCTTCTGCAGCTTCTGCAGGAGCAACCAACATGGCAATCACTTGATGACCTTCACCTAAGTTCATGCCGCGCACACCGCGCGCTGTACGACCCATTGGACGAACATCATTCTCATCAAAGCGGACAGCTTTACCTGCGTCAGAGAACAACATCACATCATGTTGGCCATCAGTAATCGCTGCACCAACCAAGAAGTCACCCTCATTTAGGTCAACCGCAATGATTCCAGCCTTGCGTGGATTAGAGAAATCAGACAAACGGGTCTTCTTCACTGTTCCTAAGCTGGTTGCCATAAAGACGTATTGATCATCCTGATAACCCTTGATTGGGAGAATCACCGTAATCTTTTCGCCTTCAATCAATGGGAACATATTGACGATTGGCTTACCGCGGGATGTGCGACTACCTTGAGGCACTTCCCAAACTTTCAACCAATACATCCGGCCACGATCAGAGAAGCACAAGATAGCGTCATGTGTATTCGCTACGAATAAAGTATCAATCCAATCTTCATCCTTCGTAGCAGCAGCTTGCTTACCGCGACCACCACGTTTTTGTGCACGGTACTCACTCAATGGCTGGCTCTTCATGTAGCCAGTGTGAGAAAGAGTGACCACCATGTCTTGCGGTGTAATTAAATCTTCAGTGAAAAGTTCAGTTGCATTCATTTCAATGAATGAACGACGACCTGTATCTCCACCAGCAATACCAAACTCTGATTGAACTTCTTTCAACTCAGATTCGATAACAGAAGTAACGCGCTCAGGCTTAGCTAACAAATCTAACAAGTCTGAAATTTCAGCCATGACTTCTTTGTACTCATTGACGATCTTATCTTGCTCAAGACCAGTCAAACGTTGCAAACGCATCTGCAAAATTTCTTGCGCTTGGCTATCTGATAAACGATACAAGCCAGTGGTTTGCATACCGTACTCAGGTAATAAGCCCTCAGGACGATAAGCGTTGCGACCACCAGGCGTATCAGTCTCAGCACGAGCCAACATCTCACGCACCATGGATGAATCCCATGCTTTACCCATCAACTCTTGCTTAGCAATCACTGGGTTTGCGGCGGCTTTAATAATCGCAATGAACTCATCGATATTAGCCAGAGCAACCGCAAGACCTTCTAAGACGTGGCCACGATCACGCGCTTTGCGCAATTCAAAAATCGTACGACGTGTAACTACTTCGCGACGATGTTGCAAGAAGTATTCCAACATTTGCTTCAAGTTCAACAAGCGTGGCTGGTTATCAACCAAGGCCACCATGTTCATACCGAAGTTATCTTGCAGCTGAGTGCTCTTATACAAATTATTGAGAACGACTTCAGGTACTTCACCACGTTTGAGTTCAATCACAACGCGCATACCTGACTTATCTGACTCATCACGCAAGTCAGAAATGCCTTCTACTTTTTTCTCATTCACTAACTCAGCAATACGCTCGAGCAAATTCTTTTTATTTACTTGATATGGCAACTCGTCAACGATGATGGCCTGACGCGCGCCCTTATCAATATCTTCAAAGTGCGTTTTTGCACGCATCACTACTCGGCCACGGCCAGTGCGATAGCCCTCACGCACACCTTGAACCCCATAAATAATTCCAGCTGTTGGGAAATCCGGGGCTGGAATGATCTCAATCAACTCATCAATCGTGCATTCTGGGTTGTGCAGGACATGCAAACAGGCTGTAAC
>CANCIL010000081.1 GCA_947378095.1 Betaproteobacteria bacterium
CGACGTTGCAATTCAGAGGCAAGCTCTGGATATTTATTTTTATAAGCCTGAAATTGTTTATTCCAATCATGCTCTAGTGCTTGACCACGCTTTTTAAAATCCCAAGCTGCATATATATCCTTCGGAATTTCAAAGGGAGCATAAGGCCAATTCAAAGCAACTCGAGTTGCAGCGATTTCCGTCGCCCCCAATGGAGAGCCATGCACTTTATCGCTGCCAGCCATATTAGGCGAACCCTGGCCAATAGCGGTCTTGCAGCAGATCAGAGTGGGCTTATCACTCTTCTTGGCCTTGGTAATTGCAGTAGAGATGGCCTCGGCATCATGTCCATCAACATCACGAATGACATTCCAACCATAAGCTTCAAAACGTTTTGGCGTGTCTTCGTTAAACCAAGACACTACCTTGCCGTCAATCGAAATACCGTTGTCATCCCATAAAGCGATCAACTTGCTTAACTTTAAGGTTCCAGCCAGTGAACATACTTCATGACTAATACCTTCCATCAAACAACCGTCACCTAAAAATACATAAGTGAAGTGATCAACGATCTTGTGACCAGGACGATTAAATTCTTCAGCTAATAATTTTTCTGCTAGCGCCATACCTACCGCATTTGAAACTCCCTGACCTAGGGGACCAGTAGTGGTTTCAACGCCTGGTGTCATTCCAAATTCTGGATGCCCTGGAGTTTTGCTATGCAGTTGACGGAAATTTTTTAATTCTTCGATCGCTAAGTCGTAGCCAGTTAAATGTAAGAGTGAATACAACAACATGGAGCCATGACCGTTAGACAAAACAAAGCGATCGCGATTCATCCAATGTGGATCGGTCGGGTTGTGTTGCAAATGTTCATTCCAAAGTCCAACAGCAATATCAGCCATACCCATCGGCATTCCAGGATGCCCTGAATTAGCCTGCTGAACTGCATCCATGGATAAGGCGCGAATGGCATTCGCCATGCGAATTTGAAGGTTTGACATCGTAAAAGTGGTCTCGAGGAAAATAAATTGGCTATATTTCAGTAATGCCTCAATTTTATCTTCCCGGGCCATGGGATTCCCAAAAGCCAAACCCCCTCACCCCAGAGGTCGCCCACCATTTACGAGTTCGACGCGTTCAAATTGGGGAATCTTTCCCGGTATTTGATGGAAAGGGTCAAATTGGCGAGGCCACACTACTTTCTTTGACCGGAAAAACAGGTCAAGCCGGGTTGCGCAATATCCGCACTGACACCCATCGTGAGGCCCCGTATGCCATTACTTTGGCTCAAGGACTGGCTGGCGGGGACAAAATGGATTGGATTGTGGAAAAAGCGGTTGAAACTGGCGCCCAAATTATTGCGCCATTACAGTGCGAACGCTCGGTTATTAAACTCACTCGTTCAA
The DNA here is from genome assembly GCA_947378095.1 of Betaproteobacteria bacterium. Classification (GTDB taxonomy): domain Bacteria; phylum Pseudomonadota; class Gammaproteobacteria; order Burkholderiales; family Burkholderiaceae; genus Polynucleobacter. The sequence goes on from CANCIL010000081.1 coordinate 1,389, forward strand.
GCGATGAGGAACGTGCCCAAAAGCGACTGACTCACTGGCGTGGAATTATTCAGGCAGCCTGCGAGCAATGCGATCGAACGGTTTTCACCGAACTGGAACCCATTCAAACTTTTGAAACCTATTTAAAAGCTAGCCCCAAGCCAAAACTCAAACTGCTTTTGAGTCCAGATGCGACCCAAAGCATGTACTCAGTCCTTCTAGAGAATGAGCCACAAGATGTGGTTTTAATGATTGGTCCTGAGGGCGGTCATTCACCCGAAGAAGAGGCCTTAGCGCAGGCTGCTGGCTATCAAATTGTTTCTTTGGGTGAACGGGTGCTGAGAACTGAAACAGCTGGTGTAGTGGCGATTACAGCCGTCCACAGCATATGGAGCCCTGAAATGCAAAATCGCCTCAAATAGAGGCGATTCAGGCTGTTTTCTAAAACTGACGCTTTAGGCGAAAGAATAAAAAACACGGTACGGCGTACGACGCTCTGCCCAGAAATCTACAGCATCACGGAAAACATCTAAAAGCGTTTCACGTGCTTCTTTGTCAAACTTCTGCGTGCAAGGCAAGCCTTCAAGTACCACTACAAAACCAGGCTGAGGACCAGACTTGTCGACAGTAGTCGTCAAGGCATCTAACAAAGGATCAAAATTCTTTGCCTGTTGCTTAGTAAATGAATACGCAATTGCGATGGACTCTAAAACCTCACCCTTAGTCATTGCATTGGCACAATTTGCGTAGATGAAATGCTGTCCGAGCTCAGTTGCCGCCTCTTGTAAATCTGGAGTACGGAAAGCACGAATAGATTGCACGATATTTGGGCGCACACTGCGCAACATTGCCGGCGGTCCGGCATCGCGAACGGCCAAAGCGGCACGCCAAGAAGCTGTCACTTTTTTCCCCGAAACTTGATTTGCTGCATAGGTTTGTAAACGAGATAAACCGCCCTGTGCGTAAATATTGGCAGCGGACGATTCGGTTTCTAAACGATCATTGCTATCCCAACTTTCAGCACGGCTGTGTTCATCGAAGCTGGCTGTATTGCTGTTTTCAGAGCGATTATTCATGATGGGTGCTAGGTTACCCTTAACACGCCATCAAATCAAGCCCAAATACAGTGCATTTTATATAAATCGTTGATTTATATAGGAAAAATATATGTAAGTGATTGCTAACTTACATATATTTCAGGCTCTTAGGAAATGCCTCTAGCGTTGCTAGCCGCTTCTACAACCGCCAAAGTGGTCACATTGACGATCCTTCGGACAGTCGCCGCTGGGGTCAAAATATGGATTGGTTTTGCTACACCCAATAACAAGGGTCCAATCGCAATACCGTTACCTGCAGCTGTCTTCAAGAGATTGTAGGAAATGTTGGCTGCATCAATATTAGGAAGAACCAGGAGATTGGCGTCACCCTTCAACGATGAACTTGTCACTGCACCACTGCGAATAGTGGCATCCAAAGCGCTATCGCCGTGCATCTCACCATCAACCTCTAAATCTGGAGCCGCCTTCTGAATTAATGCCAAGACTTCGCGCATTTTGATTGCTGAAGGTGCATTGCTTGAACCAAAATTAGAATGCGAGAGAAGTGCAACCTTTGGAACTAATCCCAGCTTACGCATTTCACTAGCGGCCATTAAGGTCAACTCTGCTAACTCTGCTGCAGTTGGGTCTACATTGATGTGGGTATCAACTAAGAATACTTGGCGACCCGGAAGAATCAAACCGGACATTGCGCCGTAGACATTTGCACCTGACTCGCGACCAACAACCTCGTCAATATATTTGAGATGGGTCGCAGAATTACTGACTGTTCCACAAATCATGCCATCTGCCATACCCTTAATAATCATGATGGAACCAATTAGGGTGTTACGACGACGCATCTCTAACTTTGCAAACGATGCTGTTACACCCTTACGCTCTGTCAAGCCTAAATAGGTTTGCCAGAAATCACGGTAGCGTGGATCGTTCTCTGGATTGACAACTTCAAAATCTTCACCCGCCTTCATACGAAGACCAAACTTCTCGATGCGGTGCTCAATAACTGCAGGGCGCCCAATCAAGATTGGAGTGGCAAGGTGCTCATCAATGATGATTTGAACGGCGCGTAATACGCGTTCATCTTCACCCTCTGGGAACACAATGCGTTTTTGATTTGCAGGCACTCGCTTAGCAATACTAAACAAGGGCTTCATCAAAGTACCAGAGTGGTACACAAATTGCTGCAATTGATTACGATAAGCATCAAAATCTTTAATGGGTCGCAAAGCCACACCATCATCCATTGCCGCCTTCGCAACTGCCGGCGCAATCACTGTGATCAAACGAGGATCAAACGGTTTCGGAATCAGGTATTCAGGGCCAAAAGCAAGATTCTCGATACCATAAACGGAGGTCACTACTTCACTTTGCTCTGCCTGGGCCAACTCCGCCACAGCCTTAACAGCAGCGACTTCCATACCACGGGTAATGGTTGTCGCGCCTACATCTAATGCGCCCCGGAAAATAAAGGGGAAGCACAAGACGTTGTTCACTTGATTTGGATAATCGGTGCGACCTGTTGCCATCACCGCATCGGGTCGAACCGCTTTGACCTCTTCAGGAAGAATTTCAGGAGTTGGATTTGCTAAGGCATAAACCAATGGCTTATCAGCCATCTTCTTAACCATGTCTTGCTTGAGTACGCCGCCAGCAGAGAGACCTAAGAAAATATCCGCACCTTCAATTGCTTGATCCAGCGTTCTTAAATCCGTCTCTTGGCAGAATGGCTCCTTTTCTGGATCCATTAATTCTTTACGTCCCTTATAGGCAACACCAGCCAAATCTGTTACCCAAATATTTTTACGTGGAATACCTAGATCCACCAAAAGATCCAAACAAGCTAATGCTGCAGCACCAGCGCCAGAGGTCACTAGTTTCACATTACCGATATCTTTACCAACTACTTTTAAGCCATTCAGAATAGCTGCCGCCACCACAATCGCTGTACCGTGTTGATCATCATGGAAGACAGGGATCTTCATGCGCGCTTGTAATTTACGCTCGACTACGAAACAGTCTGGCGCTTTAATATCTTCTAAATTGATACCGCCAAAAGTAGGTTCTAACGCAGCAATAATTTCTACTAATTTTTCTGGATCGTTTTCATTCACTTCAATATCGAAAACATCTATGCCAGCAAATTTCTTAAAGAGAACTGCTTTACCTTCCATCACCGGCTTACTTGCCAGTGGTCCAATATTTCCTAAACCAAGTACAGCAGTTCCATTAGTGATGACGCCAACTAAATTTCCACGAGCGGTGTACTTAAATGCGTTTGCTGGATCTTTAACAATTTCTTCGCAAGGGGCTGCAACGCCTGGTGTGTAAGCGAGCGCTAAATCGCGCTGGTTGGTTAGCTGCTTGGTGGGGGCAATCTCAATCTTGCCTGGAGTCGGAAACTCGTGATATTGCAATGCAGCCTCTCTGAGGGCTGCAATTTGTTGCTCTTTATTATTTTCTTTACTCATTAACTAGCTCTTAGATATAGATATATTCAGACCCTCAATTCTATTCCTCTCAGATGTCAGGCTGCCAACAGCCTAAAATGGGGCATGCAATCTCCATCAGACCCCATTAGCGAATTTGAGCTAATTCAACGCTTTTTTAAAACGGGCGCCGATGCCATGAATTCCAAATCTAGAATTGGCTTGGGCATTGGAGATGACTGCGCGCTGATTCATTCCTCCTCAAACGAGGAAATTGCGATCACCAGCGATATGCTGGTGGAAGGAAGACACTTTTTTGTTAACGCTAACCCTGAGCTATTGGGCCGCAAAGCCCTAGCGGTTAATCTTTCAGACCTAGCCGCGATGGGTGCAACACCCCTTGGATTCACCTTGGCACTGGCACTACCCAGGGCTGATCCAGTTTGGCTTGAGGCATTTAGCAAGGGATTATTTTCTCTTGCAAAGCAATTCTCATGCACGCTCATTGGGGGTGACACCACTGCAGGCCCGCTCACCATTTCCATTACGGCATTTGGCACCCTCCCCAAAGGAGAGGCCATACGAAGATCAGGGGCAAAGCCTGGGGATGACATCTGGGTTTCGGGTGAATTGGGGGATGCCAGATTAGCGCTTGCTGCACTGCGTCATGAAATTAAGCTCACCGAGCTTGAGCTTAAGCAAATAGAGCATCGGATGCACCAACCCATCCCTAGGCTAGAGCTGGGAATTCAATTGAGAGGTGTTGCAACAGCAGCCTTAGATATCTCCGATGGACTCCTTGGCGATCTCAAACATATTCTCAATCAATCCAATGTGGATGCGCAAATTTGGATTGATCAATTGCCAAAGTCTGCAATCTTATTGAAGCAAGATTCATCAATTCAAAATCAATTTGCTGCATGCGGTGGAGACGATTACGAAATTTGTTTTACTGCAAACAAAGATCAACGATCTGCGATTGAACAAATCAGCAAAACTTTAAATCTATCTCTCACTCGTATTGGTCAAACTACAGCAATGAAGAATGATGCGGCCAATATTGAGATACTTACTTCAGATGGCAAGCTATTAAGTAAAGATGAAAGCAAAGCGCTGATGAAATCATTTGACCACTTTAAATAATGTCGCAAACCATTCATACCTCAACAAACAAACCCGGCTTCAAATGGGTTTTCCAGACTGCCGGGCGTACCATCGCCTTTGGTTTCGGTAGCGGTCTCAGCCCCGTAGCGCCTGGCACCGCAGGAACCCTCTGGGCCTGGGCTGCCTTTTTAGTTGGGGAATATTTTTTAAGTACCGAAGATTTTTTATGGATTATTGGTGGTGGAATTTTGTTGGGTTGCTGGATCTGTGGTCAAGTTAGTGAAGAGCTAGGGAAAAAAGATTTTGGCGGAATCGTCTGGGATGAAATCATCGCATTTTGGTTGGTGCTGATTTTTATCATGCCTGCTTCCCTTTGGATGCAAGCCCTAGCATTTGCACTCTTTCGTTTTTTTGATGCAGTTAAGCCTGGGCCAATCGGGATGATTGATCGCCACTTTAAAAAACTAGAAGGTGATGTCAATACACCCTCTACGATTGTTCAAATCTTATGGCGAGGATTCGGCATTATGGTGGATGATCTTGCTGCTGCATTTTCCACCCTCTTAATCATTGCACTAGTGCAAGTCTTGATTCGCTGAGCAAAGAAAATATGAATGCACTAAATATTGCAAAAGAGCTCGCTAGTGTTTTAGTTCCTCAAGGCTGGAAAATTGTCCTAGCCGAATCCTGCACTGGCGGATTGGTATGCGCAACATTGACAGAGCTAGCGGGTTCAAGCGACTGGTTTGAACGCGGCTATATCACCTACAGCAATCAAGCTAAAACCGAGTCTCTAGGGGTTCCGGCAGATCTCATCAACTCTTTTGGGGCAGTAAGCGAACCAGTGGCTCAAGCCATGGCTGAAGGCGCCCTGAGGAATGCCAAGGTAAAAGCAGCTATCGCCATCACCGGAATAGCCGGGCCATCAGGTGGGTCAACAGAAAAACCAGTGGGAACTGTGTGCTTTGGATGGTCTATTCAAAACGCGGGGGGTGTATTGGAAACTACTTGCACCACTAAAATTTTCCAGGGGGATAGACAAGCTGTGCGCTTACAGGCAACGAGTTACGCTTTATCTGAATTACTCGCTTTACTTAAATCCGCAAAGCTGTAGTTACTTCATCCAGCCTTTGCTGTGAAAATACCAAAGCGGAATAATCGCCGATACCAACATTGCACCGATAGCCATTGGGTAACCCCATGAGGCATCTAACTCTGGCATATGTTTGTAGTTCATACCCCAAATACTTGCCAATAATGTAGGTGGCATTAAGGCGACAGATACCACCGAGAAGATCTTGATAATCTTGGATTGGTTCAAATTAATAAAACCGACCGTAGCATCCATTAAGAAGTTAATCTTATCGAATAAAAATGCGGTATGGTTTTCTAAAGAGTCAATATCACGCAAAATTTGACGCGCTTCTTCTTGCTGCTCATCAGAGAGTAACTTGCTGCGCATCAGGAAGGATAAGGCTCTGCGGGTATCCATGACGTTACGACGAATACGACCATTCGTATCTTCTTCGGTTGCAATCGTTTCCAAAACTTCAGCTGCATCAGCATCGTTAATATCATCCGAAAGTACGCGCTTACCTGCGCGCTCAAGATTTTCATAAACTTCTTCGAGTGCGTCTGCAGAGTATTCGGCATCTGTGGAATACAAATCAAGTAATACATCTTTTGCATTACTTACTGATCCTGGACGCAAGCGTGCACGTAAGCGCACCAGACGGAACACTGGAAGGTCTTCATCATGAATGGAGAACAACACTTGTTTAGTCAGAACAAACGCCACACGTACGTTGCGTGATGTTTCATCTTCATCTAATAAGAAATCGGTACGAATATGGAGATGACCATCATCAGCCTCAAAATATCGAGCAGAAGCCTCTAAGTCACCCAAATCATCCAACTCAGGCAAAAGAACGCCAAAAGCCTCTTTAATCCAGATGAGCTCCTCTTCCTCTGGATCAACGACGTCGATCCAGATAGGATTGGCATATTGCAACAATTCATTGCGATCTTCGACTTGCTCTTGAGAGAGGCGGCCATTTTGCAGGACGAACAAGTTGATCATGGTGAACTCCTAAGGAATGTGCGCTAGTTTATCCTATAGAACATGACA
>CANCIL010000082.1 GCA_947378095.1 Betaproteobacteria bacterium
AATAACTGCTAACGACGAACGTTACGCACTAGCCGCTTAATTGCGGTTGCCCCTGAACTGATTCTCTCTTGGGTCAGGTAGCGCAAGCTACATCAGGGTCATATACAAGAGATAAGACTATTTTGTGTCACGAAGAATAGTACGAAAACTTAGTGAATCGTTAGTTGGAAACGTGTCAATCCGTGTCTAGCTGATTAAATTAAATGATATGACTAAGTATGTAGAACTTGTTGTGGAGGATTTGCGGACGCGGGTTCGATTCCCGCCGACTCCACCATTAAAGACAAACCCCTCTGATGATTAGAGGGGTTTTGTTTTTTCTTTTTATATTTCTCTCTTCTGTTTACTTAGCAGCAAGGCGCCATAAAGAAGTCACTTCCTTAGCGCGTGCTGCATGCAGGGCATCTGTTTTATCAAATACTTTTGAATGATGCGGTTTGGTATCCAGGCGATTAATGACTTTTAAACCCGCCTGCTCTATCAAGGCAAGCAACTCATCTCTTGTGCGCAAACCAAGGTGTTCAGCCAAATCTGAAAGAATGAGCCAGCCTTCGCCAGCAGGGAGCAAATGCTCGCTTAGGCCGTCCAGGAACCCTTTGAGCATTTGACTCTCAGGATCATAGACCGCGTGCTCTAAGCTTGAGCTAGGTCTTGCAGGCAGCCATGGTGGGTTACAAACAATCAGCGCTGCTTTACCTGATGGAAATAAATTGGCCTTAAGCACCTGAATTCTGGAGGCGAGCCCTAATCGCTCAACATTCTCATTAGCGCATGCTAAGGCTCGCTCGCTTTGATCTGTTCCAATGATTTGTTGGATGTCACGCATTGCCAAAACTACGGATAGCACTCCCGTTCCTATCCCAATATCGAAAGCAATGGAGTTTTTTTGAATTGCTGTTGGTAAGGGCGCCTTTAGAACGAGTTCGATGTATTCCCCACGAATCGGAGAAAACACACCGTAATGCGGATGAATTCGAATCTCTTCATCATCCCTGGCCAAAATAGGAACACCCTTCTTGCGCCACTCATGAGCGCTAATGACTCCCAAAAGCTCACGCAAGGAAATAATGTAAGGCTGATCGCATGGCCCATATGCTTCTAGGCAGGCTTGCGAAACCTCAGGAGCTCTTCTTAAAGAAATATGATGCTTAGCATCCACCTCAATCAGCAACATGCCCAAAATACGTGCTCGCTGAGACTGAGAAAGTCGATGGAGATTAAAAATATCTAAGGGGGCTTGATTCTTTGTCTTTTCAAGTCGATCTGCCCGCTTTGCTTTCTTGGGAGGCTTATCGACTCTTCTAATTAAAGCCTGTAACAACTGTCTAGCATTCTGAAAATCACCCCGATAGAGCATTGCAGTGCCCTCACAAGCTAAACGGTATGCAATATCAGCAGTCAACGTGTCGTCGGCAATGACGACTTTTTGATGAGGCCTAATGCCATTTTCTGAATGCCACCGAGCGCTAAGCTGTTCGCCGCCCTCTTCCCAATGGATCATCGCTTAAGCAATCACAAAACGATTGTTTTGATAATCATCAATAGCCTGCTCTATCTCAGCACGGGTATTCATTACAAATGGGCCATATTGCACGATAGGCTCATGCAAAGGTAAGGCAGCTAGCACAATAAATTGCGCACCTTCTGCACCGGCTTTCACCTTTAAACGATCACCATCACCCAACACAATCGCAGCCTGCTTAGGTGCTGCACGCATAGGGCCACCAACTTCTAGATCACCCTCATAGATGTAGATGAATGCATTTTGTTCTTTGGGAATACGGTGTTCGAATTGCGCATCAGCAGGTAGGTGTATATCCAAAAATAATGGTGCAGTAGTGATGCCCTGTATGGGACCCTGAACGATGGCGTCTTTTTCTTCGAAAGCACCAGCAATCACTTTGACTGATCCACCTCCATCCAAAGACACTTGGGGAATATCTTCGACCTGAATATCTTTATATCCAGCGGGCTTCATTTTTTCTACTGCAGGTAAATTAATCCACAGCTGAAAGCCGCGCATGGCACCGCTGACTTGTTGTGGCATTTCAGAATGAATAATGCCGCGCCCTGCCGTCATCCACTGCACGCCACCAGTCTTCAAATGTCCTTGATTTCCCAGATGGTCTTCGTGCAGCATGTGACCTTCCAACATATAAGTCACCGTCTCAAACCCTCTATGAGGATGTGCAGGAAAACCCGCCACATAATCATTGGGATCATTAGAGGAGAACTCATCAAGCATTAAGAATGGGTCGAGACGCACTTGCTGTTGCCCGCCTAGACTGCGGCGCAACTTAACGCCCGCACCATCAGAGGTAGCTACGCCAGGAATGATGGTTTGAATATTTCGGATCATGTTTATGCTGGTGGATGATCTTCAGGATTAACATCCAGCGCAATCAGGAAGCGAGAGACCATATTGTAGGCAGCAATTACCGTCACCAACTCCACTGTATCTGTACTACCCAAAGCCTTCTGAAGTCGCTTCATCAACTCGCCATCTACTTTGATATTTCGGGTCATTTGATAAGTTAAATCTACCGCATCATTTTCAACCTGACTAAATAACTGCTTCGGAAATTGAGCTTGGCCAATTAATCGGATTGCTTGCACTTGTTCCTCAGTGCCGCCGGCTTTTTTGAATGGAGGCGCATGATGAAAGAATTCATATTCAGCACCATTGAGTACTGCAACCCCACACATAGCAAGCTCGCGCAACTTAGGATCTAAAGATAAATTATTACGTATCTCACCAATGAAATGATTCCAACCCTCAGCAATCGGCACGCTATGCAACAACATGCGATCGAGGTTAATAAAATTGCCACCACGTCTTTTACGAATGGCTGCAACCAATTCTGCAGGTTCTGCCAAATCCATTGGCTGATACGGAATTAAACGTTCTGACATAACCACTTTCTATTGACCAGTTTCTTTGATATTGTTTTCAATAACGAACTTACCCCAAATACCAATCTGCTTGCCAATAAAGTCTTGTGCGGCTTCAGGCGTGCCCCCAACAATTTGGATACCCTGAACCTTGAACTTCTCAGCAACAGCCGGGGTTTTCAGCGCTTTGTTTAAGGCCTTATTCATCGCATCTACTACTGCTGGCGGAGTCTTACCGGGGGCTAATACAGCCCACCATGCAGGCGCACTAAATCCAGGGAAACCGCTCTCAGAAATCGTTGGCACATTAGGCAAAGAGGGTGACCTCTTGGCAGTGGTAATAACCAAAGGAATAACACCACCGCTGTCCACGTGTGGCTTCACTAAAAATTCTGAGCCCACCGCCAATTCCACCTGACCGCCTAAAGCATCTTGCATCAAGGGGCCACCACCACGATATGGGATATGGTTCCAATCAAAGCCCGCCTGCTTTGCAAGACGAGCCATGGCTAAGTGGCCTAAGCTGCCAATACCAATAGAGCCGTAACTAAATTGCTTGCCTGTCTTTGAAAGGTCTACCAATTGCTTAAAACTCGTAATGCCAGATTTTTTACTGGCGACCAACACCATTGGCGAGGTTCCAATTAACACCACTGGAGCAATATCCTTAATAGTGTCATACGGGAGTTTATCTTTCAGGCTTGGATTAACACCGTGGGTATCAAACACTACCGCAAAGGTATAGCCATCAGGATCAGACCTAGTCATGGCAGCGGTGCCGATGACGCCAGAGGCTCCACCAATATTTTCAACAATCACATTTTGCTTAAGCTCAGACTGTAAGGCTGGCGCTAAGACACGAGCAACCTGGTCTACCGAGCCACCGGGCGGAAAGACCGCAATCAAGCGAATCGGCTTTTGGGTTGGCCAGGCGCCCAGTCCAGCTGATTGGGCAATTACTAAACTGTTCACTCCTAGTGCCAGGAGGCTCAATAAAAGCAGTTTTTGAGCAATTTTTAACAAATACGGCATGGATGGTCTCCTCCAAATGAAGTCCCAAGATTACCACCCCCTTGGCAGGCTTGCTTGATAATAGGGGGATCATGAAGCCGATTTTGAACATTGCTGCCTACCTTTTTGTCAGCCTAGATGAACTCCCAGCACTGCGAAGCAAAATGCTGGATGAATGCAATGCCCGTGAGCTCAAAGGGACCATTCTGTTAACTGGCGAGGGAATTAATATGTTCCTCGCTGGCAAAGAAGATGCCTTGCGTGGTTTTTTAGATTGGCTACGCTCAGATACTCGCTTTGAAACTCTGGAAGCGAAAGAAAGTTGGTCTGAACAGCAGCCTTTCAAAAAGATGCTGATCAAGTTGAAAGCGGAGATTATCCGCATGAATCATCCGAGCATTCGCCCAGAAGAAGGTCGCGCCAATTTCATCAAACCTAAAAAATTACAAGAGTGGCTCGATCGTGGTACTGATGATTTAGGTAGGCCAGTAGTCATGCTCGATACTCGCAATGCTTTTGAGGTGGATTACGGCACCTTTGAAAATGCACTGCACTTTAATATTCAAAAGTTCACTGAATTTCCAGAGGCGATCATTGCTCATAAAGAAGAGCTTGCAGATAAAACCGTAGTCAGTTTTTGTACGGGTGGTATACGTTGCGAAAAGTCTGGTCTCTTCATGCGTGAGATTGGTATGGAGCATAGTTATCAACTGGAAGGCGGCATTCTCAAATACTTTGAAGAAGTTGGCTCAGCACATTACCAGGGCGCTTGCTTTGTCTTTGATCAACGAGAAGCGTTAGAGCCCAATCTGGACTCGATTCCTTTTGAAGAATCAAGCCGCAAAAATATCAAGGTCAGCTAAGTTGCTTGCATGGTTGCTTACCGAGAAAATATTCGCCATAAATAGTAAAATATCCCCTCGCAGCAAATTAATTCATAAAAATAAATAGGTCTGAGACATGTGTAAATCACTCAATCGGCAATTGCCGATTTTTTTATCATCCCTAGGACTGCTAGCAATCACTTTTGCCAGCAGTTTCAATGCGCAGGCACAAACTCCAGCAACGGCTTCTTCTTATCCTAGCAAACCAATCAAGCTTATTGCCCCGGTAGCCGCTGGTGGTGGCTTAGATAATATTGCACGCACCCTTGCAGAAAAGTTATCTCGCTCGATTGGCCAACAAGTCGTCGTAGAAAATATGGGCGGTGGTGGCGGTTCCATTGCATCCCAAGCGGTTGCAAAAGCGCCAGCCGATGGCTATACCCTCATGGTGGCTTATGTTGGAACCCATGGCACTAACCCTGCCGTACGTCGACTTCCATACGATGCAATTAAAGACTTCACACCCATTGGCATGATTGGCGCAACACCTAATGTTCTTGTGATCAATCCTGATTTACCAATTAAAAACTTTAAAGAGTTCATCGACTACGCCAAGAAAAATCCTGCCAAATTAAGTTACGGCTCTGCTGGTCCGGGCACGCTAACTCATCTCGGCATGGAGCAACTAAAGCTAGCCTCTGGAATTTTTATGGTGCACGTACCTTATCGTGGTGTCGGACCCGCCTACACAGACCTACTTGCTGGACAAACTCAGGCCATGTTCCCAACCTTGTTTGCCGCTTTGCCTTACATCAATACAAATCGCGTGCGCGGTTTAGCAGTCACTGGCTCCAAGCGAAGCTCTGCAGCACCTAACATCCCCACATTCAAGGAGCTCGGATTGAATGGTTTTGATGGTCAACAGTGGTACGGCATTGTTGGTCCAGCCAATCTTCCACCGGCGATTACAGCCAAGCTCAATGCGGAACTGAACAAAGTGCTGGCCTTACCTGACTTTTCAGAAAAGATGACCAGTGAGGCCATGACCTTGATGCCAATGACACCTCAACAATTTACAACGTACATCAAAGATGATATTGCCCGTTGGGCCAAGGTTGCAAAAGATCGCAATATTGAAATTGAATAAGTAAATCTAATTACAAACACACCAAATCACTTTTATTCGAAATAGGAAAAGATATGTCTCACGCTATTGCTGCTGCAGCCGATTTAAATGCCCCACCAGTTACTAATATTCTGGCGCAATTTGTTACATCACACCCAAGTCAGGGTTGGACACCAGAAGTAGAGCATGAAGCCCATCGCACTTTTTTAAATTGGCTCGGTTGCGCTATCGGCGCTGCAAACCACGAAAGCGTGGAATCTTCCTTAGCAGCTATTCGTGAATTTCAGCCAGCGCCACAAGCAAGTATCTTAGGTCGTAAAGATAAGGTAGATATGGGCGGCGCCGCCTTGATTAACGGCATTAGTTCACATACCTTTGACTTTGATGACACCCATCTAAAAACCGTGATCCATCCTGCAGGCCCCGTTGCCTCAGCCATTCTGGCCCTGGGTGAGCACATCAATGCCAATGGCCGTCAAATGATTGACTCTTTAATTTTGGGTATTGACGTAGCTTGCCGTGTAGGTAACGCAATGTACCCAGATCATTACCATCGCGGCTGGCACATTACCGGCTCCACAGGCATGCTAGGCTCAGCTGCTGCTTGCTCCCGCCTGATGGGATTGGATTTACAAAAAACAACGATGGCCTTAGGTATTGCAGCATCCCAACCTGTTGGTATGCGCGAACAGTTCGGCACCATGACTAAACCGTTTCACCCTGGTGGCGCAGCACGCGCAGGACAACTTTCTGCTCTTTTAGCCAAGCATGGATTTACCGCTAGTCCGAAAGCGCTGGAAGCAGGTCGTGGTTATATGCAAACTGTTTCAACTAAATGTGACTGGTCGGAAATCGATCGCGCCCTTGGAAAATCATTTGAGATCTCCTTAAATACTTATAAGCCTTTTGCTTGCGGCATTGTGATTCACCCTGCAATTGATGCTTGCGCCCAATTGCGCGCCCAAGGCGTTAAAGCAGAAGATGTGGATCGTATTGAATTGCGCGTTCATCCCTTGGTGTTAGAACTGACAGGCAAGAAAACCCCAAAAGACGGGCTCGAAGGCAAGTTCAGCGTCTACCATGGCTGTGCAGTGGGTCTCATTTTTGGTCAAGCTGGCGAAGGTGAATACGCAGATGACATCGTGAACCGCGCAGATGTTGTGGCACTTCGCGCCAAAGTAAATGCAACAACTGACACCTCAATCAGCGAAGCCTCTGTTGATGTGAAGGCATTTCTTAAAAATGGCAAAGAAGTACATGTATTTGTGAAGAACGCCATCGGCTCAGTAGAGAATCCAATGAGCGATGCCAACTTAGAACAAAAATTTACTAGTCTTGCTGAGCCTATTATTGGTAAAGAAAAAACGCGACAGTTAATTTCTGCCCTCTGGAAATTGGGGCAGGCTTCTGACCTCAAGCAAATCATTCAGCTTTGCACTCCAGACTAATTTTTAAAAGACGGAACCATGACTCAGCCAAACATCGTCATCCTCGGCGATTACGAGCGTGCCCTTAAGCGCTTCTCTAACTGGCATCAATTAGAGAAGCAGGCTAATCTCACGATTCATCATGAACCCTTGCGTGATGAAGCCTTGTATGAAGCTGTTAAAGATGCGGATGCCATCGCTATTATTCGCGATCGCTCCCCGTTTAATGAGGCCTTGATTGCGCGCTTACCTAAACTCAAGTTTTTAATGTTTACCGGTGAACGCAATGGCACCTTGGATTCAAATGCTCTACTCTCACGCAATATTCCGATTGCAGTTACGCCAGGAGGTCCCTCCAAAGAAACTACTGCTGAGCTGACTTGGGCACTCATACTCGGAGCTTCAAAGCGCCTGGTTGAGGAAAACAAACTCATCTCTTCTGGCGGCTGGCGTAATGAACTGTCAGTCTTACCAATGCTCGCAGGTGAACGACTTGGTGTCATGGGTCTAGGATCGATTGGCAGCCGAGTTGCTCGCGTTGGCGCAGCCTTTGGCATGGAAGTGGTCACTTGGAGTCCGCGCATGACGCCCGAAAGGGCTGCAGTCGAAAACGCTAAGGCAGTCAGTCTCGAAGAACTCCTGAGCACATCTAAAGTGATCACTCTGCACTTAGTTGCAGGACCTGGTACCAAAGGTTTGATATCAGCTGATCAACTGGCTTTAATGCGCCCAGACTCTATTTTGGTAAACACCTCTCGTGCCGCCCTCATTAATATGACTGATCTTCAAAAAGCATTAGCG
>CANCIL010000083.1 GCA_947378095.1 Betaproteobacteria bacterium
AGCTTCCATTCAACACCAAAAATTGGTGCAGATACACTAGATACTTCTGGCTCTCGCTCGCCTAGAGAGAGGTGATAGCCTTTTTTTCTAATAGATTCATAAGGCTCACCTTGCTCTCCAGAAAACGCCAGTATTACCCTACCTGGCGCTCCTAAATTTAAAGGCAACCCAATACCAACACGCACATGATGACGAATAGTTTGGGGACCATCAACACGCGCCAAGCATGTGCGTTGACTTCCTTCTCGTACATAAAAAGAAGCGCTTTCTCCAGTTTCGATAGTGAGCTCTCTTAATACTGGCTCCACTATGTCATGCACATCAAAGGTAGCCTGATAACAAGCGCCCAACCAACCTGCAGACCGACCTAAGCGCCAACTACCATTCTCCTTTTGCACCAAGTAATTCTTTTCAGCTAACGTTCTAGCTAATCGCAATACAGTTGTCTTATGCATTCCCGTTCTTTTACTTAATTCAGTCAAAAGAAGGGACTGATCTACTCCGCCGAACGCCTCCAATAAGTTGAGCGCCTTGGTGACTGACATCACGGTTCCAGTTGAAGACTCTTCGCCCTGTAATGGGAGGTCAGGTGGAAGCGAGGATTTACTTGAATTTTGTTTCACTAAATGGACCTTATTTCGCCTGTCGAAACACTATTGTAAATATTGAAACAACATCATAAAGTCTGCGGAGGTTCATTTCAACCCCAAATGAGGCGCTAAATGCAAAATCTCAAATCATTACTGTTGACTCTGATGTGCTCATTAGTTAGCGCAACTGCACTTGCACAACCCTATCCCAACAAGCCAATTAAATTAGTTGTTCCCTTTCCCGTAGGGGGCGGTACAGATATTTTTGCCAGAACAGTTGGTCAAGCTCTAACCGACACATTTAAATGGACTGTAGTACCAGATAACAAGCCCGGTGCCGGAGGAAATTTAGGAATTGATTCTGTTGCCAAATCACCGCCGGACGGCTATACCATTGGCTTAGGCCAAACCAGTAATTTGGCAATTAACCCGACTTTATATGCGAAGCTTCCTTACAGTCCCGTAAGAGATTTAACACCTGTAGTGCTTTTGGCATCTGCACCCTTAGTCATAGTGGTACCTGAAAATTCTCCATACAAAACTTTTGCAGATATTTCAGCATCAGCAAAATCTAAACCCGGGCAAGTGACTTATGGCTCGCCAGGAAATGGAACTGTTGCACACCTAGCAATGGAGCTTTTACAAAAGTCAGCAGGCATCAAGCTTCAACATATTCCTTACAAGGGTTCATCGCAAGCGCTTACAGATTTAATGGGCGGTCAAATTCAGGTTTACGCATCATCAATCCCCACTGCACTGAGTCAAATTAAAGATGGGCGTCTACGTGCTATAGCTGTTACATCACTTACTCGCTCTCCCTCACTTCCTAATATCCCAACCATTGCTGAGTCGGGAGTTAAGGGCTTTGAAGCGATTACCTGGTTTGGCTTTGTGGTACCTGCCGGAACGCCAAGCAATATCGTTCAAGAGCTCAATAAAAATATTAATCAAATACTCAAGCAACCCGAAGTCAAAGCCAAACTTATGGGCGATGGTGGGGATGTGCTCGGTGGCACATCTGAGCAATTTGCAAATCTCTTATCTAAAGATTTGGTTCGCTGGGGAAAGGTTGTTAAAGATTCCGGTACCAAACTTGATTAATCGTATTTACTCAATTAACCAATAAAGAAAAAATTATGTCAAACCTAAATATTAAAACTGATTTTGTACGCACTTCTCCTGAATTGGTAGCAAAAGGATCTAAATTTGCCCCTTCTATTTTTTCCGATGTGAACGATCGTCGCGGCGCCCTGCATGGCCGTATTAGTGCGCTTCGCCCCTCAATGAAACTAGCTGGCCCAGCGCTCACTGTTGAAGTTCGTCCTGGTGACAACCTCATGATTCATGCTGCAATGTCTCTTGCAAAACCTGGTGATATCTTGGTGATTGATGGCAAAGGAGATCAAACTGCCGCGCTCATGGGAACTATCATGATTACAGCCTGCCAACAACTAGGCATTGCTGGTGTAGTAATTGATGGAGCAGTACGTGACAGCAATGAATTGGCTGAAATGAATTACCCAGTATTTTCTGTGGGTACCAATCCGAATGGCCCCACGAAAAATGTACCAGGCCGCATCGGTCACCCAATTTCTATTGGTGGAGTAACTGTGCATGCTGGAGATTTCATCGTAGCTGACTGTGATGGCGTAGTTGCGATTGAAAAAGATAAGTTGGATTCTTTATTACCACTCGCTCAAAAGAAGGTAGACGACGAAGCCAGTCGAATCGCTGCTATTAAGACTGGAAAAACTGCTGCAGCTTGGCTTAATCCGGCATTGGTTGCTGCAGGGGTACTCAAAGCAGGAGAAAGCCTATGAGCCAAAAGCCAGCGATTCTAATTACAGGCGCAGATCTTGCTGCTCCGGCGGTTGAATTACTGAAAGATTTTGAATTGATCTACGCCGGAAAATCTCCTCAACCTGAGGAGGTTCTGGCCTTATGCAAAAAGCATAATCCGCTTGCTATTCTGTTGCGTTACGGAAAAGTTACCGCTGAAATGATGGATGCAGCCCCTGCCCTAAAAGTTATCTCCAAACATGGCAGCGGAACTGACACCATTGATAAGGAGGCCGCTACTCGAACAGGTATTAAGGTAGTTGCAGCTGCTGGTGCAAATGCTGCCGCAGTTGCCGAACATGCACTAGCCTCACTATTGGCCTGCGCAAAATCTACAGTTCATCTAAATGAGCGCATGCACTCTGGCCACTGGGATAAGGCTACATTTAAAACTTTAGAGTTGAATGGAAAAACCCTTGGCCTCATTGGTCTTGGAGCTATTGGCCTACGTTTTGCTAAGATGTGCAATGCCATCGGCTTGCGGGTTATAGGATTTGATCCTTATGCAAAAAATCTTCCAGACTATATTCAAGAAGTAGATTTAAAGACAATTTGGCAGCAGTCTGATGCAATCTCACTTCATTGCCCGCTAACTACAGAAAATAAAGATCTTCTTAATAAAAATACCTTAAGTCTTTGCAAGGATGGGGTCATTATTGTTAATACCGCTCGTGGTGGACTGATTAATGAAGCGGATCTACTAAATGCAATCCAATCTAACAAAGTAAGCATGGCTGCGCTCGATAGCTTTGCAGCAGAGCCAATGATTGCTGGACATGCCTTTCAGGGGAACAAGCGCATTATCTTAAGCCCGCATATTGGCGGTGTGACTTCAGATGCCTATATCAATATGGGCGTTGGAGCAGCAAAAAATATCCTTAGTGTTTTATTACCAGTAGCTACCAGTATTTAATGAACCCGAAAGCTCAAAATGACATTTAGCAAAAAGATTTTCATTGCAGTGCTATTTCCTTTGTCTTTAGGCATTCTTTCTAATCCAGTTGTGAATGCACAAACAAACTACCCAGCTAGACCTGTCAAAATCATCGTCCCTTATGCTCCTGGCGGTGCGGTAGATGTAGTCACTCGAAAAATTGCCCAAAAACTAACCGAGCAAACCGGCCAAACATTTTTTGTAGAAAACAAAGCTGGAGCTACTGGCACTATTGGCGTTAACCAAGTTGCAAAGTCTGATCCCGACGGATATAACTTGGTGGCCAATGATACGACCTACTCACTAATTCCCCATATCTTTAAAAAATTACCTTTTGACCATAGCTCAGATTTGATGCCTGTCAGTGCATTTGTATTTGTCCCGATGGGACTAGTTGTGAGCTCTGAATCCAAACACAAGACATTAAATGAATTAATCGTTGATGCTAAAAAAGAACCTAATAAAGTCACTTATGGAACGGGTGGCGCTGGAACAACGCCTCATTTTGTCGGCGAAGCATTTGGTATCGCGGTGGGCGCTAACTTTATGGCCATCCCTTTTAAAGGTGCAGCTGAAGCAACCCAAGCCGTTTTATCTAATAGCGTTGACTTTCAGTTCGCCTCGACAACAGGACTCATGGGTAATGTAAAAGCAGACAAATTACGCATGTTAGGGATTAGCGGCGAAAAGCGTATTCCAGCATTACCCGATGTCCCTACTTTTGCCGAGTCCGGGGTCAAGTGGAACGGGCTCATAAATTGGACTGGCTTATGGGCACCTAAGGGCACGCCTCAATTAGTGCTCACTAAATTGCAAAAAGAAATTGCTATAGCCATGAATACCCCCGATATGAAATCCTTTTCCGAGGGAATGGGCGCAGAACCAAAGCAAATTGGCAGTGAAGCCTTCGCAAAAATACTCAAAGAGAGTACTGAAAACTGGGGAAAAATTGCGGCCAATACGGCATTTGAAAAACAATAGCTATATACAGGTAAATTCTTATGAACAACATTCCATCTCACACAAGACGAGAGCTGCTTATAGGTTTAGGTGCCGCAGCAGCATTGGGCGCCATAGGTGGTTGCAACTCAAGTACGTATAAATCTGCCTATACAGCCCCAATTCCAACTGCCGTTCCATTCTCAACAGGCACTGAAGTACCTAACTTTCCAATTCCCGCTTTAGCATGCGATTGCCATCACCATATCTATAACAATAAATACCCTGCCGATAAGACTGCAACCCTCTTGCCACCAAATGCGAGCGTTGCTGACTATCGTTTATTGCAAAGAAGGTTAGGTTTACAGCGTAATGTGATTGTTCAGCCATCAACTTATGGAACTGATAATTCACTATTGGTGGATTCATTAAGAGAGATGGGAAATAATTCTCGGGGCGTTTGTGTAGTTGATGCCAATGTAACCGATAAAGAGCTTGAAAGACTTCATGCCGCTGGTGTGAGAGGCATTCGATTTAACCTCAGCTTTTTAGTGGGCGTCACACCTGAGATGATGCTGCCTCTTTCCCAGCGAATAGCGCCTCTAGGGTGGAATATACAGATCAATGGTACTGGGGATAAAAATCTGGCCTACATGGATATTTTTAAAAAGATGCCAAGCAGAATTGTCTTTGATCATCTCGGACAACCCCCTCAGCCCAATGGAATTAATCACCCATCATTCAAAATGTACGCAGATCTTTTAAATGCAGGCAATACATGGATCAAATTGACTGGAGCTTACATTACCAGCAAGCAGAATGACTTTGGTGATACCAATTTGATTGCCAGAAAATACATTGAAATAGCGCCCGATAGATTAATCTGGGGAACGGATTGGCCGCATCCGACCAAAAAAGCCAATGAAAAACCAGATGACGCAAAAATGATGGATCAAATTGCTATTTGGACATCTAGTGCAGCACTGCAAGAAAAAATATTGGTAAGCAATCCTGCAGTATTGTATGGTTTTAACTAGATTGCATTTTTATCTCATTTATCTTTATGTTCATTAGCAGTCCACCAAAAGTTACAACATTGGAAGTCTGGTCAAGGCTTCCTGATCGCTTTCGCAAACCCAAACTGACAGAGTGGAGCAAAGTTAATCAAGGCGGGCGAGCGAGTGACTCATTTCTGGAAGGTCCAGTATTTGATGAAGTGGGTAACTTATTTGTAACCGACATTCCTCATGGGAGAGTATTTCGCATTGACCAAAAGAGCGAATGGGATCTAGTTGCTCAATGGGACGGGCAACCTAATGGAATGAAGTTCATGAATGCTACTGAACTATTAATCACCGATTATGCAAATGGCTTAATGGCTTTAGATACAAAATCAGGTGTTGTTCGCCCTTACCTCACATCAAAAAATTCTGAGCAATTTAAAGGATTAAATGATCTGACTTTTGATTCCAATGGAAATCTGTACTTTACGGATCAGGGTCAGACCGGCCTGCATGACCCCACCGGAAGGGTATATCGCCTATCTCCAGCTGGAAAACTAGAACAGTTGCTATCGAATGTGCCCAGCCCCAATGGGATTACCTTATCTAAAGATGAGAGGTTTCTGTTCGTTGCGGCCACTCGTGGCAACTGCGTATGGAGAATGCCTCTTCTTTTGGATGGCTCCATCTCAAAAACGGGGCAGTTCTTTACATCTTACGGCCCTAGTGGGCCTGATGGATTAGCAATAAATGATGAAGGGCATTTACTGATAGCAAACCCTGGGCTTGCTTATATTTGGATATTGAATCACCTTGCTGAACCCATTGAAATCCTTAAAGGCATATCGGGAACATCGCTTACTAATCTTGCATTTGGTGGAAAAGAAAATAAAATCATTTACTGCACTGATTCAACTAATGGCCAAATTATGATTGCGAAATTAGACATACCTGGAATAACAATTCATAGGCCAACCTAAATATAGCAACACAACCGACAAACCACCGTCCCGTAACTAGACGCTCCTGTCGACAAAATTCGACGTCCATCTCATGCCAATCCGATCCAAATATCCACCCGTCAATACCGCGGCACTTTCTAGACAGGTTTAGACCAATGTCTTAGGTACTGTTTAAACACAATTTGAAATCTTTTAATCCGTTGGTCGCGAGTTCGAATCTCGCCCGACCCACCAGTACATAAGGGATCACAGCAATGTGGTCCCTTTTCTTTTGTGCTGGGCTAGCACGGGGCTAGCATTTTTGGATAAAGTCTATTAAATAAAAAGCCACTCCTCGGAGTGGCTGGCATGCATTAAATGACTATGTCATCCTAAAACGCATAACCTAATCCAACTAGAGCTTGGAAGGAGTTGAGACTAGCAAAGCTAGTAGTTACGGTTCTTTCGCTAGCGGATCTGCCAAGACTAACAGCTGCAGGGCTATAAGTTGAATAACTATAACTAGGAGCGCTATAGCCCATATAGTTAGCTTCCACGAAACCATATAAACCGCTTGTAATGATTTGCTTATAACCCAATCCGATGAGGTAACCGCCTTGATTGGAGGATTGGCTTCCCCCTGTTGCTGCAGTTGTAGTCGATACGCCATTAGCTGTTCTAGTTAAAGAAGTACTCCGGTTATATTGAGCGGTGACTTGGCTATAGCCGGCTTTGATATAAACCAGTTTATCTTTATCAATCGCATAGGCTGGTGTTATAAATAAATTAAAGCGATTAGAGAGCTGTACACTTAAGCCATTACCTTTAGCTGTTTCGCCTGAGTTGAGGCTGTTGTTACCAGAGGCATTAGTGTCGCTTACAGATATTGGTGAGGTAGTTTGCGATAGCGCCGAATAATCTGCGCCCACACCGATTAACCACTTGTCATTAGCCTGCCAGTAATACCCCGCCCCAAGGACTAGCGGAGCGCCTCCAAAAGTTTGGCTTGGCGCACTTCTATTGGTGTCTGTCTTTTGATTAGGCGTGTTTGTGGCAGAACCAGATAAGCTACCCAACTGATTACTTTCATAACCAGTGGAAACCTGCCCATAAAAGCCAGCAAAGGCACTTTGAGCTTGAGCGTCTACTACTGTCAAACTTGCCACCGTACATCCAGCTACTAATGCATAGGAATTACGCCATTTCATGAATTAATCTCCAAGAGAATTGATTTAAAAACACCTTGCGATATTAAAACCCTCTGCTCCTATTTTCCGCTCTTTTATTAAGAGCATTGAAAGCCCGTATTTATCAGGCTCTGAGGGCGGGATCAAAGACTGCTCGGATTTTGAGAGTAATTTAGTTGCCTGATTTACAGAAAATATATTTTCATAGCTTTTAATCCATTGGTCGCGAGTTTGAAAACGAAGTTACGACGAAACCTATCTCGCCCAGCCCACCAAAATGTGGAAGCCTCTAAAAAATCTAAGGGCTTTTTCATTACAAAATCATAAGAATTTAGATCAGCAGACTTCATATCTATTGACCTTAAACGGTTGCTAACGCACCAAATGCATGAGTTGCGAATAAAAACTACCCGAAGATAGTTTTTTAGTAATTACTGATCACCAGAGTGGAATTGATCAAGATTGAGA
>CANCIL010000084.1 GCA_947378095.1 Betaproteobacteria bacterium
TTATGCAATGGTCGCTGCCTTGACGGTACGATTAATTTTGTTTCCGATCGGTTTGATGGCAACAGTGCCAGCTTGGATTAGGATTCTGATTTGCGTTCTGAGTATTGGTGTGATGGTATCTAAACCCACCAAGCGCTTAGTGCCAGCTCTATTGACTGGCACGCTCCTTATGGTGGGTTACGGCATCGTCCGCTAGATAGTTCTCATCAGAGATGGGCTGCTAAGATTCTGGCGATATGTATGGCTTCTCTTTGAGTACCATCGGCAATTTGATGACGACAGCTAGTACCATCAGCCACTACCCAGCTATTCGGTGTTTTGCGGATTGCGGGCAATAGACTGGCTTCAGCCATTTGCTTGGACACTTCAATATGCTCTGCCTCGTAACCAAAGCTACCTGCCATACCGCAGCAGGAAGATTCAATCAGTTTAGGTTCTGCATTCGGAATGAGTTTGAGTAGTTCCATTGCAGGCATGACTGCTGTAAAAGACTTTTGATGGCAATGGCCATGAAAGAGTACAGGCTTGCTAGCGGCCTTGAGCTTAAGTTGTAGCTTGCCAGCCTTTACTTCATTGGCTAAGAATTCTTCTAAGAGCTGCGCTTGTTTACTAACACTGATCGCTTTTTCACCAAAACCCATTACTAGCGCTTCATCCTTAAGAGTAAACAAGCAAGAAGGCTCGAGCCCAATAATTGGAATATTTTTTTCAGCATAGGGCGCCAGGTGATCGACTAATTCATCAAGAGTTTCTTTGGCTTTATCCACCATGCCAGCAGCCAAGTAGGTTCGACCACAGCAAAACTCTTTTGAGCAGGTATTTGCGGTCTCAGTCTTGGGCTTGCTTTGACTCTTGTGTGGAATATGCACTTGATACCCAGCGGCTTTGAGTACTTGCAGGGCGGCCTTGAGATTCTCATCTTCAAAGTAGGCATTAAAAGTATCCGCAAGAAGCACAACGCCTTTGCCACCTGTTTTACTTAAGTACTCAGAGCTAAATTGATGAGCGCTAATAGATTGTTTATCACTCCAAAAGATTTTGCTCCTCCAGATTGGCAAACTTCTTTGTGCAGATATACCCATGATCCATTCTTGTAGCTTCGCAATGGGCGCGATGTGATTGCGCAAATTCAGGATGGTTGGTAGAAGAGGGGTAGCACTAATCATGGAGGCATACTTTGGTAAATACGCCACTGCCAAGTCTCTCAATGAATGTCCTACACGTTTTTTATAGGCAGATAAGAACTCAATCTTCATCTTAGCCATATCCACACCAGTAGGGCACTCACGCCGACAGGCCTTACAGCTCACACACAATTCCATCACTTCTTTAATAGCATCGCTTGCCAAGGGAGAAGTGCCTTCTTTGACATCCAATTGATTGGATAGCGCTAGGCGTAAGGTATTGGCTCGACCACGTGTCAGGTGTTTCTCATCCCGAGTAACGCGATAGCTTGGGCACATTACTTCTGCATCAAACTTACGACAGTGACCATTGTTGTTGCACATCTCTACTGCTTTGGCTAAGCCCATGGCAGGATCGCCACCCGTTCCTGGTGCGCTGGTTTCTTCTGTAACGGGATTGTTCTGCACATTCCAGGCAGACCAATCTAGTGCAGGTTGGAGTGGGATGACCTTATAGCTTGGCGGAAAACGGAAGTTGCTGACATCATCCATCTTGGGTGGGTTAATAATCTTGCCTGGATTAAATAATCCATTGGGATCAAACGCATGTTTGATTTCTGCGAGGGCTTCTGTAATCTTGGGTCCAAATTGCCAGGAGATCCATTCGCCACGACATAGGCCATCGCCATGCTCACCGCTATAGGCCCCTTTATATTTGCGCACCAATTCAGAGGCTTCTTCGGCAACCGCACGCATCTTTTGTGCGCCATCTCTGCGCATATCTAATATAGGGCGTACATGGAGTGTTCCTACAGAGGCGTGTGCATACCAAGTACCACGCGATCCATATTTTGAGAAAACCTCTGTGAGTGCTTGGGTGTAGTCAGCCAAGCTCTCGAGCGGAACGGCGCAATCTTCAATAAAGCTCACGGGTTTACCGTCACCCTTCAAGCTCATCATGATATTGAGTCCTGCTTTGCGTACTTCCCATAAATTCTTTTGTAAGCTGGCGTCTGGCATAGCTACCACTGTGCCAGGCAGACCTAAATCACCCATGAGCTCCTGAAGTGCTTTGAGTTTCTCGAGGAGTGGTGCCTGTGACTCACCAGAAAACTCAACCAACAAAATCGCTTCTGGGGTTTGTGCACGGGGGTCAATCAGTGCCGTTTCAATGGTCTTTTTAAAGCTCGGATTACTGCGAGCCAAATCAATCATGGTGCGATCAACGAGCTCAACTGCAGTCGGGCCGAGTTTCACGATATGTTGCGCACTATCCATCGCCTTATAGAAGCTAGCAAAGTTCACAATGCCTAATACTTTATGGCCTGCTAGTGGCGACAGTTTCAGTTTGAGAGATTTAAAGTAGGCTAGTGTTCCCTCGCTGCCAACTAAGAGATGCGCTAGATTAACGCTGCCGTCTTGGGTGTAGGGCAATTCACTTTGAGGATGAAAGATGTCCAGGTTATATCCTGCCACCCGTCTGAGTACTTTCGGAAAGCGTTCTTCAATTTCTGGCTGTAATGTATTAGCCAAACTCTTTACATAATCACCCAACTGTTTGGCAATACCAGAACTATTAGCGTAATTAGCAAATTGACCAATCTGGCCATTGGCCAACCAAGCATCAATTCCCAAAACGTTATGCACCATATTGCCGTAGGCAATGGAGCGACTTCCACAAGAATTGTTTCCAGCCATGCCGCCAATCGTAGCTTGACCAGCGGTGGAGACGTCTACTGGATACCAAAGGCCATGTTGCTTAAGTTGAGCATTTAAATGGTCTAGTACGATGCCAGGCTCAACTTCGACATAGTCTTGATCAAGATTGAGATCCAGAATGTTTCTAAAGTACTTGCTGTTATCAATAACGAGGGCAGTACCAGTAGTCTGGCCACATTGACTTGTGCCACCACCCCTTGGTAATACGGGTACCTGTAGATCAGCTGCAATCTGAATTGCAGTAGCAATGTCTTCTGCTGTCTTTGGTACAAACACCGCAACAGGCATGGCTTGGTAAATAGAGGCATCGGTTGCATAGCGACCGCGACTAGCAATATCAGTCATCACTTCACCAGAAGTTTCTTGGCGTAAGCGCTTAGCTAATAGCGCTTGATCCGCCATCACATCTTTGAGGATATTGAGATCAACGGGCTTGTTCATAATGTGCTGGCCTGTGTATTGGCTTGTCTGTTGGCTTCGGATTTCAGTAACTGCACTACAACATCACGCTTATTGGTGACATGGGTAATCATGACTTTGCGCATCCGGGCGCTATCACGTGCCTTGAGGGCATCTAACATCTCTTGATGCTCTTCCACTGCCTTTTCCCATTTAACGCCATCTTGGTTGGAGCGAAAGCGTAGCGCTTCGATACGCGCATTGACTTGAGAAAACAGAGTGGCTAAGACGGGGTTATTGGCTGCTTGATTAATCAGACGATGAATCTGTAAATTGAGTTTGTAATAACTTGATAAATCTCTTCTAGCGTAAGAAGCCATCATTTCATACTGAAGGGCTTCTAATTCAGAGAGGGTGCTGTCATTAATATTCTTAGCCGCCAACTCACCAGAGTAGCCTTCTAGTTCAGCGATGACATCAAAGGTATGCATCACATCTTCAATGCTCAGTTGCACTGCAATAGCGCCGCGATTGGCAATCAGCTCTACTAAGCCATCGGCTGCTAATCTGCGGATCGCTTCCCGAATCGGGGTGCGAGATACATTGAGACTTTCTGCGAGCTCACGTTCGTTTAATTTGCTGCCAGGGGCAATTTTTCCCTCAACCAATAATGACTTAAGGGACTGGAAAGTGGCTTCATGCAAATTTTGTGAGCTGGGCTGTTCTATGAGGGTCATGCAAATACCTTAATTTGTATACAAAATAATGATAAGGCATCACAAATCATAAATAAACCCCTATTTTGGCTTTATTTTCGCTTGTTTAAATACACTTTTTGCATACAAAATGGAAAAATGGCAAAAATTACCGTACACTAATGCCACTATTAACCCAAAAACTCAGTGAGACAAAACATGCTGAAACTAGACAATCATTCATCCGGCCGTCACTTTTTACATATCCCAGGGCCAAGCCCAGTACCTCCACGCGTTTTGCGTGCCATTAGTTATCAGACCATTGACCATCGCGGCCCTGAGTTTGGTGCTTTTGGTTTGAAGGTGCTCGCAGGAATCAAAAAGATTTTTAAGACAGAGCATCCAGTCATCATTTATTCCGCATCGGGAACGGGTTCATGGGAAGGGGCATTAGTGAACGTTATGAATCCTGGTGACAAGGTACTTTTTTACGAGACTGGTCAGTTCGCCGCTTTATGGAGAGCGCTTGCCGCCAAAATTGGTTTGCAGGCTGAGGTGATTGGTAAGGTCGGTAAAGATACATGGCGTTGGGGTATTGATGCTTCAGTGATTGAAGAGCGTTTGCGCAAAGATACTCAACACGAAATCAAAGCGGTATGTGTAGTGCACAATGAAACATCTACTGGCATGACATCCAATATTGCCGCTGTTCGAAAAGCAATGGATGCTGCTAAACATCCTGCCTTGCTGATCGTAGATAGCGTGTCTGGCTTGGGCTCAGCGGACTATGAGCATGACAAGTGGGGCGTTGATGTTACGGTTGCAGGCTCACAAAAAGGCTTGATGTTGCCACCGGGTATTGGCTTTAACGCACTGTCACCCAAAGCGATTGAGCTTAGTAAGCACAGCAAGTTTCCTAAATCCTATTTGGCTTGGGATGAAATTTTAGAGTCCAATAAAAATGGCTATTGGCCAACCACACCTAGCACCAATTTAATGTATGGTTTGCATGAGGCGATGGACATGATGATGAATGAAGGTCTCGATAATATTTTTGCCCGTCATCAACGTTTGGGTGAGGCATGTCGTCGTGCGGTAGCTGCTTGGGGCCTAGAAAATCAGTGCCAAGATTCCAGTGCGTATTCTCCAGTGTTGACTGCTGCTGTAGTGCCTGAAGGAATGGATGCTGATGTATTGCGCAAACACGCTTTAGAGAAATTCAACCTCTCATTGGGTACAGGTCTTGGCAAGCTCAAAGGGAAGATTTTCCGTATCGGTCACTTGGGCGATTGCAATGAGTTAAGTCTGATGGCTGCCCTGAGTGGGGCAGAAATGAGCTTGGGTGCGATGGGCTATAAGCCGAAGGAAAGTGGTGTTGTAGCAGCTCAGGAGTTCTTAAAGTAAGAACTTGACCCTGCTTATCGGCCAATAACCCTATACCCCTTATAATTGCTGCACTTTATTGCATTTACTAAAACATATTCGAGATAGAAAGATTCACCATGTTAGCTACTAAACCTTACCTTACTCAATCTGATGTTCAAAAGATTTTGGATGCTGCTAATAAGCATGCTGAGACAAACAATTGGGCAGTGACTATTGCTGTTTGTGATGAAGGTGGCCATATGATTGGTTTGATTCGTCGTGATGGTTGCGCGCCATTGTCTTCATACATCGCACAAGAAAAAGCACGTACTGCTGCAATGGGTAAGCGCGAAACTCGTGTATACGAAGAAATCATTAATAACGGTCGCCATGCATTCTTATCTGCTCCCCATGTCTCAGGCATGTTGGAAGGTGGCGTCAATATCGAAGTGAATGGTCATACCATCGGCGCAGTCGGCGTTTCCGGCGTTAAATCGGCTGAGGATGCTGCCACTGCAAAGGCCGGCATTGCAGCCATTCTGTAAGTTACCTTGACAAATACTGCTACTGAAATTATTTCTTCTACAGGGGCTGGTGAAGTTGCCGCCCCTAATGACACTCCTGCAGCGACAATCACTTTTGCTGATTTTGGTTTAGATCCCCTGATTCAAAAGGCGGTATCTGAGCAGGGATACACCATTCCTACGCCAATTCAGGCGCAATCAATTCCTCATGTATTAGCTGGTAGTGATCTGATGGGTGCAGCACAAACCGGTACCGGTAAAACAGCCGCTTTTGTATTGCCTATTATTCAAAAGATTTTGCGTCATGCTAGCAATAGCGCATCACCAGCACGCCATCCTATTCGCGCTCTCGTGCTGACCCCAACGCGTGAGTTGGCAGTGCAAGTGGCTGAGAATGCTGCTAGTTACTCCAAGCACACCGATTTACGTACTGCCGTGGTCTACGGTGGCGTGGATATGAAAGAGCAGGTCGCGTTACTGCGTAATGGCGTGGAGATTTTGATTGCCACCCCAGGACGCTTGTTAGATCACATTGGATCTAAAGTCGCCAACCTATCTCAGGTGGAATTATTGGTACTAGATGAAGCTGATCGCATGCTGGATATGGGTTTCTTGCCAGACCTACAGCGCATCATTAATTTAATTCCTGCGCAAAGACAAACCCTGCTGTTTTCGGCAACCTTCTCGCCGGAAATTAAAAAGCTGGCGCAAAGTTATTTGCGTACCCCCGTTACGGTCGAAGTTGCGCGCCAAAATGCCGCCGCAGATACCGTAAAGCAAGTGGTGCATATGGTGTCATCCAGCGATAAACAGCGCGCCATTGTGAGTGTGCTCGAGTCTCGGACTCGCCAGGGCTTATCACGTCAATGCATCATCTTTACCAATAGCCGTTTAGGTTGTGCCAAGTTGGCGCGTGCTCTAGAGCGTGATGGTATTAAAGCGGGTGCGATTCATGGCGACAAGAGTCAGGGTGAACGCACTCTCACGCTAGATGCTTTTAAGTCGGGCGCGATTGAAGTTTTAGTAGCAACCGATGTAGCGGCTCGTGGTTTGGATATTCCAGATATGCCATGCGTAATTAATCATGAATTACCTTACAACGCAGAAGACTTTATTCATCGCATTGGAAGAACAGGTCGCGCAGGTAGCAAGGGCGATGCGATTGCATTGGTCGATGCTAGTGAAAAGCGCTTACTCGACGATATTGAAAAGTTGATGAAGCGTAAATTGGATGTGAAGCCTTTACCCGAAGGTGTTGCAGCTCCAAGTAGATCAAGCAGCCACTCTAGCGTGCCAGCAAAAATGTCAGACCCGTTTTTCTATAAGCCTTATGAGCCATCTGCTCCTAAGGACATTGAGCCAAGTGCTGGTAATGCAACGGCTACTCCAGAGGCTAAAAAAGTGGGTATTGTTCCTGCAAAGCCAGCGGTTGGTGCTTTGCTTGGTGGCTTTAAGAAAAAATAACTAATTCAGCAATAAACTCAGTAATTACTTCGGTAATTTACTGCCCCAGGCTTGAGTGGCTGCCAGAAGCCACTCGCTGATGGTGATGTTCTCTCCATCAGGTAAATCACTTAATCCCAAATGTTTTCCTGCTTTGCGTAATTCTGCAAGAGCTTCTTTTGCTGTCTGCGTCTGAATCTGCATAGCTAAGGTTTGTTTGCTGAGTTTTTCGCCTTGTTCATCTAGTACGAGTGGCAAATGCAAATATTGTGGTCTTGCTAAACCTAGGACATTTTGTAAATGAATTTGTCTGGCGGTATTACTTAGTAAATCTGCGCCTCTAACAATATGGGTAATACCTTGTAGAGCATCATCCACCACCACTGCGAGTTGATAGGTAAATAATCCATCATTGCGGCGTAGAACAAAATCGCCCACCTCTTGTGCAAGGTTTTGTGTTTGAGATCCAAGGGCTAAATCTTCAAATGTGATTTCAC
>CANCIL010000085.1 GCA_947378095.1 Betaproteobacteria bacterium
ATTGTCAGGGGCCATACGTTTTATAAAATGTATTTCTGATCTAAAAAATCTTTTAAGCCCAAACGCTCCAGTCTTTTGAGGAAGGTGAGGGCTCATTCCACTTGACGGGATAGCACAGTCCTTTTCCAGGTGTTAAGCGACTCCAAATAGCTGCTGAAATAGCAAGGATAGTAACCCCTGCCAAAACGACAAGTAGGAGATGGCTAAATCCACCATGCGCATGAATCATGATGAGAGGATTTGCTCCAGCTGGTGGATGAACTGTTTGAGTGAGTAAAAGAAGCACTAGGGTAACCACCTCTGCAAGTAAATAAACCCATAAAGCATCACTAAATAATTGATAACAAGCAATTCCAACAAAGGCACTGATTAGATGTCCGCCGAATAAGGCCCGTGGTTGAGCTGCTGGGGCGCTCGTCAGTCCGAAGAGAAATATAGTTGATCCACCCAGAGAAGCAAGCATTAATGGTGATTCATTTACTCGAGTTAGAAAAAGAGCTAAACCAAGAGCGATGCTTGCTCCAATAGAAATCCATAGCAAGCGCATGATTAGTTTTAACATTGAATTAGATTATTCCAGTCATAGAGGTAATTAATTTAGCTTGTCTCATGATTGATGTTGGGCAGATAATCTTTCCTGAAAGGATATTGCTTGTAACTATTGCAGTAGACTTAGCATCAACATTGACAAAAGGATCGGAGTCTAGAAATTTCTCCTCAGGGCTTATTTTTTCTTCTTTGTTGGCAGGTAAGAAGTGCATCTCCGGCAGTCTTTGTAGAGATGCTGTAGGTTCGCCCTCGCTACCCCGCATTAGGATAGCGTTAGCCAGACTTAGCTGGAAGTACTCTTTCAGTTTTTCTGGATATTCGGGATGAGTGTAATTAGAGATCTGCCAAGCATCTTGGTTCAATGGATTAATCAACTTGGCTAGAACATGTCCAGTATTACGTAAGCCGATCCGCTCTCTCACGTCCAGTAATTTTTGTAGCGCTGGTGAAATGACTCTTAAGGGACAAAAGATGGGACTATTCTTCTGTAAAAGTTCCTTAAACTCGTTTTGAGATTTGAGTATTGGCCAGCCGAGTGCTTCAAAAATTTCATAACTAGTCACCCTTGTTTGATCTTTTTCTATTCCTTGAACGATAACTGTAAAACCAAGGCTTGAGAGCAGGCCAGCTAGTAAAGGGCATAAATTTGCTTGTCTGCGAGCGCCATTGTAGCTGGGTAAAATAATGCAGGGGCGGGATCCTGGGTTTAGTTTTTGAATTTCAGGTTGAAGTGCATCCATAAATCCCATTAATTCTGCAACAGACTCCCCTTTAATTCTCATCGCAAGGCAGAAGGCGCCCAACTCCAAATCACTTACCTTGCCAGACAGAATTTGGCCAAATACATCCTTAGCCTGCTCGCGATCGAGATCGCCGGCGCCCTTAGCTCCGCGCCCAATAACTTTTAAGTATGAAGTAATACCCATTACAAGATTATGCTGCTATTTCTATCTTCAGAAAGCTAGTGATAATTTGCTTGATTTCGGGCTTACAGGATCCGCAGTTAGTGCCACATAAGGTTTCTGCTTGCAGTTTGGATAAAGCTTCATCAAGATCGATCCCAGGACGCATCAACGCTAATGATTGCCTCATTGCATCAGCTGAAATATTGAAGCAATTACAAATGGCTTTGCCCTTGGGTTTGATTTCGATAGGCGGTTTGCTTGCAGGCATCAGGAGTGACCACCCGAGAGCCTTCGCATCAAGGCCGGATTCTAAATATTCTCTGAGCCATGCTGTACTGGCTAGACTCTCTTTGGGCCCTGTTAGTATGGCTGATAAGACCTTGTCTTTTATTCGAACTAGTCTTACAACCCCTCTACGCTTATCTGAATAGCGCATTACAGACTCTTGGGAGTCTTCATTTAGTTTGAACGCCTTGATTACTTCCTGCAATCCCAGTGTGGCGATAGAGTCCGTTTCTTCTTTTGGATCCCCATGGTGGGCAGCTTTAAATGACACGCCAATGAGGTCGCTATCTTGTTCTCTGCCAAATAAGACACATTGAGCTGAATCAAAATATGGCAGAAAACTTCGCAAGCTATTCTGTATAGAAAATGCTTCATTCTTTGGGAATAGTCCAAAGGCAACAAGTTGCCAAGGGAGGTTTGCTGGCAAAATTTTGACAGCAGCATGTTTTAGTTCTGGTTGACCGGAGACTGGATCGATTGCGTTGCAAGTTAGGCCATTTACACCCCGTCCTGGAGACTTTCCGGCGGCGCCTGAAATAAATTCAGAGCCCCAATGCATAGCAATAAAAGCTTGTGAAGAAGCGATATCCTCGGATACTTTAATTGGAAAGACTTCGCTCCCCCTTCGGCTAGTGACATGAACTAAATCACCATTGGTCAAATTCATTCTGCCTGCATCTTTTGGGGATAGCTCAATACAAGGCTCTGGAGCATGGCCATAGAGCGTTGCAATACTTCCTGTTCTGCTCATCCCATGCCATTGGTCTCTCAGGCGACCAGTATTTAAGGCAAATGGGTAGCGAGCATCGACTGACTCAGCAGTTGCCTTATAAGGGGCGGCAATAAAATGCGCTTTCTTGTCTTTCGTAGGAAAAATGCCATTTTCATAAAGCCTTTTCTTACCAAAATAGTCGCTTGTAGTCATGGGCCACTGTTGGGGGCCGCGCTCCTCGAGAATTTGATAGCTCAGCCCGGTAATATCTAAATCTCGTCCAGCTGTGCTTGCGCGATGTTCATTCCAAATATCCTCAGGGCTCTTATATGGGAAGAGTGTGGCTATTCCTTCTTTACGATTTCCAGGTAGAAGTTTTTCTAAGGCGCGTGCAATTTCTAATGCAATTTCCCAGTCGTGCTTAGCGGATTCAAAAGGATCAATAGCAGGATTCACTTTGGAGATCCTGCGCTCGGAATTGGTTACTGTCCCAACCTTTTCGGCCCAGGTAGTAGCTGGCAGTAAGACATCGGCATAGAGTGTTGTTGCGGTGTGGGCATAAGCTTCCTGTACTACTACAAACTCTGCCTTACTTAGACCTTCATGAACTGCGTTGAGATCAGGCATTGATTGTGCTGGGTTAGTACAGACAATCCAAATGGCTTTTAGCTTGTCAGTACGTAAAGCATCAAACATGGGAATTGCGCTTAGTCCAGGTTTCTCCGGTACAGAATGTACTCCCCATAGCTCAGCTACTTCAGCGCGATGTTCTGCATTAGCAAGATCACGATGAGCGGAAAGTAAATTAGCTAAACCACCAACTTCTCTGCCTCCCATTGCATTAGGTTGGCCAGTTAAGGAGAAGGGGCCTGCACCCGCTTTACCGATTTGACCAGTAGCCAAATGCAAATTGACTAAAGCAGCATTTTTAGCAGTGCCTGATGTTGACTGATTTAAGCCCTGGCAATACATTGATAGCGTTGCAGGAGAGGTGGCAAATAGCCTAGCTGCTTCGTATAGATCATTTTCCTTAATGCCGCAAATTTCACTCACTGCTTTTGGAGTGAAATCTCTGACCAAATCTCTGAGTGCATCAAACCCATCTGTATAAGACTTAATATAAGACTCATCAATCCACTTTTCCCAAAGCATGATGTAGAGCATGCCATGATATAGAGCAACATCTGTTCCTGGCTGGATTTGTAGGTATAAATCCGCCTCTTTTGCTGTATCAGTTCTTCTCGGGTCTACAACAATAACCTTAAGTTTAGGATTTTTCTTGCGAGCATCCTCAAGTCTTCTATAAAGAATGGGATGTGCAAAAGCCGTATTGGATCCTGTAATGAAGATTGTCGAAGCATTGTCAATATCTTCATATGAGCACGGTGGCGCATCCATCCCTAAAGTTTGTTTATAGCCAGCAACGGCGCTAGACATGCAAAGACGGGAATTAGTATCAATATTATTAGCGCCAATGAGACCCTTCATTAGCTTATTGAACACATAGTAGTCTTCCGTGAGCAATTGTCCCGAGACATAAATTCCAACTGATTCTGGGCCGTGTTCTAAGATGATGTCTGCAAATCTCTTAGCAACAACATTAATCGCGTCTATCCAAGAAACATTGATTGGATCTTTGCCTCTGACTTTTCTGATGGCTGGCGACCCAAGGCGTGCTTGTTTCTGGAGGCTAGGATTTGCAGTCAGATGAAGGGTTGAGCCTTTACTGCAGAGCCTGCCAAAGTTCGCAGGATGATCAGGATCTCCACGTACTCCAGTAAGCTCTAATTTCCCATTGCTGGAAGCGGTAGTTTCAATGATGACGCCACATCCAACGCCGCAGTAGCAACAGGTGCTTTTAACTTCAGGCATGAGGGATGTCTAGTTCCTCTCGGTTCAACCAAACTACGCCAGATTCCACTTTAACCTCAAAAGATTTTGCACAACCTTCATCTGGAGCTATGGCGCAGCCAGTACTCAAATCAATATTCCAAGAATGCAAAGGGCAAGTGACGGTTTTGCCAAAAACAATTCCCTGGGAAAGTGGGCCACCTTTATGAGGGCATTTATCTAAAACAGCAAAAATTTCATTTTCCGAATTTCTAAAGACGGCAATTTGGCCTGCAGGGGCTTGAATGATACGGGATCCCAATATGGGGATCTCATCTACAGTAGTTATTTTTTGCCAGATTTGAGTTTTTGATGAGTTAGACATTGCCAGCCTCGACAATTGGAATGGTTTTATATTGGCGAATATCGACGCCAGCTCGTTCAAAATCTTTCCATGGGTCTGGGGCGTCCTTAAGATCAAAAAGTAATCTTTCATAGAGTGCCTTACGGCTATCTACATCATCCACCACTTTTTGCTTAATGTATTCCATTCCTACTCTTGCTAGGTAGTGAACAGTTCTATCCAAGTACCAAGCTTCTTCCCTGTAGAGTTGAAGGAATGCTCCTGAATATTCGCGAACCTCTTCATCGGTTTTAACCTTACAAAGGAATTCAGCAACCTCTGTTTTGATTCCGCCGTTACCCCCAATATAGAGCTCCCAGCCTGACTCAACGCCAATAATGCCAACGTCTTTAATGCCTGCTTCAGCACAATTCCTGGGGCATCCTGAGACTGCAAGCTTGACCTTATGAGGTGCATACATTCCAAAAAGCATTCTCTCAAGATTGACGCCCATCTTCATCGAAGATTGTGTGCCAAAACGACAATGCTCATCTCCTACGCAGGTTTTGACTGTTCTAATCGATTTTCCATAGGCATGACCTGAAGGCATATCTAGTTCTTTCCAGACTGCAGGTAAGTCATCTTTTTTGATGCCAAGTAAGTCGATGCGCTGACCACCAGTTACCTTTACTGTTGGCACTTGATATTTTTCTGCGACATCAGCAATTCTGCGAAGCTCCGCAGGGGTGGTTAATCCTCCATACATTCTTGGAATAACAGAGTAAGTACCATCCTTTTGAATGTTGGCATGAGCGCGCTCGTTAATGAAGCGAGATTGTGGGTCGTCCTTGGCTTCATGCGGCCACGTAGAAATTAAATAATAATTTAGGGCAGGGCGACAAGTTGCGCATCCATTTGGCGTTCTCCATCCTAATTCGCTTCGAACTTGCTCTTGGGAAATCAGGTGGCCTGACCGAATAGCTTGACGAATTTCATCATGAGAGAGGTCTGAGCATCCGCAGATAGATTTTTTTCTTGGGGTAGCTGAGTAGTCTGTGCCCAAAACATTCATTAATACTTGCTCTACTAAACCTGTGCACGAGCCGCAAGAGCTGCTTGCCTTAGTACACTTTTTAACCTCATCAAGGGTGAAGAGGCCCTGCTCACGAATAGCTTTGACGATTGCACCCTTAGATACACCATTGCAGCCACAAACTTCATCCGCATCAGTCATGCCTGCTGCTTTATTGTGACCCTGGTGGCCTACATCACCAATATTAGATTCACCAAACATCAACGTATCACGAATTTCAGCAATACTTTGTGCATCTCGCATTAGCTTGAAATACCAAGTGCTGTCAGCTGTATCGCCAAACATACAGGCGCCTATTAGACGATCATCTTTAAGAACTAATTTCTTATATACCCCGCCAATTGGATCAGCAAGCGTAATCTCCTCTGTACCTTCACCACCCATGAAATTCCCAGCAGAAAAAAGATCTACCCCGGTTACTTTGAGTTTTGTTGATGTGACAGATCCTTCATAACGACCAATGCCATGCTCTGCGAGATGATTTGCGCAGACCTTGGCCTGCTCAAATAATGGAGCAACTAATCCATAGGCCGTGCCACGATGGCTGGCGCATTCTCCTACTGCATAGACTCTAGGATCAAATGTTTGTAATGTGTCATTTACTACAATACCGCGTTGGCAATGAAGACCGGCAGACTCTGCAAGCGAAGTATTGGGTTTAATGCCTGCCGCCATTACCACTAAATCCGCAGGTATCTCTAATCCACCTTTAAAACGGATATGGCCAACTCGATCACCCGCTGTATTCGGAATAATTGCTTCGGTAGAGGTTTGGAGCAGAAATTTTAATCCTTTAGATTCTAGGGATTTCTGCAATAAGTCGGCCGCAGTTTTATCTAGCTGCCTCTCCATAAGCCACTCGGCTAGATGCACGACAGTAACACTCATTCCTCTGAGGGCCAATCCATTTGCTGCCTCAAGACCTAATAAACCTCCACCAATCACTACCGCATTTTTATAGCGTGTAGCAACATCAATCATTTCATTGGTATCTTTGATATCTCTATAGGCTATTACGCCTGGTAAGTTATTACCAGGTACTGGCAAAATGAAAGGCAATGAACCAGTAGCTAGAAGAAGTCGATCGTAACTCTCTACAGTTCCATCATCCGCAGTAACGGTCCGCTCTTTACGATCAATCTTGGTAATTTTCTTGCCAAGATGCAATTGAATCCCATTGCTCTTGTACCAATCTAAATCATTAAGCACTATTTGCTCAAGTGTTTGCTCTCCCGCAAGTACTGGAGAAAGTAATATGCGGTTGTAGTTTGGATGGGGTTCAGCGCCGAAGATAGTGATTTCATAAAGCTGGGAATCTAGCTTTAATAATTCTTCGATGGTCCTAACTCCGGCCATCCCATTGCCAATCATGACGAGTTTTTGTTTTTTCATGCTTTGATCTTGAAGCTGTCTGCGTAAGCTGCAGGGTTTGTGCCATTCCACACAACACCATCAAATAATTTGCTAGAGCGCATCTCACTTTTTGGCAATGGAGTTTTAGACGCAGTGGCTGCATCCTTGTAGATTGCAATATTATTTACTTTTTTAGCTACTGCCAAATAATCCGGATGGTCTTTTAGTAATCCCCAGCGCTTATGTTGTGTCATAAACCACATGCCATCAGAAAGATAAGGGAAAGTTGCCGTACCCTCGTTGTAAAACTTCATGGCATTCGGATCATCCCAAGTTTTTCCAATGCCGTTGTTATAACGACCCATCATTCGATCTTGAATAACATTTATATCGGTATTTACGAATGAGGGTGCTGAGACTACTTCCGCAGTCTTATGTTTATTGGAAGTAGATGCATCAATATATTTACCAGCTTCTAAAATCGCTGCTGTAACTGCGCGGCAGGTATTGGGATATTTTTTAGCAAAGTCAGCGGTTGTACCTAAAGCCTTTTCTGGGTGATCCTGCCAAATTGCTTGTGTTGTAATAGCTGTAAAGCCAATACCATCAAAGATGGCTCTTGCATTCCATGGCTCACCTACACAGTAGCCATCCATATTGCCACTCCGCATATTAGCCACCATTTGTGGAGG
>CANCIL010000086.1 GCA_947378095.1 Betaproteobacteria bacterium
TACAGCTGATTTTGGTTGCAATCATCATCTTTATCCCAGAAACCGTAACTTACTTTGTTGATAAACCCGCTGTTGCGATAGATGCCAACGGACCATCCATTGATCCATTGGCTGGCGTCGAACAAAACGAAATCACAGTAGACTCTAGCTCTGAGATCGAACGTCAATTGCGCGAAAATAAATAAGCAATTGATTGGGGAATAAATACAAAGGGGTTTAGTAATGCAAGCAAAATGGGGTATTCGGGGGATGGCGGTAGCACCGCACTCCCTCGCTTCTGAATCTGCACTAGCAGTACTCAGAGAAGGTGGTAACGCACTAGAAGCAATGGTTGCTGCAGCAGCAACCATTGCGGTCGTTTACCCTCACATGAACTCAATAGGCGGCGACTCTTTCTGGGTGATTCACTCTCCTGGAAAAGCCATGGGTGGTATTGATGCTTGTGGTGCCGCAGCCGGTTTAGCAAGCAAACAATGGTATGCAGATCGCGGCATCACCAAAGCTATTCCCTTTCGTGGTCCAGTGGCTGCGAACACTGTTGCTGGAACCATCTCTGGATGGGGCGCTGCACATCAACTCTCTAAGCAGGGCTTAGGCGGAAAGATTCCGCTTTCTCGTCTATTGGCTGATGCAATTCATTACGCAGAAGCAGGTATACCCGTTACCTTCAGTCAATCTAGCTTGACCGACAAAAAACGTGAAGAGCTATCGCCGATTCCTGGATTCGCAGAGACCTTTTTAGTAAAAGGGAAGGCTCCGGCTGTTGGCAGTATCTTTAAACAAGGTCGCCTTGCAAACACCTTACGCCAAATTGCAAAAAAAGGAACTGAAGATTATTACCGTGGTGATTTAGCTGACCTGATTGCAAAAGAGCTGACCGACATTGGCACCCCTCTGCGATTAGCCGATCTTCATCGCCACCATGCCAAACTCATTGATCCACTTGAACTAAAGCATAGTTTAGGCAATGTTTACAACATGATCCCGCCTACTCAGGGAGTGGTATCGCTGATGATCATTGGTATTTTGGATCAACTGAATTTAAAGCGTTTCAAAGTCGATAGCACTGAATATGTACATCATTGCGTAGAGGCAACTAAACAAGCCTTTAAGATTCGCGATCAATTTGTAACTGATCCAGCTTACATGACAAAACATGCACAGTCTTTCTTATCACCCGCTTTCTTGAAGAAGTTAGCCAAGAATATTGATCCTAATAAAGCGCTCCCATGGGGCCAAGGCAAAGGTCCAGCTGACACTATTTGGATGGGCGTGATTGATGGTGACGGGAACTGTGTTTCCTTTATTCAAAGTATTTATCACGAGTTTGGCGCTGGTATTGTGTTGCCCAAATCAGGCGTGAACTGGCAGAACCGTGGATGCAGCTTCTCGCTCGACCCCAAAACACTCAACCACCTTGAGCCTTACCGCAAACCGTTTCACACCCTGAATCCTGCGATGGCTTTATTTAAAGATGGTCGCTCGATGGTATATGGCACGATGGGTGGAGATGGTCAACCGCAAACGCAATGCGCCGTATTTACTCGCACTGCCACTTATGGCCTGGATCCACAAGATGCGATTAGTAGACCGCGCTGGTTACTTGGGCGCACTTGGGGTCAAACCAGCGATAGCTTAAAACTGGAATCTCGCTTTAGCCCATGGGTAGCAAAAGAGTTACACGCCATGGGACATGAAATCGAAATGCTAGATGCTTTTGATGAAACCGTTGGTCATGCTGGCTGCATCATTCGTGATCCATCGGGCACTTTGCGTGGCGGCTGGGATCCCCGTAGTGACGGTGCTGTTAGCGCGTTTTAGTAATAAATATTTTGGGTACGCGCAGGTCCCAATGAATGGCAGCTGCGCGTAAACCAAAAATACCCAACATACAGATGACCGATCCCTCAACGGTATATTGCGGGCAATAATTGAAAATCAAAACATAAGCAATGCACCCGACACTTACGGGAATGGCATAGAGCTCATCTGACATCAAAAGTGTTTTACGGCCGGCCAATACATCACGTAATAAGCCACCACCAATAGCAGTCACCACACCCATAATTACCGGTGCCACTGGTAATCCAAAATCCATATTCCAAGCTTTATCTGTTCCCCCAATTGCAAAGAGAGCAGCACCAAAGCCATCGAGATACAACATCGAGCGATAAATTTGTGGCTGTGTAAAAAAAGATTCTGCGAAGAAGGCAAGCACACTGGCGCCCAAGGCAAGCCAGACATAAATTTGGCTCTGTGACCAGAAGATCGGCGTTTCTAAAATAATGTCGCGAATGGTTCCGCCTCCAATCGCCGTAATCAGCCCGAGAACCAAAACGCCGAACAGATCAACCCCTCGATCTGAAATAGCTAATACGCCAGTGACAGCAAAGGCCATTGTTGCAATAATGCCAATCCAAAAGTTGATCTGTTCCATAACTTGAAGTCTAAAGCACTTTATTGAGTGGCCTAAATAAGATGTCCTCAATATACTAATCATCATGCCTTCCATGAAAGCCCGTTGATGAAACCAAAGATCTATAGCTATTGGCGAAGTTCTGCTGCTTTTCGTGTGCGGATTGCCTTAAACCTAAAAGGCATGGACTACGAAATCATTCCCGTTCACCTCCTCAAGAATGGCGGCGAACAATGGAGTGATTCCTATGGGGAGAAAAACCCTAATCACCTAGTGCCCTTTTTGGAAGATGGAGATTTACATATTCATCAATCTCTAGCCATCGTTGAATATCTTGAAGACATACAAGCGCAGCCTGCACTATTGCCAAAATCAGCGCTTGATCGCGCCTGGGTTCGCTCTATAGCCATGGATATTGCATGCGATATCCACCCACTGAATAATGTTCGCGTTCTACGCTACCTAAAAAAACTGGATATTAATAATGAGTCCAGAGACCTTTGGTATCAACACTGGATAGAGCTTGGCTTAGTTAGCCTAGAAAAGCAACTCAAGCATGATTCGAGAGTGGGGCGTTTTGCTTATGGAGATGAACCCGGCTTAATCGATATTTGCTTGGTACCGCAGTTGTTTAATGCACTTGGCTCGAAGATGGATATCAATCCCTACCCAACACTTCTCAGAATTTTTAATGAGTGCATGAAGCTTCCTGCATTTATGGATGCGTCTTGGGAAAAACAGATTGATTCCGAGGGATCAAACCCTGCCATTCCACCACAGGAAAAGGGAGAGGGTCACTAAGGATCCTATTGTCGTCATTAGTACTACTCTAGAAATCACACTCCCATCAGCCTTGTAATACTGTGCCAACATAAACGGCCCTGTACCTGTGGGCAAGGCACTCAGAATGACGATGGCATTCACCCATAGCGCCGGGAGCTGCAGCACTGGGCCTGCAATAACCCATGCAATCACGGGCTGAATGATTAATTTAGCAAAAGTAATGCTCCATGTTTGAACGGGAGCAGCTTCGCTTTTTTGCATCAAGAATAAACCGATAGATACCAGTGCACAGGGTGTGGCTGCAGCCGCCAAGAAAGAAATGACTTGCGCAATCGGATCATATAAAACCAAATCACTTGCAGACCAAAACAAGCCAGCCACAGGAGCAATAAGCAAGGGATTGGTACAAAGAGACTTAGTGGCACTCCAAAAAATTTCATGGGACTTTTTATGCGAGAGCATACCGATCTCAATCAATACGGTTGCCAAAGCAAACATTACAAAAACAATAAATGTAGAAATAATTGCAGGAGCTAAGCCATCTTGACCAAGTGCTAATGCACATAGCGGAATGCCCATGTAACCCGTATTAGAGTAAGAGGCACTTAAGCCATTAAAACTAGCCGCTGCTAAATCTTGTCCACGATAACGACCGATGATGAATACTAAAAAGAAAACCACTAAACAACTAAGAAAAAATGCACCAATAAAGCCTGGCTGCCAAAGGGTTTGCCACCCACTATTCGCAGCAAAATTAAAAAGCTGTGCTGGCAAGGCTAGCCAAACCACAAAGCGATTTAATTCTGTAGAGGCACTCGCGCCTAATTTGCCTGTGCGACCACAAACATATCCAATCAATATGAGTGCAAATACTGGCAGGACTACATTAAATACGTAGAGCAATGTCTATGAAATCTTTTTAAGTGTCATGAGATAACGTTGTGCATTTTTGACATAGCGACCAGCGATATCTTCGATGCCCGCAGTCTGCTCGGGGGTTAAGGTTTTGACTGCCTTCGCTGGCGAACCCAAAATCATGGAGCCATCTGGAAATTCTTTACCTTCAGTAACGAGTGCACCGGCACCGACTAAACAATGCTTACCAATCTTTGCACCATTCAGAATCACTGCGCCAATGCCGATCAAACTGCCATCACCAACCTGGCAACCATGCAGCATCACTTGGTGACCTACAGTGACATTTTTACCAATGATGAGTGGATAACCAGGATCAGTGTGAAGAACCGAAGCGTCCTGCACATTGCTACCCTCGCCAATTTGAATGAGATCGTTGTCGCCGCGGACAACTACTTTAGGCCAGATACTGGCATTTTGATGAAGCTCTACTTTGCCGATGACCTCAGCACTTTCAGCAACCCATGCACCCTCAGATAACTGAGGGGCTATTCCGTCTAGTTCATATATAGCCATGACTCATTATAGGGATGAATCATGGCTTACTTCTACTCAAAAATTACCAGCTTGTTTCGCGATCTGGTGAAGAAGAAATTCGGTGCACGCTTAAGTCAGCACCTTCATATTCTTCTTCTTGCGACATCCGAATGCCCATAATTGCCTTGAGTCCGCCGTAGACCACAAAGCCGCCAATCAGGGCAATACCAACACCCAAGGCGCTACCGATTAGTTGACCAGTAAAGGTAATACCGCCAATGCCACCTAGTGCTTTAGTGCCAAAAATACCTGCAGCTAAACCGCCCCATAAACCACATAAGCCATGCAATGGCCAAACACCCAGTACGTCATCGAGCTTCCAGCGGTTTTGTACCAAAGTGAACATGTAGACAAATAATGCGCCGGCAACTAGGCCAACAAATAATGCGCCAACAGGATGCATTAAATCGGAGCCTGCACAAACTGCCACCAATCCAGCAAGTGGTCCGTTGTAAGTAAAGCCTGGATCATTACGACCAACCACCCATGCAGCTAAAGTACCGCCAACCATTGCCATCAAAGAATTCATAGCCACTAAGCCACTGATCTTATCGATAGTTTGTGCACTCATCACATTAAAGCCAAACCAACCCACTGCAAGAATCCATGCGCCCAAAGCTAAGAAGGGAATACTGGATGGTGGATGCGCAGAAATTTGACCCTCTTTGGTATAGCGGCCACGACGCGCACCTAAAAGAATCACAGCAGGCAAGGCAATCCAACCACCTACGGCATGCACTACAACAGATCCAGCAAAGTCATGGAACTCTTCACCAGTCAGGCCTTTGATCCAAGCCTGAATACCGTAGTGTTGATTCCAGGCGATTCCTTCAAAGAAGGGATAGACAAAGCCCACCAAGATAAATGTCGCGATCAGTTGTGGATTGAATTTAGCGCGTTCAGCAATTCCACCAGAAATAATGGCCGGTATCGCAGCAGCAAATGTGAGCAAGAAGAAAAACTTCACTAACTCATAACCATTCTTCTCTGCCAGCAATTCAGCGCCAGAGAAAAAGTTCACGCCGTACGCAATGCTGTAGCCAATAAAAAAATACGCAATCGTTGACACCGCAAAGTCGACCAAGATTTTTACCAAGGCATTCACCTGGTTTTTCTTCCGAACCGTACCTAACTCCAAGAATGCAAAGCCGGCATGCATCGCCAGAACCATGATGGCGCCAAGCAAGATAAATAAAGCATCACTACCTGATTTCAAGATTTCCACGAAATTCCCCCTCTTTTTTTATGCATCATTATGGGGAATATAAAAATCTATTTAGGTGCAATTTGCACTAATCTAGTGCATGATTTAGGGCTATATGATGGTTTATGATTCATTTATATACACCCTAAGGAAAACCGATGAAAAAAACCCTAGTTGTTTTAGCCGCTCTTGGCGCGATTTCTGCCACTGTTCAAGCTCAAGCACAAGAACAAATCAAGGTTCTAAGCACTCAAGAATTAGTGACCACTTGCAAGCTTCCAGCTAGTCCTGAATCTCGTAGTTTTTGCGTTGGCTACACCAGCGGAATCTATGAAACGTATTTAGCAACACGTCACCCACAACGTGCAAAACCGTTTATCTGTGTAAACCAACCTGCTCCTAAGCGTGATGATGTCATTGCTGATTTTGTGAAGTGGGCTGGTGAAAATCCACAAACTGCTGATAAACCTGCTGCAGGAACTGCACTTGGTTATTTAGCAATGCGCTTTCCTTGCGCCAAAAAATAATCTAAGCACACCAGCTAACTCAAATTACATTCAAAGGATTAGTTAATATGAAAAAAATAATCGCAATTACTGCAGCAACACTAGCTATTGCAGGTTGCTCTAATATGAGCAACACAGAACAACGTACCGTTTCCGGTGGTGCAATTGGTGCAACTGCTGGTGCAATCGGCACAGCTATTTTCCACGGTAATCCAATCTGGGGCGCAGTAGGTGGCGCAGCTGTTGGTGCAGCATCCGGTTATATCTATGATGCATACAAAAAAGAACAGGCTTCTGAGTACAACGCTGGCTACGACGCTGGTAAAAATAAAAAGCCTGCAAACGCCCCTAACTAAAAGACTTCAGGCCGCTATGGCCTAGCATTACAACAGCCCAGCTGGTATTAATTTACCAGCTGGGTTTTTATTTGGATC
The DNA here is from genome assembly GCA_947378095.1 of Betaproteobacteria bacterium. GTDB lineage: Bacteria > Pseudomonadota > Gammaproteobacteria > Burkholderiales > Burkholderiaceae > Polynucleobacter. The sequence continues at coordinate 6,796 of CANCIL010000086.1, forward strand.
TCTCCAGCCAATGCTTTGTGTATAGGGCATCTTTGAGCAATCTCTAATAGACGCTCTCGCTGCTGATCATCAAGATCACCAATCAATTCAATATCCCGTATAAAAATTTCTACATCATCATGACGTTCAATATCGACTGTCACGATCGCATTTTTCAAGTGAATGGATTTACGCTCAGAATACATCTTTAAAGTCATGCTGGTGCAAGCTGCTAATGCGGCGCCTAAATATTCATGGGGCGATGGTCCTGTACCAGAGCCTCCTTTAGAAACTTCTGCATCAGATAAATATTGCAAATTACCCGTACTGAGTTTTTGCTGAAGGGGGCCTTCTCCAAACTGTGACACTACTTTTCTCATAATGGCCTTTAAATTGTTCTTAGTAAATGCATTCTAGATTCATATTAAGACTGAGGATTGATACTTTTCTCTGTCGACTTTTTTTGAATCGGTAATGCCGCCTTTTTCCAAGCGCTAAAGCCCCCTTCTAAATGACAAACTCCTGGTAGACCCATATTCTGCAATACATGAGTGGCTAGGGCAGAACGCCAGGCGGAAGCGCAATATAAGACAAAGCGTTTGCCATCCGCAAATACAGGCTTGTAATAAGGGCTGTCCGGATCAACCCAAAACTCAAGCATGCCTCTTGGCGCATGAAAAGCATTCGGAATCATTCCCTCTCGCTCTAACTCACGCACATCCCGAATATCAATAAATACGGTATTGGGGTCAGACAATAATTGCTGAGCCTCCTCAAGCGGTACAGTTTCAATTTCGGCCATCGCGCGAGCAATCAACTCCTGGTATCCAATCTTCAATTTCACCAAAATCTCCTTAAGTAACAATCTCTTGATGTATTTAAGCACCTGCTAACATTCTGCTATGAACTTTACCCCGACAGAGCTTGGTGCAAGCATTATTTTTGCAATCGCAGTTTTGCATAC
>CANCIL010000087.1 GCA_947378095.1 Betaproteobacteria bacterium
AAATCTACAGGGGTGATGTAGAAAAGACCGTAAGGTCAGTTTCAAGGAGTTGTCATCATGAGTGAAAACAGATCTATATCTGGGCTTACCGATGCAGAGGCTCAAGAATTCCATGCATTTTATGTGCAAGGTCTTTTAGGGTTTGTTGCAATCGCAGTCGTCGCGCACATACTTGTATGGGCTTGGCGTCCATGGTTCTTTTGATGCATTAGTAAGTAGAAAGTAAATAGCTCAGCTAAAGGGAGTAATTCTTATGAAGACCAATACAAATTTAATCAACAAAAATGACCTGCAGGAAACCATGTCCTTCAAGTTTATTTTTTTAATTAGTTATGTGGTGATCTTTATGGTGGCGCTCATTTTGGTTGTGTTGCCTGCCTCACGAAAAAGTTGGTTATTTTCAGAATCTGACGGAGCTTCATTCTTTAAGTCAGTAGAGTCAGGTGTCTATAGCTTTATGTCTTACTTAAATTAGGAGAAATATTATGTGGAGAGTATGGAAGTTATACGACCCGTTACGTGCGATGGTTGCACAGGGCGTTTTTCTCTTTGCTTTGGCGGCCATGATTCATCTCATTTTATTGAGCACTGTTCAATACAAATGGTTGGATGGAATGAGTCAAGAGCAGTACAAAGCAGCAATCGCAGCAGCGAAGAAGTAATCAGATGTACAAACCGTAGACGAATTTCTAGTGATAGATATTCGTCTACGTACGATTAATTAGTGTTGAGATTTTTTCTCATTATGTAAGGGGCGCTAAATGGCCATGCTCAACTTTGAAAAGAAATACCGCGTTCGCGGTGGAACCCTCATCGGCGGAGATCTATTTGATTTCTGGGTAGGTCCTTTCTACGTTGGATTTTTTGGCGTGACAACCATATTCTTTGCATTCTTAGGTACTGCAATGATTTTGTGGGGCACATCTCAAATGGGGGTGTGGAATATTTGGCAAATTAATATTGCTCCGCCAGATCTTAAGTACGGACTAGGAGTAGCTCCTCTTATGGAGGGCGGCTTATGGCAGCTCATTACGATTTGCGCACTAGGCGCATTTGGTTCCTGGGCAATGCGAGAGGTTGAGATTTCGCGCAAGCTTGGCATGGGCTTACATGTTCCAGCAGCTTTTAGCATGGCAATCTTTGCCTATTTCACTCTAGTAGTAATCAGGCCGCTTCTCATGGGCGCATGGGGTTATGGATTCCCCTACGGGATTTTGAGTCATCTAGATTGGGTCTCGAATACTGGCTATCAGTATCTACACTTTCATTACAACCCTGCACATATGATTGCAGTGACCTTATTTTTCACCACCACTTTAGCGCTGGCATTGCATGGCGCATTGATTTTGTCTTCCACTAATCCTCAGCCTGGTCAGCCAGTTAAAACACCTGAGCATGAAGATACCTTCTTTAGAGATATTGTGGGCTACTCCGTTGGAACCCTTGGCATTCATCGTCTCGGTTTATTTCTTGCTTTAGCAGCAGTCTTCTGGAGTGCTGTATGTATCGTGATTAGCGGACCGTTTTGGACTAAGGGATGGCCGGAGTGGTGGACATGGTGGTTGAATTTGCCAATCTGGGGATAGTTATATCTGAATTGAATATGCGGAGAGCATGATGGAATATCAAAATCTATTTACACAAACGCAAGTCACTGGCCCCGCTAGTCATGGCGTTCCAATTAACGCATACGACATGCGTGAGAGAACAAAGACGATTGGCTTTAGTCATCTGATGGGTCGCATCGGTAATGCGCAATTGGGCCCCGTATACCTGGGACGTCTTGGCGTCGCATCCTTGATGTTTGGTATGGCTGCCTTTTTCATTATTGGGATGAATATGCTGGCCCAAGTGGGTTGGAATCCCTTGCAGTTTGTAAAAAAACTATTTTGGTTATCGCTTGATGCACCGGCACCTAAGTATGGACTCACATTCCCCCCAATGAATGAAGGAGGTTGGTGGTTAATTGTGGGTTTATTTACAACCATCTCCATTATGTTGTGGTGGTTGCGTACATTCCGTAGAGCACAAGCACTAGGTATGGGTACTCATGTACCTTGGGCATTTGCTTCTGCTATTTGGTTATTTTTAGTACTCGGCTTATTCCGTCCAGTATTGATGGGAAGCTGGAGCGAAGGTGTTCCTTTTGGGATCTTCTCTCACTTAGATTGGACATCTGCTTTATCCATTCGTTACGGCAATTTGTTTTACAACCCATTTCATATGCTCTCAATCGTATTTCTATACGGCTCAGTGCTCTTGTTTGCAATGCATGGCGCAACCATTCTTGCCGTAAGTCGTTTTGGTGGTGAAAGAGAGATTGAGCAGATTGTTGATCGAGGCACCGCATCTGAAAGAGCTGCGTTGTTTTGGAGATGGACCATGGGCTTTAATGCCACGATGGAATCTATTCACCGTTGGGCTTGGTGGTTTGCAGTTTTAACACCATTAACTGGCGGCATTGGAATCTTGTTAACTGGTACGGTAGTAGATAACTGGTATCAATGGGGTGTAAAACATAATATTGCTCCTGCATACCCAGCAATATATGGGACTGTGGCTGACCCAGCTTTAACAGCGCCAGCTGCCCCAGTAGCTAAAGGGGACAAAAAATGAAAAATTTGACTCAAAAAATATCGATTGCATTGAGTATCTTTGCAATGGTGATGTTGACGGCATGCGAACGACCGCCTGTTGAATCAAAACAAACCGGTTATCGCGGCACTGGTATGGATCAAGTGAACAATCCAAGAACCGATGCACAGTTAGCCAAAATTAATGAGTTGCCAGCTCCAATGCCCTCTTCACCAGATGGCCCAAAAGCAGGCGCTGTCTATAAAAATGTCAAAGTCTTAAATAATCTGAGCGCTGCTCAATTTAGTGCATTTATGGTGTCAATGACCTCATGGGTCGCTCCTAAAGAAGGCTGTGCTTATTGCCATAACGTAGCCAATTTTGCAGATGACTCGCTTTATACAAAAAATGTTGCTAGAAGAATGATTCAGATGAATCAGAGCATTAATGGCAATTGGGGTGATCACGTGAAGACAACGGGAGTCACTTGCTACACCTGCCATCGTGGTAATAACGTGCCACAAAATGCTTGGTTTAATCCAGTGGAAAAGAAGGGTGGCAATATGTTGGGTAATGCCAACGGCCAAAATGATGCATTAAAAACAAATGGCTACTCTTCGTTACCGAATCAACCCTTTTCAAGTTACTTTGTAGCAAATGCGGGTGCTGCACGAGCCCTGGGATCTACTGCTCTGCCTACAGGTCATAAGGCCTCTTTGCAATCTACGGAAAATGTCTATGGTGTGATGTCCCATATGTCTACCGCTCTTGGTGTGAACTGTACCTACTGTCATAACAGTCGCGCATTCAACAGTTGGGAAGAAAGTACGCCACAACGTATCCAGGCTTGGCATGGTATTCAGATGCTTAAGGATGTGAATACTACTTTCATTAGTCCTCTAGCCTCTATATCACCCGACAATCGTAAGGGTCCTGACGGTGATGTTGCCAAAGCAAACTGCGCTACTTGCCATCAAGGGGTGAATAAGCCACTCCTAGGTAAAAGCATGCTGACAGATTATCCATTCTTAGCTCCTACAAGCAGCAAGCCCAAGGATGGAAATCAAATTGCCAAAAACTAATGACCATTACTCCACTGATAGTATTTATCAGCGGAGATTTGACTTGAAGGAAATCTGATGGACCAAAAGGTCGATCACTTCAAGATACCGGAGAATGTAGCGTCTTATAGCTATGGCAATCATCCTGAACGCGTATTGGTAATCGGGTCGGGTTTTGGCGGTCTTGCAGCTGCTATTCGATTGGCGCTTAAGGGTTACGAAGTTCAGATTCTGGAAAGATTGGGTAGTGCGGGGGGACGTGCTTATGTTCATCGTCGCCACGGATTTACCTTTGATGCTGGCCCAACGATTATTACTGCCCCATTTTTACTAGAAGAACTATGGGAGATGTGCGGCAAGAAGATGTCTGATGACGTCGATCTTCGCGCGATGGATCCTTTTTACCAAATTCGTTTTTCTGATGGACGCATCTTTAATTACACCGGTGATTTAGAGCGCATGAAGCTTGAAGTCGCTAAATTTAGCCCTAAAGATTTGCCAGGATATTTGCGCTTTTTAGATGAGGCGGAAAGTTGTTATAAGCTGGCCTTCGAGGATCTAGGTGATGTTGCATTTGATAGTGTCAAAGACTTAGTCCAGGCAATGCCTAATCTGATTAAGATGCGGGCTTGGAATAATCTCTATAGCTTAGTAGCGAAATATATTAAAGACCCACAATTAAGAGAGGTAATGAGTTTCCATCCCCTGCTGATTGGCGGTAATCCATTTTCAGTGAGCTCTGCATATGCGCTGATTAATTCATTAGAGCGTAAGTGGGGAGTGCACTCTGCTATGGGTGGCACTGGTTCCATCATTAAAGGTCTTGTTGGTTTATTGGGTGGGCTAGGCGTCTCCATCCGTTATGCCAGCACTGTCAAGAAAATTAATATTGTTGACAATAAAGTCACAGGCGTGACCTTAGAGAATGGGGATATTTTGTACTCCAATATGGTGGTATCTAATGCTGATACTGCTTGGACATACAAAAATCTGATTGATCCAGTCTATCGAAAAGTGTGGACTGATAAAAAAATTGAAAATGGCGACTATTCAATGAGTCTATTTGTATGGTATTTCGGAACTAAAAAGAAGTATCCCCAAGTTCCACACCATATGATGTTGTTAGGTAAGCGCTATAAGGAATTGCTAGATGATATTTTTAAGCGCCATCATCTAGCAAAAGACTTTAGTTTGTATTTGCATCGACCTACTGCCACTGATCCATCGTTGGCCCCAGAGGGTTGCGATACTTTTTATGTTCTATCACCAGTTCCCCATTTAGATAGCGGCACTGATTGGAATGAGGTGGCGGAATCTTATAGGCAGTCTATTGCGAAGATGTTGGGAGAAACCGTTCTTCCTGATCTAGAAGAAAACTTGGTTGAATCTTTTGTGATGACACCTCAAGATTTCCAAGATAGATTGCTTTCTTATAAGGGTGCGGCATTTGGTCTGGAGCCTTTATTAACTCAGAGCGCATGGTTTAGGCCTCACAATCGCAGTGAAGATATTGAAGGGCTATATATGGTCGGCGCAAGCACCCACCCTGGCGCAGGGATACCAGGGGTATTGTCATCTGCTAAAGCATTGGACTCTCTCATTCAACCAGCAAAAATGGTGACTAATCGTGCTTGATAGGGCAATCACTACAGAGTACGGCTTCCAAATGGATCTAGGATCCTGCGAAAATTTGATGCGGGATGGTTCTAAGTCATTCTTCGCCGCCGCCAAGATACTTCCGACAAAAATTCGTGATTCAGCGATTGCTTTATACGCATTCTGTCGATTATTAGATGATATGGTCGATGATCAAAATGCTCCAGATGATGTCATTAAGCAAATTGAATATCGACTGGATCGGATTTATGCACAAAACCCAGTAGATATTCCGGCTGATAGAGCGCTTGCAATTGTTGTTGAGCGCTTTCTAATTCCGCGCAATATATTAGAGGCTTTAGTTGAAGGCTTCAAATGGGATCGTAATGGACGTCAATATCAGACGATTGATGAATTATGTGACTATGCGGCAAGAGTTGCATCAACAGTAGGTGCCATGATGACACTCATTATGGGTGTGCGTGATCGAGATATCCTAGAGCGCGCCTGTGAGTTAGGCCTGGCAATGCAACTTACTAATATCGCTCGAGACGTTGGCGAAGATGCCAGAAATAAGCGCTTATACCTGCCAAGAGAGTGGCTTGAGACAGAGGGCATCGATCCGGATGCTTGGCTAGAGAACCCTGTCTTTAATGAAAGTATTTCTAAGGTCATTCAAAAACTCATTTCTCATGCAGATGAGATGTATGCGCGCGCCTCCTATGGAGTATCGGGTTTGCCACGCAATTGTCGCTCTGCGATTGCGGCTGCTGGCCTCATTTACTCAGAAATCAGTCGGCAAATTGAGCGCCAAGGTCTAGATAGCGTTAGCCAAAGAGCTGTGGTTTCTAAGCGGAAAAAAATATTACTTTTAATCAAGTCACTTCAATCAAGTGTTTACAGTGCCAAAATGAAACACAGTTTTAGCAAGATTCCGTCGATTCAGTTTTTAGTTGATGCGGTTGAGCCCGAAGCGCCCTATTCTCACTACAGTGGTTCAGTAGAGGATAGGCTGATATGGGTTGTTGGTCTGATGGAAAAGATTGAGCGTAGAAAAGTGCAATCTTTTAATTCTTTAGCCCAACATTAAACCTATTTTGCAAATCTAAAATAGCCGAGTTGGGTTTCTCGGCATTCTCCAAGGCAGCATAAACTGGACAATCTTCGATTCTAGGCGTTTTACATTTAGCGTCTCATGCATTGAGACGACGTCTTCGCCGAGCAGTCTTGATTGAAGCATCGAACGAGTATAAAAAGGCGTATCTTCAAAGGTGTTCAGTAGAGAGACGGTGGGAGTGTTTCCATCTGCCTCGGACCGCATATTGCGATGAATACCCCAGCCAGTCTTGCGTAGCAGGACTCTCTCTGGTGGCGAAAATGATTCAATACTTCCATCGAGATTAAATTTACTAGCAATGACACGTTCAACACCGTTTTTCTGTCTAACGTCGTAGATGACTGCGGTACTGCCATCTTTGAGGTGTGCCCGTGACCAATCCCATTCGCTAAAGGGTTTGCTGATAGCTTCATCACCTTCATTGGAATCAAAGTACGCGTTTCCTTGCCATTGAAGTGAAGGGTTGGTAAAGCTGACATCTACTCTTGCTGAGGGCGCAATCGGTCCCCAACGGTGTTTTCCTTGATCATCTAGTGTGACAACCTGCTTGAAGAGCTGCTCTGGAAATACTTTAATGCTTCCCTGAACTTTGTTTCCCAGTAAAGGTACGCGTTCATCAATCTGAATGGTTAAGCAGTCATTTTCCCAGCGCAAATGGCTGGGGCCAACGGTAAATTGATGGGCAGTTCGCTCAATGGCGTTTTGACCTCGCTCAGTCATCGTCCAATATTTTTTTGTAGGCGTGTAAAGCGCCACATTGATTGCGCAGTAGTGATCAGCTGGCGCTGGTTTACTGTTATTAGCCCAGGCGTAATAGGGTGAGAAGACGCTGCCTACAAAGGCAATGATGCTAAATCCGTATTGCCCATCATCACTCAGCCCATCGATATACCACCAGAGATAATTACCAGGGTCTACTGCTTGATTAAATTGAGGCGCTCCATCAGCATGGCGGCCGCCAGTCGTCCGGACATAGCTGCCATCGGAATTCCGGGGCCCGGATGTGCGCTCCCCCCTGCCAGCAGAAGGTTGTTGATCTGAGACTGAGAACCGAGTCGTTGAAAGGAGCTCATCCATCCATGGGTTGCCTGGCCGTACAGGGCTCCACCTCGCCCCGGAAATAGTTTGGAAAATTCCCATGGTGAGGTGCGGGTGATCTGTGCATCCTGAAGTTGAAGGCCATACTGGCGCATGAGTGAAAAAGCTTTTTGTTCGCATCGTTCTATTTCCTCATCATCATGAGATTGAATATCGCCATTTGCAGGTGCATTGACTAAGCAAAAAATACGTTCGTAGTCATTATTTTCTAGTGCTAAATC
>CANCIL010000088.1 GCA_947378095.1 Betaproteobacteria bacterium
ATGACATTCTCCATGCTGGCTTTTGTTAAAGCCATTAAGGCAATCGCTAATAGGATGGAGGGTATTGACATGAGGCCATCCATAATGCGCATCACGATTGGATCAAGCCATTTAATAAAACCAGTCACTAAGCCAATGGCCATACCAACCACAGTACTCAGAAATGCAACTGCAATGCCGACCGTTAAAGAAACGCGCGTGCCATACATCACTCGGCTATACACATCCCTTCCTAATGCATCAGTACCAAACCAATACTCCCAACTAGGTGGCTTTAGTCGATTTAAGGGGGTGACAGCCTGAGGGTCAACCGTAGCAAGATAGGGTGCAAAGACAGCGATAAATCCCATCAACAGGAGTGTTGCAGCGCCAATCACAGCAAAGGGATAGCGCTTATATAGAGCTGGAAGTTGTACCCAAAAGAAATGTCGCAACTTAGAGAGTTGCTCAGACCAATCCATCGTTCTGATACTTGAATTATTGATCATGGACATTAATACCGAATACGGGGATCAAAAAAGACGTATGACAAATCGATCAACAAATTGATGATCACATAGGTCGCTGAAAAAATCAGAATGACGCCCTGAATAATGGGATAGTCACGACGCAAAATGGCATCCACTGTTAAGCGTCCGATACCTGGAATAGCAAATACTGTCTCGGTGACTACGGCACCAGAAATTAATAAGCCAATACCAATACCAATGATCGTAATGATCGGTACAGCAGCATTTTTAAGCGCATGATGAATCATGATATCCCGCTCTTTAAGCCCTTTTGCTTGTGCCGTACGAATGTAGTCTTGTGACAGGACATCCAAAATACTGGCGCGAGTAATACGAGCAATCAAGGCGGCATAGACTGTGCCCAAAGCAAGGCTTGGCAAAATTAAGTGTCTAAACCAAGGCCAGATACCCTCACTAATAGGCCGATAACCCTGTACCGGCAACCAATGTAACTGGAGTGAAAAAAGCAGTATCAATAAATAAGCCAATACAAAGACTGGTATTGAAAAGCCAAGCACTGAGAAACCCATGATGGCATGGTCTAACTTGCTCTCAGCGCGCGCAGCTGCAATCGCACCCAAAGGCACAGAGGTCAAAATCGCCACAATTAAAGTGCAAATGGTTAATGAAAGCGTTGGCTCTACCCGTTGGGAAATTAATTTCGATACCGGTAAATTATTGAAGATGGAAGTACCCAAGTCTCCATGAAGTAAAGCCCAAACCCAATTACCGAAGCGCACTAAAAAGGGTTGGTCAAGACCTAAGGATTGACGAATACGCGCAATATCTTCAGTGCTGGCAACATCACCCGCAATAACGGCGGCAGGATCACCAGGTGTGAGATAGAGAAGAGAAAATACGATGAACGCAACGACAGCCATGACGACTATCGTTGCGCCCAAGCGCCTTACTATGTATGAAAGCAAAAAATAACCCCTACACTCTTAACAAAAAAGGAAATTATTTTTTCTCCACGTTCCAAAGGAATGCCATAGGCGCAACAATAATGCCTGACAAGTTCGTTCTATACGCCGTAGGCAAAATGAATTGTGCAGTTGGTACGTATGGCAAGAATTCAAATGCACGAGCCTGAACTGCCTCGGCAGCTTTCTTAGCACCAGCAGCATTCGGAGCTTCGAAATAAGCCTCACGCAATGACTCTAGCTTTGGATCTGAAGGCCAGCCAAACCAAGCCTTTTCGCCATTGCCACGAATTGCAAAGTTCACACCCGGGTTAAGTAAATCTGGGCCAACTAACCATGTATGGAAAATAGACCAACCGCCTTTATCAACCGGCTCTTTTGAAGTACGGCGAGTAATCAAGCTACCCCAATCACCTGCTTGTAATTCAACGTTCAAGCCTAATTTACGCAATAACTCAGTAGTCAGAAGTGATTGAGACTGAACAATTGGCTGATCCGCTGCAGAAATGATCACAATCTTCTCGCCCTTGTAACCAGATTCCTTAATCAGCGCTTTAGCTGCTTCAAAATCACGCTTACCAGTCAATAGAGTTGAGCCAACGTTGCTAGCTAATGGTGTACCGCATGTGAAATAAGATGCACATGGCTTGCCGTTCTGTGGGCTACCTGCGATACCAAGCACATAGTCAGGCTGATTTACTACCATCGCTACCGCACGACGCATTTTTTCATTATTGAATGGTGGGTAGAGGAAGTTAAATCGAATCATACCCATTGAGCCCAATGGATCAATGTTATCAACCTTGACGCTGGAATTTTTAGCCAACAGTGGAATCAAGTCTGGTGGCATTTGCTCCCACCAATCAGCCTCACCATTGCTCAACGCATTTGCTGCAGTTGCTGAATCTGGGATGTAGAGCCACTCAACGCGATCCACTTTTACAACCTTACCACCTGAAGCCCATGAAGGCGCCTCCTTGCGTGGAACATAGTCAGTATTTTTTACATAAACTACTTTGCTACCAGGGACCCAATCATCCTTAACCATCTTGAATGGACCAGAGCCTGTAGGATCGGTAATGTTGGTAAATGCATCTGTCTTGGCAATACGCTCAGGCATGATGAATGGCACATTTGAAGATGGCTTACCTAGAGCATCCAATACAAATGCAAATGGCTTCTTCAGTTTGAGAACAAAAGTTTTGTCATTAGTAGCGCTCCATGACTCGGTAGACTCTGCTAACTTTTGACCAAGGCCATCTCGTTTTGACCAACGATCAATCGAAGCAATGACGTCTGCAGAACGAACTGGCTGACCATCATGAAACTTCAATCCATCACGCAAGGTAAAGGTGTAAGTCTTTTTATCTGGACTGACAGTGAACTTATCCACCATCTGTGGCTTGATTTCAAATTTGCTATCCATCGCGAACAAGGTGTCATAAACCATATAACCATGGTTACGTGTGATGTAAGCGGTTGTCGTAATGGGATCTAAGATTTTAAGATCCGCCTGAGCAATAAACTTCAAGGTTTTTTGCTGCTGTGCCTGTGCAGGCTTTGTTATCACAGCGGCACTCAAAGCTAAAGCTGCTGGAATAATGGCCAAAAGTACTGAACGTCTTAGGGTATTTATCATATTGTCTCCGTAATAAAACGAACTGCAAAACCAACATTACTAGTTTATAAACTGCAGCGCCCCGCTTCTTCTGAGCGAAATGCACATTAATAAACCATTTGCCTCAACTTGGTGCATCTAGGTAAGTTTTTACCATATATATAAGTTTGTGCTCCTGGAATGCTTGGCCCACCAATTGCACCCCCGACAAACTAGGCCCTGTCAAGCCTTGAGCCTCTTTTACTGAAATCAGTGGCAGCCCCAAAATGGGCAATCCGGAGGCCCCCATTGGCAAGGATAGCTTCCGAAGCGGTTTGGCAGCATCGGGCAGTTTTGCCTCCTCAACCGGTCCACATGGCGTTAGCGGTAAGGCCAACATGTCTACCTCTCCTACGAATTGAGTCATCGTGCTTCTAAATGCGGACAGCTTGGCAAGTGCTTTGCTTAATTCTTGTGGATCTAGCAAGGCAGCTTGCTGCATCTCATTAAAGACCGGCGCACCTAGGCGATCGGCATACAGCACTTCATCACCACACATTAATCTAAAGTCTTGCAAAAATTCCATTTGGAGAACAGTAAAAGCGTATTCAGTTACCTCTGAAAAGTCAGGCCAGGATTGCTCTACTAAAGATACCGCAGGGTTTCTTTCTGCATTTTGGATAAATTGCAGAAAGGATTCTCGCACTGCACTATCCAGTCCTTCTAAAAGACGGGGGTCCCAAGCAATCTGGATGGGGGTGAGATCACCCTTTACCTGGTACGGCTCGGATTTAGGGCAAAAAGAGTTAGCCAAAAAGTAGTCACAGTCTTGTATGTTCTTGACTAAAGGCCCTACAACATCCAGCGAGCGGGACCGAGGCACTACCCCATCAAGTGAGAAAGAATCGCTCGATGGTCTTAATCCAACTATCCCACACCAAGCGGCTGGCATACGGATAGAGCCACCCGTATCTGAACCTAAAGCTATCGGCACTATTCCCATTGCCACAGCTCTCGCGCTGCCACTAGATGAGCCACCTGATAAGCAGCCAGTTAAATGGGGATTTTTGACATTTCCGAAATGGGCATTTTCACCAGTCAAACCTACCGCCCATTCATTCATATTGGTTTTACCAATGGGAATGGCACCTCGCTCAATTAGAGACTGCAAGACAGAAGCTGTTTTTATAGCCTTTTTAGAATAGGCTTTAGGACTACCTGCCGTGGTCACGTGACCCACGTAATCTATATTGTCTTTCACGGCAAATGGAATACCGCATAAATCTCCACAAGACTCACCGCGCTTTATTTTTGCATCAAGCGCATCTGCCATTGCTAGCGCACCCTCAGCATCAAGGCTAATGAAGGTAGGTGAAACTAAGGAATCGAGAGTCTCACGCTGAGCAAGGCTGAGCGCAAGCTCAACCTGGGAGCGCGCTGAGCGTGCACCACTTTGAACCTCACGCGACATTTTTTCTAATGAAGGCCATTCATAATAGGGCAACATAATAGTTCCTGACCTTATTTTATGTCGATGCAAGTCAACAGATTTCTAGGTAATATGTATCGAGAAGAAAGCAAGATACATTTATCTTTAATGGACTTGCGCCAATTTGCTAATGGATGGAATGAATATAAAAAGTACTGCATTTTGTCTCAATGTTTTTCATTTTCTTTTAATACTATCGCATAACTCATTACCCAAGGTTTTTATGAATCGTCTCACTCTCTCTGTTGCTAGCGCACTCTTATTCTTAAGCTCAATTAATCTTGCCATGAGTGCACCCGAAACAGATTGGCCTAAAAAGCCGATTGTTGCCGTACTCTCGTTTCCTGCTGGCGGCTCTACCGATGTGTTTGCAAGAGCTGTAACTGCACCCCTTAGCGAAGCCCTGGGTCAATCAGTGGTTGTGGAAAATAAACCTGGTGCAGGTGGAATGATTGGATTGGGAGCGGCGGCAAAAGCCAATCCGGATGGCTACACCATTCACATTAGCGCACTTACAAATCAATCGATCTCGCAAGCTTTGTTTAAAAACCCACCAGCAGATCTACGCAAGGATTTCATGCCGGTCGCCTTGATTGGCACAGTACCGCATCTCATTGTGGTGAATCCAGGCGTCCCTGCAAAAAATGTTCCTGAACTGATTGCCTTTATTAAATCCAAAAAGGGTGACTTTAGCTATGCCTCCCAAGGTAACGGCAGCCTCTCCCATTTAGAATCCACACTCTTCATGCAGCGTATCGGCGCCACTGGCACACACATTCCCTACAAAGGCAGTAGCTTTGCCCTGCCTGACCTGATTGCCGGCAATACTTTAATGATGTTTGATAGCGTGACCGCCTCACTACCCCATATTCAAAGTGGCAAGCTTCGCCCTATTGCGATTGCTGCTGCAGAGCGCTCTCCTCTGATGCCTAATGTACCTACCTTAGGTCAAGATGGCATGAAGCAATTTGATGTTGAAAATTTTTATGCAGTGTATGTCCCTAAAAATACGCCACCGGCTGTAGTGTCAAAATTAGAACGAGAAATTCGTAAGATTCTGACGAATCCTGACTTTAAAGCTCGCATGGCTGCCCAAGGAATTCATCCACAGTTTGCGAACTCTGAGCAATTAGCAGAGATTACAGTTAAAGAACACGACAAATGGGAGAAAGTAGTAAAGTCAGCGAATGTGAAGGTCGACTAATTATCCAATCGACTGACTTTATTAATCCTATTTAGCAAGAATTCTTTTATGTTGATTTCTCCTCCTTTTGGTGGTGGCCGTGCCCCAGTCCTTGCCAGAAATACAGTAGCCAGTTCACAACCGCTAGCAACCCAAGCTGGTATTGAAGCCCTCCAAGCCGGCGGTAATGCAGTAGATGCTGCGCTCGCAACGGCCATTACCCTCACCGTTGTCGAACCCACTATGAATGGTATCGGCGGTGATGGCTTTGCATTAATCTGGGATGGCAAAAAATTACATGGCTTAAATGCTTCGGGTAAAGCACCTGCTGCGTGGACTCCAGAATACTTTGCCACTCAGAAAGCCATGGATTTGATTGGTTGGAAAACTGTAACTGTGCCAGGTGTGGTTGCAGGTTGGATAGAACTATCACGCAAATTTGGCAAGTTACCTTTTGCACAACTTTTTAAGCGTGCCATTGATTACGCAGAAAATGGATTTCCGGTTTCACCAGTCATTGCACGTCAATGGCGTGAAGCTGTGCCGGTTCTCAAGAATGAGCCGGGATTTTCTGAATCTTTTTTAATAGATGGCAAAGCCCCGAGTGCTGGCCAAATCTGGCGTTACCCTGCCCAAGCTAAAACCTTAAAAGAAATTGCTGCCACTGAATCAGAATCTTTTTACAAAGGGCCTTTAGCAAAAACGATGGTGGATTTTGCGCAGTCTACTGGCGGCTGTTTCACCATGCAAGACTTTGCTAACTACACTACTGAATGGGTTGAACCTTTGGCTTTTGATTATGGTGAATACACCCTTCATGAGATTCCACCAAATGGCTCGGGGATTGCAGCTCAAATTGCGCTTGGCATCTTAGAGGCTGCCAATGCCAAACAATATCCAGCCAATTCTGCGAAACGCATTCATTTACAAGTAGAAGCGATGCGCATGGCCTTTGCGGATGCCTATGCCTATGTATCTGACTCTAGCTCAATGAAGGTTCCACCTAGTGCCTTATTAGATAAGTCGTATTTAGCAAGCCGTGCAGCCTTAATTAACCATGAAAAAGCTGGCAGCTACGGTCCTGGTGATCCTCACTCTGGTGGTACGGTATACCTATGTGCTGCCGATGAATCCGGCATGATGATTTCTTATATCCAGTCCAACTTCAAAGGCTTTGGCTCTGGCGTCGTTGCCCCCGGTGGTATTGCTTTTCATAACCGCGGAATGAGTTTTAGTTTGGTCGATGGGCATCCCAACCAAGTTGGTCCGGGTAAACGCCCGTTCCACACCATCATTCCTGCGTTCTTAAGCAAAGGTACTAAACCAGCTATGGCTTTTGGCGTGATGGGCGGCAATATGCAACCTCAAGGCCACCTTCAATTTGTCATGCGATTCGTTGACGAGTATCTAAATCCTCAAGCCTGCTCTGATGCACCACGCTGGCGTATTGATGATCTTGGCAAGTTAACTGTTGAAGCATCCATGCCCCAAAGTGTTGTTGATGGCTTAAAGGCGCTTGGGCATGAAGTCGCTGTTCAGCCAGCGAATAGTCTAGACTTTGGAAGCGCGCAAGCTATTGCTATGATCAATGATGATGCAGACTCAGCATTTATTGCTGGAAGTGACCATCGAAGAGATGGTTTAGCTGCTGGTTTCTAGTGATTACTAGATTGCAAATGCTTCTTGCAAAACTCTCAAACTAGCCTGCAATGTTTTCGGGCTAGAAGAGCCAATCTTTTTAAGCAAGCGAGCCTTGTCTATTGTACGAATTTGATCAAGCAGAATTAGTCCCTGCTTTTTATCGTGGGTTATGGGAATACGAAATTCGGCAGCCCTAGCCTTGGTTGTCATTGGCGCAATAATGACAGTATTCAAATAGTCATTCATTTCTTGAGGTGAAACTATAAGACAGGGTCGAGTTTTTTT
>CANCIL010000089.1 GCA_947378095.1 Betaproteobacteria bacterium
AGCGGCCATTGCTGAGTCCAAAGGTATCAAAATTGCTAAAACAGAAGCTATAAAAGAACTCATTGATTTTTTAAATGTACTCATATCCACTCCTTTGGCTACGAAATATCCAATGTTATAACAAATAACATTCAGTTAGGAAAGAGGGAATTAACCCACTATAGAAATATAGGATTAATCCAATAAATTACAAATATCTAATCGAGCACTATCAATATCAGCCCGAATGGCTCGCGCAACGGCCACGCCATCCCCTTTTTTTAGGGCATTCAGTGCGGCTAAATGATGTTTATGCCTTTTTTGGCCAGGTTTATATGCCGGCAGCGCAAGATTTAAAGTTGGTCCACAGCGTAGCCAAGCGCCCTCGATTGCCTGAAGAAGAATGGATTGATTGGCCAGCTTGTAAATCCCAAAATGAAACTTGTAGTGGGCATCTAGATAGGAAGCTAAATTTCCGGTCTCAGCCAAATCTCTCATCTGGGTCAATAGTTTGGAAATTTCAGCTATTTCTGCCTTGGTAGCATTTTTGGCAGCCGCCTCAGCAGCCAATGGCTCTAAGCTGCTACGAATTGACATCAATTGATCGAACTCATTAGCATTCAATAAAGGTACTGAAGCGCCGCCACCTTGCCCAACCCCGCCTCTCTCAAGGACATTTTCTGCGGCCAAACGATTTATAGCGTCTCGAACAGGGGTCAGGCTAATACCCAGATCCTGAGCAACTTTTCTCAGAATAATGCGCTCACCTGGAACAAACTTACCCGCCAACAATGCTTTTCTCAAGGAGAAATAAGCTTTATCCCAAAGGGTATCCTTATTAATTAGCTTAAGTCCGCTCTTGGAAATGCTTGGCATTAGGAATTTTTCAAATAAGTGGAGATGAATAGCTAATATAAATCAAAAGCTAACTTTTAATTAAAGAAGCTTCCATCATTACGAATGCGCATTGGCTAGTAAATGCAGGCTTAAGATACATTTAAACTTTTTAAACCGCTTTTATGCTGCCTTGGTGTATCTTATGATGAAAAAACAGTTTTCTATAATTGATATGTAAGGGGCAAAATGAAACGTCGTGATTTTTTAATGTTAGCGCCGATGATTGGTGCAATGCCAATATCATCATTTGCACAGGCCAGTTTTCCAGATAAGCCAATTAAAACTATTTCCCCATATGCAGCTGGAGGTGGTCCAGATGTTCAATTGCGCCAAGTTGCCCCTCACCTAGGAGAGGCGCTTAAGCAAACTATCATTGTTGAAAATAAAGTTGGCGCAGGAGGAGTTCTTGCAACGCAATTTGTTGCTCAATCAGCTCCAGACGGATACACCCTACTACTTGGATCTAATATTCAATTAGTACAAAAAATTATGAAACCGGATCTATCTATCAACCCTTTGATGGATTTCGTTCCTATCAGCAATATGTACTCTTCACCCACAGTAATGGTTGTTGCCGCAGATTCGCCTTACAAAAAAATCGAAGACGTCATTAACGCTGCAAAAGCCAGTCCAGGAACAATGAATTACAGCTCGGGAGGCATTGGCACCTCGGCTCATATTGCTGGAGCTACCTTTGTGGCGCTTAACAATCTAAAAGTTTCACACATCCCCCTAAAGGGTTCGGTTGAAATTGCTGCATCATTACTCCGTGGTGATACTCAATTTGCATTCCCGATTGCCGGAACAGGTGTTCCATTAGCAAAAGGAGGTAAGCTTCGCGCTCTGGCTGTAACTAGTAAAAATCGATTAGCTCAACTTCCAGATGTACCCACCCTCAATGAAGTGATGAAGAATGAACTAACAATTCAAGAATCATGGTTTGGTATGTGGGCACCAATCAAAACTCCCTCTGACAGAGTCAATATTCTTTTCCAAGGTATATCCAAGGCGCTGTCGACCCCAGCATTGAAAGTGGCATACGAAGACGCAGGAAATATCATTACCCCAAGTCAAAGCCCTCAAGCCTTTGCGGCCTATATGAATAGTGAAAATAAAAAATGGGCAGAAATTATTCGCCTTACTGGGATTAGCGGAGAATAAGTTTAAATATGGTTGCATCATTAAAAGACATCCGTGTTGTTGACATTTCCCATGTTATCGCTGGACCGCTATGCTCTTATTACCTCGCCCAACTGGGTGCTGAAGTAATTAAAATTGAAAAGCCAGGCTCAGGTGATGTCATGCGAGCCAACAAAGATGCCTCCCCCACAGATATACCTACAGCATTTTCAGGTCTTAATGCTGGGAAAAAGTCGCTTGCTATTGATATACGCACAGAAGAAGGTGCATATGCGATTCGCGAACTTGCAAAAAATGCCCATGTATTTATTGAAAATTTTCGACCTGGCGTTGTAAAAAAGTATGGCCTAGACTATGAGTCCATCAAAAAAATCAATCCTAAAATTGTGTATTGCTCAATCTCTGGATATGGACAAAAGGGAAATTGGTCAACTAGAGGTGGTTACGATCAAGTTATTCAGGCGCTAACTGGCATGATGATGATGTCGGGCCCAGAACAAAGTAATGAGCCAATCAAGGTAGGGTTTCCGGTCATTGATATCGCAGTGGGAATGTTAGGTGCACTCTCCGTCACTTCTGCTATCTATCGACAAGAAAAGTATGGCATAGGCCAATACATTGACACCTCCTTAGTTCAAGCTGCATTGATGCTCATGTATCCATTTGCTACTGACTACTTAACTGATAAAAAAATAGCAAAACGCCTTGGTAATAAAGGCTATAGCGGTAGCCCGGCTTCAGATACTTTTCAGTGCGAAGATGGATGGATATCAACAGCTGCAAATACACCAGCGCAATTCAGAAAAATGATGAGTCTTCTCAAACTGGATGAGATCTGCACAAATGCTGAGCTATTAGATCTGGATGCATTTAATGCGGTAAAAGAGGGTTTTGTAGTTGCAAAAAACCCTGATCTTGTAAAACAAAAAATTCAAGATGCATTATCAGGAACTTCGGCTGAAGAGCTTGAATTGCGACTGAATGAAGTAGGCGTTCCAGCAGCTAAAGTACGAACTCTTTCGGAATTTCTAGATGAACTACTGCAGGGTGAAAATGTCACGACTTCATTTATGACATTCGAGCAGGCCAATAAGACCATAAAGACAGCAGGTCTTGGCTTTACCCTAGATGAGGGTGATCAACTGATAACTACCGGCACGCCAATACTAGGCCAACATAACTATGAGCTACTTAAAAGTATTGGCATTAATGAAGATCAAATTACTAAAATGCTGGCAGCCAATCTACTCAAATAAGGACTAATACTCTCATAGGATAGTTGGCATCCTATGGCTGGGCATTAATTAATGATTTTTATGTGCTGAAGTGACTAATTTTTCAGTATAGGCAATTGCTACCGCTGAAAGTACAAACGTAATATGTATCAATGTTTGCCACATCAAAGTTTTTTCATCATATGAAGCGGCATTAATAAACGTTTTCAGCAAATGAATCGATGAAATACCGATGATGGCTGTTGCTAACTTCACCTTCAGCACGCCTGCATTGACATGGGACAACCACTCAGGCTGATCCGGATGGTTCTGCAATTCCAAGCGAGAAACAAAGGTTTCCCAACCGCCAACAATGACCATCACCAATAAGTTGGAGATCATCACTACATCAATTAATCCCAGAACGATCAGCATCAATGCTGTTTCAGTAATGGACTTATTGGCCATCATGCTGATGAGATGGACTAACTCCAACCAAAACTGCCAAACATAAACACCTTGAGCAACAATGAGGCCAATATATAAAGGCGCCTGCAACCAACGGGACATAAATATCCAACGAGGCAAAGGACGCAATTTTTTGTCTATAAAGGTCTGTTTGTCATCACTCATAAAATGATTTTATCCATTTTTCTAATTTAAATACCCCCACACTGTATAAAGTTATTAGCTTCAGCATGGGATAGAGACTGACTCACCGTAGGAGTCTAAAAGCACGCAGATGATTGGGTTGATTTACTCGATGACTAATGCAATTTCACAATCGAATGCGTCCTGCGATGAATTAATCGACTCAAGGTGTCTAGAAATACCTTAAACCAACCATGCAAAGCTAACTGATGCATTTTGTATAGGCTGATATACATTAATTTGGCAAATAAGCCCTCAACCATCAGACTTCCACCAATCAGACCGCCCATCATGCTACCTACACTGCTGTATTCCCCAAGGGAAACCAATGAGCCAAAGTCTTTATATTTATATGGCTTGAGAGCTTGATTATTAATAATCCGATTCATTTGCTTATATAAGTGTGAGGCTTGCTGATGGGCTGCCTGTGCACGAGGCGGCACAATTCCGCCTTTGCCATTATTCGCTTCAGGCCATGGGCATGCAGCACAATCGCCGATCGCAAAAATATTTGAATCCAAAGTAGTCTGTAGTGTTGGTAAAACTAAAAGCTGGTTAACATGATTTGTCTCTAGACCACCTATACCCTTCAGAAAATCAGGCGCCTTTACTCCAGCAGCCCAGACGATTAACTCAGCCGGGATCTCCACACCATTAGCAAGCACTACCTTATTTGCTTCAACTTTTTGTACCTTGGCGTTAGTCATGACCTCAACGCCCAGATCAGAGAGTAATTTCTCTGCTGCAGTGGATATGCGTGAAGAAAGAGCCGGCAATATTTGAGGTGCTGCCTCGATTAAGGCTACCTTTAAGTCCTTTTCGGGGTCAACTCTATCCATTCCAAATGAAATAATGGCTCTAGTAGTTCGATGTAACTCAGCGGCAAGCTCAACACCGGTAGCCCCCGCTCCAATAATGGCTACTTTTAATTGATGGGGAGCTAAGGGGGTAGTCTGCGCTTGGGCTCGCAGGCAAGCATTTACTAAACGCAGATGGAATCGTTTCGCATCCCCCATAGACTCTAATCGTTGAGCATATTTTTCAACGCCCTGAGTACCAAAGTCATTGGTTAAGCTACCAATTGAAATGACTAATGTGTCGTAGGGAATGGTTTGCATTGGGGTAACCAATTCACCAGACTCATCTACATAAGGGGAAATTTGAATTTGCTTCTTTTCCCTATCAATGCTGATTAGCTCACCCAATCGAAATTTAAAGTGATGCCAATGCGCCTGCGCAATGTAATCTAATTCTTGATCCGCTAGATCCATTGAGCCTGCCGCTACTTCATGTAATTTGGGCTTCCAGATATGTGTTCTATTTTTATCAATCAAAGTGACTTGAATCTTATCTGTACTATAGCGATCACCCAACTTGGTAGCTAATTCCAAGCCGCCCGCACCCCCACCTACGATCACTATGCGATGTGCAGACATATCAGCCCTAAGTCTTTATCTGTCTGAGCTCAGTTGAGCATTGTTTAACCTTAGCGACTAAGGCTGCGACGTTCTCTGGCGGCGTGAATTGACTGATGCCATGACCTAAATTAAAAATATGTCCTTCTAGTGGATTACCATTCTTCACTTTTGCGCTTGATAAATTATCAAAGCATCTCTGAACTCTATCTTCAATTTCTTTAGGATTAGAGAGCAGGATTGAGGGGTCTAGATTCCCCTGGATCGCAATAGGCTCACTTGTTGATTGGTTAATTAGCTCACGCGCCCTTGCCAAATCGATTGTCCAATCCAAGCCCAATACATTTGCTCCTGAAAGCGCAATATCATTTAGCCAGATACCGCCACCCTTTGTAAATAAAATGATGGGCACTGAGTCATATTGAGGCTTGCTTCGCAAGTTTTGAATAATTTTTGACATAGGATCAAGAGAATATTTCAGATAATCTGAGCTAGTTAATAAACCACCCCAAGTATCAAAAATCATGACCGCTTGCGCACCAGCATCTATCTGTAAAGACAAGTATTCAGTGACAGAGTGGATATTTATATCGAGGATCTTTTGCATGAGATCTTTGCGGTCATACAGCATCTTCTTAGCGCTTGCAAAGTCCCGTGAACCACCGCCTTCAATCATGTAACACGCCAATGTCCAAGGACTTCCAGAAAATCCGATTAAAGGAACTTGCTGCTTTCCATTGGAGGTGAGCGCCTTTACAATAGAGCTCACAGAGTCAAATACATAACCCAACTGATCCATGTCAGCTTCATGTAATTTATTGACCTCAGATTCAGAGCTTAACGGCCTTGAAAATCGTGGCCCATCCCCATTCTCAAAGGAGAGGCCCAAGCCCATGGCATCGGGAATAGTCAATATATCGGAGAATAAAATCGCTGCATCAAGGCCGAAACGATCAATCGGCTGGAGCGTTACTTCTGTTGCATATTCAGGATTTTTCGCCAGGTCCAAAAAGCTTCCAGCTTTAGCTCTGGTACTGCGGTACTCCGATAAATAGCGACCAGCCTGTCGCATCAACCAAACTGGGGTTCGATCAGTCTTCTGACTAAAACAGGCCCTAATAAATAAATCGTTCTCTAATTGAACTGCCATAAATTGATAAATTAAATTTGGCGCAATCGCTCAACGTAAAAAGTGGCCTTTTCAAGCGCATCTGCGGCATCGATACCAACCATATCAGCACCGAGATCATCAACAAGCTCAGGAAATTGATTAAATACAGGGCTGCCAATAATGACGCCAACATGGGGATTTTTTGATTTAGCCTTAATGCTTTTGATCAACTCTTTTAGCTGGGGAAACTGCTCCCGAACACTAGCCGATAAACCCACAACATCAAACCACTCATTCTCGGCCATGTGAATAATTTCATCTTCTGTAGCAGCCAACTCACCCCAGATACGCCATCCAGCCCTGGCAAAGAATTCAGAAACCATAAATAGGCCTAAATTGTGTTGAGACCCGGGTAGTGGCACCAACATAATGCTAGAACCTTTTTTATTTTCGTCAGCATACTGTTGAAATATGGGACTTAAGTCATACATCAATTGCTTAATACGCCATAGCGCAATGGTGACATCAGTAAAGCTCGATTCATCTTCTTCCCACATTTGTCCTAATTTCCTAGCGACCGGGGTTAGCAAGAGCAGATAAACATCCTCTAAGCTAGTGCCTGAGGTATGAATGGCTTTTACATAATCAGCTGAAGTACGTGCATCCTCTTGAAGCACTAATTTAGTTAATTCTGAAATCTTGTTTTCATCAATGGTTTGTTTTAGTGGCAAATCTTGAGGAATCGATGATTCCAGATGCTGTTCAATAATGTGGGGCAGTATTTTGCCTTCGATGGTTTTCACCAAGGATTCGAGATATTCAGCCTCTGTGCACGCTTTTTCAAGCGGATGGGTTTCTTGCTCTTTTTTAAAATTGGCTGTGGTGGGCGCGCTGGATACCAAACAATCATCCCACATGCTGTCTGCCACTTTGGATGACTGCTGTTTATTTTCCTTAAAGTCTTCCTGCTTGGATTTCTTTTTAAATCCTGCAATGCTCAC
>CANCIL010000090.1 GCA_947378095.1 Betaproteobacteria bacterium
AAAGGAATTCGCACTGGCATTGTGGCCGAGCGTTTTGGCGGCCAGGTGATGGATACCCTTGGAATTGAAAACTTCATATCGGTAAAAGAAACTGAAGGGCCAAAGTTGGTTCAAGCTTTAGAGCAGCATGTGAAAAGCTATGAAGTCGACATCATGAATCTGCAACGTGCCAACGCTCTGCGTAAAACAGATAGCGGCATCGAATTGGAATTAGTGAATGGCGCTGTTCTCAAGAGCAAATCGGTCGTCATTAGCACTGGTGCACGCTGGAGAGAGATGAACGTTCCTGGCGAACAAGAATATCGTAATAAGGGCGTAGCCTACTGCCCACACTGCGATGGCCCGCTCTTTAAAGGTAAGCGAGTTGCCGTAATTGGCGGAGGAAACTCTGGCGTTGAAGCTGCTATTGACTTGGCTGGTATCGTGAGCCACGTCACTCTAATCGAGTTTGATAGCAAATTACGTGCGGATGCCGTTCTGCAAGTGAAGTTGGCCAGCCTGAATAATGTCACCGTCATCAAGAGTGCCCTTACTAAAGAAGTATTAGGTGATGGCAGCAAAGTGAATGGCTTGATGTATCAGGATAGAACCAACAATACTGATCACAAGATTGAGTTAGAAGGTATTTTTGTGCAAATCGGATTGCTACCTAATACAGACTGGCTCAAGGGTACTCTTGACCTATCCAAACATGGCGAAGTTATCGTTGATGCCAAGGGCGAGACATCTCTACCTGGAGTCTTTGCTGCTGGGGACTGCACTACCGTTCCATACAAGCAAATCATCATTGCAATGGGCGAAGGTGCAAAAGCTTCCTTAGGAGCCTTTGATTACCTAATCCGCTCCTCTGTTCCTGTAGCAGAAAAGACTGCCGTAGCCGCTTAGTAGTTAGCGATTTGGGTTAATCTATTTTGATGGCCCGATGTAGAAATAAAAATCCCCAGCATGTCTGGGGATTTTTATTAGAAAGTTTATATAACTCTCGTAATTTAAAACTCAATAGATAAATTCAATACCAAGCCAATCGCTACTGCAGCTAAAGTAATTTGAGTTAAGTTCACACGCCATCACCGAATTATTTATATCCAGCTTGATCTAGGAGTTTCTGTGCTGCAATTTGATTTTTACCAATAGCTGCTACAGATACCTTTTCTGGCTGAAATGAGCCCAAGGTCTTCAATGCTGGATTCTCGACCTTGACTGAAGGTACTGAAGGCCACTCATTATTGCCATTAGCTAAATATTCTTGCGCTGAATCACTCGCCAAATACTCCAGGAACTGTAAAGCCTCTGCAGGATGTGGTGCATTACGCGCCATACCGCCTCCTGAGATATTAATATGGACTCCACCTGCACCTTGGTTAGGCCATACAAAACCAATCTTAGAAATCATACTGACGTCATCCGGCTTATCGGATTGCATCATGCGCGCAAAATAATAGGTATTAGTCAAAGCTACACCACACTCACCCGACGCTACCGCCTTAATCTGATCGGTATCTCCACCTCTCGGGCTACGGGCCATGTTAGCCACCATATTTTTTGCCCAAGTCTCAGCGGCCTGCAAACCATCTCGCTCAATTAACGCACCAACCAATGAAAGCATATAAGGATGGGATCCAGACCGAGTACAAACCTTCCCTTTATTTTCTGGGCTGGCTAATTTTTCATAAGTATCAACATCAGACTTTTTGACTGTTGCCTTGTTGTAGACAATCACCCGTGCGCGAGTGGAATATCCAAACCAAGGAATGCCGCCGGCTTCATTGGAAGCACGCAGATTACCCGGAATGCGCTGTTCTAAATATTTTGATTTAATGGGGGCGAAGAGATTCTGGGTTTGGGCGCGCCAAAGACGAGCTGCATCTACTAACAGAATCACATCCGCCTGACTCTTTTCGCCCTCACTTTTAATTCTCTCCAGGATACCGTTGTCATCCGCCTCAATGCGATTGATCTTAATTCCTGTCTTCTTGGTGAAGTCGCCATAAAGCGCCTCATCGGTCTGGTAGTGTCGCGCTGAATACAAATTAAGTTCTTTTGCAGGCTCTGCTGCAATCACCGTTCCCGCAATGACACTCAAGAGCAACATACGACCTAAGAAACCTACTCCGACACCCATTTCCTATTCCTTCTGACTGTTTTCTGGCCATTGAATGGCTGATTTAATTGATTTTTTCTAGTTTACATCATAATGAGAATCATTATCAACTAGTAGGAATAAACCCATGGGCAAGGCCTGGGTTAAATGGATCTTTTTTGAGAAATCATCTTGGACAGCACTAAAACCGGTACCAGTCCTGCCAAAACAATGGTGAGCGCTGGAAGGCCAAGCTCAGAAAGGCGCTCATCAGCCGCCAATTGATAAGTGGCTACTGCGAGGGTATCGAAATTAAATGGTCGCAACAAAAGCGTTGCCGGTAGTTCTTTCATCACATCAACAAATACAAAAAGTCCTGCAGTGACTAGACTTCGCCTGATCAAGGGAATGTGCACTCTTCTCAGTATCTCCCACTGACTCAAGCCTAATAAAGCTGCTGATTGATCCATTGCAGGGGTTACTCTGTTTAATCCCTCTTCCACACTTTGTAAGCTAGAAGATAAGAAGCGAACTAGATAGGCATATACCAACACCGCTACGCTAGCAGAGATCCACCATGCCCATTGCATCCACTCCAAGAAAGAAAGAATGCCAATTGCCAACACAGCCCCTGGTAGCGCATATCCAAAACCCAATAAGCGATTCACCCAAGCCAAGCGAGAGTGCAAGCGGACTGCATAGGCAAAAAATAGTGCCAATAAAACAGCCATTACTGCCGTGACTGAAGAAATAAACAATGAATTACTGAGCCAAGCAAGGTAACGAACATCAAAGCTCAAGCCCTGCTTGAGTAGTAATTGAATAAGAGCACTGGCTGGCAGTAAAAATCCAAACAATAAAGTTAAGCCGCAGAAGAGAAGCGCAAAAAAGGATCTATTCCCACGTAAGACTTTGGAAGAGGATTTTCTTTGCGAGCTAGATGCGTAGCGTAACTTAGAGCGATTGCTTTGTTCAATATAAAAGATAAGCAAGACAAAACCTAGGAGCCCCAAAGCCAATTGCACCGCAGCTAAGCGGTCACCAAAGGAAAGCCAAGCCTTAAATATGCCAGTAGTAAATGTTTGCACACCGAAATATGAGACTGCCCCAAAATCAGCCAGAACCTCCATCAGCGCTAAAGCCATCCCCGCAAAGATAGCTGGTCTAGCCATCGGCAATACGAGCTTCAGAAAACTCTCAAAAGTGCTATAGCCCAGAGTTTCAGAAACCTCCATGAGTCGACTACTACGCTCCAAAAATGCTGTTCGAGCAAGCAGGTAAACATAAGGGAAGAGGCAAAATGAAAAAGACCAGATTGCACCAGCCAAAGAACGCGGATCAGGAAAAAACCATAAAGTACTCATCCCTAGCCAGGTGCGTAGCGCCGATTGAATGGGGCCAGAAAATTGCAAGAGATCCACAAATAGGTATGCCATGACATAAGTTGGCACAGCCAAGGGCAAAATGAGGGCCCACTCAAACATTCTTTTTCCTGGAAAGTCATAGCTCGCAATAATCCAAGCATTACCCACGCCCAAAATAAAAATACCAATCCCTACGCCAAGCACAAGCAATAGGGTAGAGGCAATATATGAGGAAAGCACATAAGTCCATAAGTGGTTTAGCGTTCCCACCGCCTCAATACCCCCGCTGTTGCCGGACATAAAGAATGGCACGGCCAAGCCAAAAATTGGCAACAATATCAATAGGGCAATTGGAAGCACAATACGATTCATGAAATCCGCAATCCGTTTAGACTCTTGTTATGCATTAGACCACTTAGCATTAATGAGAAAATTATAGAGATGAACTCCGTCCGCACTCTCCTTTCTATTAGGCAGCTTGAGATCGTTTATCCAAGCCAAGAGGGGCATGGCTATAACACTGCTGTCAATGGGCTTAATTTAGACTTAGCCCAAGGGGAGATTGGCTGCCTACTGGGATCATCTGGCTGTGGAAAATCTACCGTACTCCGAGCTATCTGTGGATTTGAACCAGCTCACTCGGGTGAGATCCTTTTGCGTGACAAGGTGGTAAGCTCCCCAACCATACATATTCCTCCAAATCAAAGACGTGTTGGCATGGTCTTTCAGGACTTTGCACTTTTCCCACATTTAACTGTTTTAGAGAACATTGCTTTTGGTCTACAGCATCTACCCAATCAAGAAAGAGATGTTCTTGCTAGGGAATGGCTAAAGAGAGTCTCCCTCTCAGATAAAGCAGGTTCATATCCTCACGAACTCAGTGGCGGTCAACAACAACGGGTTGCACTTGCCAGAGCTATGGCTCCTGAACCCGACCTCATCTTGCTTGATGAACCCTTCTCTAGTTTAGATATTGATTTACGCGAACGACTTGCAGTAGAAATGCGTGAGATATTAAAAGCCAACAACATTACAGCGCTACTCGTGACACATGATCAACTAGAGGCTTTTGCAATCGCTGATCAAGTGGGCGTGATGTCCGATGGCAAAGTTATCCAATGGGATAGTCCATACGAGCTGTACCATAAACCGATGAATCGCTACATTGCAGACTTCATTGGTCGCGGTGTATTTGTAAAGGGCCTCATTCAAGCAGGAGAAAAAGTACAAATCGAACTTGGTACTCTTGATCTTGAGCAAGAGCATGATGGCAAAGTTGGTGAGGAAGTTAATGTATTGCTTCGTGAAGATGACATTCAGCACGATGACAATAGCCCTGTTCAGGCTGAAGTGGTTCGCAAAACCTTTAGAGGCGCAGATTTTCTGTATACCCTCAGGCTGAGCTCCGGCACTGAGGTATATGCCCTAGTACCAAGCCACCATGATCATGCCATTGGTGAAAAAATTGGTATTTGCCTGGCAGCAGACCACGTAGTGACTTTTAAAGATTAGTCAGTATCAAGCTATATCTTGGGCTGAAGCCTGGTTTTATTCCTGAAATAGTCATTTAACTACCATTTATACGATCTAGATCAATTCCATAAGTTAAATGGGGGCTAGCATGATGTATGCCCTCCACATCCTACAGTTGCTTTATTAGCGGTAAACAAAAGATATGGGCAGGCTTGCCTAATCGCGAGCAACATATTCTGGAGGCTGTCTTAAAACATCCCTCAAATCACCATCAAAAAGTACAAGACTTGCTTCAACTCAAAGAGCTTGGGTCTCAGGCAACAGTTCATGCTGCGCTCACCAGACTAAAGAAGCTGAACTTACTCATCCTAACTACCGATGAAGGTGATGGACGAATCAAATTGGTTTCGTTGGCACCAAAAGCCATGAGGATCTTCAGAAGCCTCGGCAAGCTTATGACATCCTGCAGCAGGTATCAGGAAAAAGCAAAATAACCGTATGAAAAAAATTTATTTCTTTGCACTATCAGTATTGCTGTTAGTAATGACTTCAGCACAAGCCAATCGTCAACTTGCCGTTCGTAATGGATGCATGGCGTGTCATGCTGATACGGAATATGACGCACCACCCTGGCCAGAGCTCGCAGCTAAGTATGCGCAATATCAAGGACAGCCAGACGCGGCTCGCATACAAGGTGAAAAACTGCGCAAAGGGAAACTATTTAATAACATCAAAGCCCATCGTAAACTCACAACAAACAATGCAAGCGAGTTGATGCAGTGGATTATTGATGGTGCTCAGTAAGCGTCACCACTTACTGAGAAACCTTTATAGATTTACTTCTTTTCAGCTGCGTGCTGTTTTGAATATTGATCGATGAGCATGCTAGTAATAAATAATCTAGGCTTAATAGAGTCGATCAGAATGTATTCCGCATTGTCAGTGTGGCCACCAAAACCTTGCAAACCAAAGCTTTCGATCACTGCACCCCGACTACGAATTTGCGCATACGCAGCATCGGTACCCCCACCAGTTGGTGTATCTAGCACCTCTAATGGCCACTGAATTTCTTTTGCGATTGATTGTGCTAATTTAGCCACTGCCAATCCCTTTTCATTAGGGACCAAAGGCGGTCTAGCTCGGATGAAATCCACAGTCACTGTGGTGTCTGGAATCAAATGATTTTGAATTTTCTCTTTCAGTTTTTCTTCGACCAAATCAAAGTCGCTCATTTTGTTTGCCCGAATATCGGCTGTCGCCTTTGCTTCAGGCGGGATCATATTGCGTACAGTTCCAGCCTGAGCAAGCGTCCAATTAAATTTCACTCCCGGAGCAATATTATTAATATCCCGAGTCTGCAGTACTTGATGCGCCATTTCATATAAGGCATTTCGACCAAAGTCAGGGTTGGCACCAGAATGGGCGGCTTTGCCTTGTACGGATAAATCGGCGCGCGCAATACTTGATGTGGCTAGACGAACATAATCTGCCTTGGTGCCACTCGTTTCACAAGAGATCACCAAATCATTTGCTTCACCCAAAGCCATAATGGTTTCCTTAGAACCAGGCGATCCAATTTCCTCATCCGCATTAATCAGAATGGTCAATTCGCCGAATGAATTTATTCCTGCGGCCTTAATCATCTTGAGTGTGTGCAAAATCACTGCGATACCCGCACGATCGTCTTGAATACCAAGGCCATAGGCCTTACCATCTGCGACTTTAAAGGGCTGCTTTTTACTGTCCCCCTTCTGATAAACCGTATCCATATGGGCGATCATGGCAATCTTTGCGGTGCCATTACCCTTTAACTTAACCATCACCATGGCGCCCGTCTTAGTATTACCGCTACCCTGAATGATTTGATAAGGGATGCCGAGTTGATCTAACTTTTTACCGATAGTCGCCTGCATTTTTGCCAGACCCTCTAGATCTGTGCTGCCTGACTCAATGGCCACCAGCTCTTCTAATGTCTTTAACAACTCAGGCGCCTCTTTATCGGCTAAGGCATTCATTTGGCTAGCCTGAATCTGCTTCATCTCAGCAGCTAGCACTCGCTGCGCAATGCCGATATTTCCCAGGACTAATGCAGTCCCAAGGCAGGCCGATAAGAAAAAGGAGGGTCGATCAATTTTTTTCATGCTGTCTATTTTTCTAGTTAGTTTAGTTTTGTATATTGCATCGATTACATCAATAACAATCGAGCATCACCCTCAAATGGATAACTCTAGCTTAATCCAAAATACTCTTTAGCACCTCGAACAATGGTGTCAAATTCTTTTAAGTTCGGCTTATCTGGACTACCCCCTTCAATAAAGGTGCCGCCCATTACGCCTATATCTTGCGGAGCTGAATC
>CANCIL010000091.1 GCA_947378095.1 Betaproteobacteria bacterium
AAGGTGAAGGATGGTCGCCCCCATATAGTCGATCTGATTAAAAATGGGGAAATTTCGTTGGTATTTACTACGGTGGATGAAACCCGAACTGCGATTGCTGATTCGAGATCTATCCGGACCAGCGCACAAGCCAACGGCGTGACTTATTACACCACTATTAGCGCTGCTAGGGCGGTCATGGACGGCTTAATGGCTTCGCAAAATGGTAACAAGGAATCTTTAGAGGTCTATTCCTTGCAAAACTTACACCGGGCGCTCATTTAAACTAAAATCAACTTTTATTGGCGCAATGGTGCGCAAGAATTTAAGTTAGGCTAGTAGCATGAGCACAATTCCTATTACGAAACGCGGTGCAGAACTCCTGAAAGAGGAGCTTCACCGTCTCAAGCACGTTGAGCGGCCAGCAGTCATTATTTCCATTTCTGAAGCGCGCGCTCAGGGTGATCTTTCTGAAAACGCGGAATACGATGCCGCTAAAGAAAAGCAAGGCTTTATTGAAGGTCGTATTCAAGAGCTTGAGAGCAAATTATCCGCAGCCCAAATTATTGATCCTGCATCATTAGATGTCACTGGAAGAGTGGTATTTGGCGCTACCGTTGATCTAGAAGATCTTGAGGATGGCGTAAAGCTTACTTATCAAATTGTTGGTGATGACGAAGCAGATATTGCTTTTAGTAAGATCTCAATCAGCTCTCCCATTGCCCGTGCACTCATTGGCAAAGAAGAGGGTGATGTGGTTGCAGTTCAGGCTCCGGGTGGTAATCGCGAAGTTGAAATCCTAGCTGTCCGTTATATCTAATTTGTTTATTTAGATCCTGTCTATGGAGACTACCAGCACCTCAAAACATATCGGGGCGCAAAGACTCTTTCTGTTGATAGCAGGTCTATGGGTTGGTAGCCTGTTAACTACAGGATATTTAGTTGCTCCTGCTATTTTTAATACCTTAACGGATCGTCAGGTTGCTGGTATGGTCGCAGGCAGCATCTTTAGAGTGGAAGCGCTCTTGAGTACTGTGGTTTGTATTGCACTAATGGTCCTTGCTAATTTACTGGTGAATCGTGGCCTAGGCCAATATCGCTTGATACGCTGGATTCTGTTGGCAATGCTCTTATGTTCTTTAGCAGCCTCCTTCGTCTTTATTCCTTGGATGAATACGCTTCGTGATGAAGCGCTACTGCAAGGGATGCCCGTCATGCTCTCGCCATCTGCCAATATCTTTGCTAAATTACACGGCGCCTCAAGCATCGTTTTTCTAATCCAAAGTGCGCTTGGTATTTATCTAATATGGCGACTGACTAAAAATATTGAGAAGTAAATCCCCAGTAAAAAACGCCGACTAACGGCGTTTTTAATAACTCAATTGATCCTCTATTACTAAGAGCCTAGAGATTTCTTTTTAGTGCTACTCATTCGAACCTTGCGCTTTTTAATTGGCGCAGGAGCTGCGGTAGCCTTGCGATATCCAGGTGAAGACCAACCAATTTTTGACTCAGCAGCATCAGCACGAAGAACACGTTTTTTAGGTGTAGCAGATTTCACTGCTGCAGCTCTATCAAAGGGTGACTTATTGGCTGCAGACCGACGATCTGATCTTTCAGAATCGCTGGTACGAACCCCAGACTTGGCTGGTGCGCGATTAGGCTGACGCTTTGTGCGTGGAGCCTGCAAGCTTTTCTTAGTTTGTTTGCTAGATCTGCCAAGATTAGAAAACGCTTCTTCGACCGCATCTTTTGGTCTCCATAGAACTAAAAGCTTTCCAATATGTTGTACAGGCGCAGCGCTTAACTTGTCGCAAAGCTCTTCGTAGATTGCAACACGCGCTTCACGGTCATCACCAAAAACTCGTACTTTGATTAATCCGTGATGGCCAATGGCAAGCTTAGCTTCCTTGATCACTGCTGGAGTGAGGCCATCTCCACCAACCATGACTACTGGGCTCAGATCATGAGCATCGGCTTTAAGGGATTTACGTTGTGCTGGGGTAATAGTAAGAGCTGTCATGGGTTCGATGATAGAGCATTGATCCTCATAATTTGGGTAGATTTGCAGTTTTTGCTCTGTTTTTAGCTTGATTCCTTTGCCATCAGCAGCAGAAACAAGGAAAATGGAGGTCGAAAGTGGGTAAGTTGTGGCAAAGAATAAATTTAATAAAAGTTGGTTGCAGGATCATTTAACTGATCCATACGTCAAGATGGCGCAGAAAGAAGGCTATCGTGCACGAGCCGTTTACAAGTTAAGCGAGATAGATGAGCAAGATCACTTGATCAAAGCAGGTATGACGGTGGTCGACCTTGGTAGTGCTCCAGGTAGTTGGTCGCAATACGTGCGAAATCGTTTAACTGAGTTAGGCAAGTCCAATCCAAAGATTGAATCTGGTAAACCTGACGGCATCATTATTGCTATCGATATATTGCCGATGGAAGATATTGCAGATGTGAGCTTTATTCAGGGGGACTTTAGAGAGGATGAAGGGCTTGCTGCTCTAGAGGCACTTTTACCTAAGGATGCAGAAGGCAAGGTGGACTTAGTACTGTCTGATATGGCCCCTAATTTATCTGGCGTTGGGGTGGCTGATGCTGCCAGAATGGCCTTTTTAGCAGAAATAGCCCTAGATTTTGCTACCGCCCATCTTAAACCTGAGGGGGCATTACTGATTAAGTGCTTTAACGGCAGTGGTTATAGTCAAATTGTGGAATCCTTTAAAAAGGTCTTTAAAACCGTCGCTTCTCGTAAGCCCAAGGCGTCTAGGGCTAGGTCATCTGAAATCTTCCTGATGGGAAGAAACCTCAAACCACCTAAATAAACCCCAAATTGGACTAATAACCCATCATTTAGAGGGGTTTATTAAATAAATATGCCATTAGGACTTGAAAAAGGCTGGTAGTAGAATCAAATACTTAGGTAGCAATTCGCTTTAACTGCTGGGTTAATCCAGAAAAGGACTCATTTTGAACAGCAATATGTTCCAAAAAATCGGTGTATGGCTCATTGTGGGCTTGGTGCTTTTTACTGTCTTTAAACAGTTTGATAAGCCCAAGGATCAAAATCAAGTTACGTATTCCCAATTCATGGATGACGCTAAGGCTGGCAAAGTAAAGCGTGTCGATGTGCAGGGCCGTACATTGCAAGTGACTCCCGCTGATGGCAATAAATATTCCATCATCTCTCCAGGTGATATCTGGATGGTAGGTGATTTGATGAAGTACGGTGTACAGGTTACAGGTAAGGCGGATGACGAACCTAATATGCTGGTGTCCGCTCTCTACTATCTTGGACCTACCTTACTGATTATTGGTTTCTGGTTCTTCATGATGCGTCAAATGCAAGGTGGCGGCAAAGGTGGTGCATTCTCCTTTGGTAAATCAAAAGCGCGTTTGATTGACGAGAACAGTAATACAGTTACTTTCGCTGATGTTGCCGGTTGCGATGAAGCTAAAGAGGAAGTATCTGAATTAGTTGATTTCTTAAAAGACCCGCAAAAATTTCAGAAGCTGGGCGGACGCATTCCCCATGGTGTTTTGCTTGTAGGTCCTCCAGGTACTGGTAAAACCCTTTTAGCTAGGGCTATTGCTGGCGAAGCGAAAGTTCCATTCTTCTCAATTTCAGGTTCCGATTTCGTTGAGATGTTTGTCGGTGTTGGGGCATCACGTGTCCGCGACATGTTTGAAACAGCGAAGAAAAATTCTCCTTGCATCATCTTTATTGATGAGATTGATGCGGTAGGTCGTCATCGTGGCGCTGGTATGGGCGGCGGTAATGATGAGCGTGAGCAAACATTGAATCAAATGTTGGTTGAGATGGATGGCTTCGAAAGCAATAGTGGTGTGATTGTGGTTGCAGCTACCAATCGCTCGGATGTTTTAGACAAAGCCTTGCTCAGACCTGGTCGTTTTGATCGTCAAGTGCATGTAGGATTACCTGATATCCGTGGTCGCGAACAAATCTTGCAAGTGCATATGCGCAAAGTTCCGATTGATCCAGATGTAAACGCAGCTGTCTTAGCACGTGGTACGCCTGGTTTTTCTGGTGCAGATTTAGCTAACCTCGTAAACGAGGCTGCCTTGTTTGCTGCTCGTCGCAGCAAGCGTGCGGTTGATATGAAGGATTTTGAAGACGCTAAAGATAAGATCTATATGGGCCCTGAGCGTAAGTCTGCCGTGATGCGTGAAGAGGAGCGTCGTAATACTGCTTATCACGAGTCTGGACATGCTGTGGTGGCTAAGGTCCTGCCGAAGGCGGATCCTGTTCATAAGGTAACGATCATGCCGCGTGGTATGGCATTAGGTGTTACCTGGCAACTTCCTGAGTTTGACCGGGTCAACCTCTACAAAGATCGCATGCTCGAAGAGTTAGCTATCTTGTTTGGCGGCCGTGCTGCTGAAGAAGTATTTTTGCATTCTATGAGTACCGGTGCATCTAATGACTTTGAGCGCGCTACCAAAATGGCTCGCGATATGGTGACTCGTTACGGCATGAGCGATAGCTTGGGCACGATGGTTTACGTTGATACAGAATCTGAGAGTATTTTTGGGCGCACGAATTCCAAAACAGTTTCTGAGTTGACTCAACAAAAAGTAGATGCAGAAATTCGGACATTGATTGATAGTCAATATGCATTGGCAAGATCCATTCTGGAGCAAAACCGTGACAAAGTAGAGGCTATGGTTGCCGCCTTACTTGAATGGGAAACTATTGATGCAGAGCAGATTAACGACATTATGGAAGGGCGCCCACCGCGTGCACCTTTGCCGCCTCCTGCGACACAGTTTGGTAATTCAGCTGGGACACCAGGACCGGCTGCCGGTAATGCACCTGCTACTGCCTAATAGCTGAGCTTTTAGATTCATGCTCAAGTTAGATTTGCCCGCAATATGGCGTTGCGGGCATTTTCTTTTTGACTTTAGTAAACGTAAAAGACCGCTAGTCATGGGTATTCTGAATGCCACCCCTGATTCATTTTCTGATGGAGGCAAATTCAGAGTAGCTAGTGATGCTATCGCACAAGCAGAATTCATGATTGCTAATGGCGTTGATCTTATTGATATCGGCGGAGAGTCAACGAGACCTGGCGCTGAACCAGTTTCACTTCAGGAGGAGCTTGATCGCGTCCTGCCAGTAATTGAATCGCTAAAAGATTGCGGCGTTCCATTATCAATTGATACATATAAAGCTGAAACGATGCGCCAGGCCTTGCATGCGGGTGCTGATTGCGTCAACGATATTTGGGCACTTCGGCAAGAGGGTGCTTTAGATGCCGTTCTGGAAAGTCCAAACTGCGGCGTAGTCTTAATGCATATGCAGCGTGACCCGCAAACTATGCAATTTAATCCTGAATATGTCGATGTTATCGCTGAGGTAACTCAATTTTTAACAGAACGTACTTCATTGTTAATGCAAGATGGCATCAATCAAGAACGTATTGCTATTGATCCTGGATTTGGCTTTGGAAAAAGCCTTGAGCACAACGTTAATATGTTGGCTCATTTTGATGCGTTTACCTTAACAGGCTTTCCAGTACTAGCAGGAGTTTCTAGAAAATCTATGCTTGGCAAAATTACTGGCAAGGATAGCAATGAGCGTGTGGCATCAAGCATTGCTGCCGCGATCATGGCAGCTGACCGGGGTGCTCAAATTATTCGAGTCCATGATGTACCAGAGACCGTAGATGCCCTAAAGCTTTGGGAAGCCCTGCAGGACGAGTAAATCTAGCTACTTTCATAATATTGGGGTCGAAGCGCCTCGGTTTTATAATTAAATCCATGAAAAAACAATACTTTGGTACTGATGGCATTCGCGGTGAAGTAGGGCACTTTCCTATTGTTCCTGAGTTCATGACGCGCTTGGGTTATGCCGCTGGCAAGGTCTTAACTAAAGACGCAAAGCCGGGGGAGCGTAGCAAAGTATTGATTGGTAAAGACACCAGAATCTCCGGTTATTTATTGGAGGCTGCTTTAGAGGCAGGATTTGCGGCTGCAGGCGTTGATGTCATGTTATGTGGCCCAATGCCAACTCCTGGAGTTGCTTACCTAACCAAAGCCTTGCGCTTATCGGCTGGTGTAGTGATCTCAGCATCACACAATCCATACCAAGATAACGGTATTAAATTTTTCTCATCTCAGGGCGATAAGTTATCTGACGATTTTGAATTTGCTATTGAGGCAGAATTAGAAAAGCCGATGGGATGCGTCAACTCCCAAGACTTAGGTAAAGCATTTCGTTTGGATGATGCGGCTGGACGTTATATTGAGTTTTGTAAATCCACCTTCCCTGGAGATCTCAATCTAAAGGGAATGAAGCTCGTTATCGACTGTGCTAATGGTGCTGCCTATGACATTGCCCCCTATGTCTTTCATGAGCTTGGCGCAGAAGTGATCTCTATTGGCGTTAATCCAGATGGTCGTAATATCAACGATGGCTGTGGCGCCACTGCCCCAGCTGCATTAATTGCCAAGGTAAAAGAAACCAAAGCTGATCTTGGAATTGCTTTAGATGGCGACGCGGATCGCTTGCAAATGGTTGATGCAACTGGCCGATTATTCAATGGCGATGAGCTGTTGTATGTACTGGCGAAAGACCGAATTGATCGTGGGCAGAAATTAGGCGGTGTAGTTGGAACCCTGATGACTAATCTGGCGGTTGAAAATGCAATTAAGTCTCTGGACGTTGGCTTTGAGCGCGCCAATGTTGGTGACCGTTATGTACTTGAGCTATTAAAACAAAAAGGTTGGCTGATTGGGGGAGAGGGCTCTGGCCATCTTTTATGTTTAGATCAACACTCTACGGGTGACGGTACGATTGCGGCTTTGCAAGTTCTGGCAGCAATGAGTCAAAACAAGAAAAGCCTTGCCCAGCTATTGGATGGGGTAAATATTTTTCCTCAGGTGCTATTGAATATTCGTTTTAAGGCTGGCTATGACTGGAAGTCGGATCAGAATCTCGCGAAGCAAATTACTCAAGTTGAGACTGATTTAAAGGGTACTGGCAGGGTGTTGATTCGGGCATCTGGTACTGAGCCTCTGGTCAGGGTGATGGTTGAGACTCAAGATGCTGAAGTTGCAATGAGTGCAGCTAAGAGTATTGCGGATTTGGTGCCTTCTGCATAAATATGAATATTCACTCTATATTTAGTAAGACTAAATCTATTTTTGGTCTTGCGCTGTTGTGTATTAGCGTATTTTCTTACCAGCCAGTATTTTCAAAAGATCTTGATAAGCCGAAAAACATCATCAT
>CANCIL010000092.1 GCA_947378095.1 Betaproteobacteria bacterium
AAAACACCCCCGAACCCTTGAAATATGGGCTTCAGGATTAAACCCTATTTTTTAAATGGTTTTATTTGCGCGTACAAATACCTATTTGGAATTGGCTGTAGCTAGCAGCCTTAGGTCATGCTGGGAGGCAGCGTTTCTTGAACAAAGAAAAACCACCTCGCTTGGTGGTTTATTTAACAAGACTATTACAACAGCATAAGGCTTTGCGTTGTTAATTACGTTGTATTGCTAATTAACTTGGCGGAAGAGGTGAGATTCGAACTCACGGAGGACTTTCATCCTCGCCAGTTTTCAAGACTGGTGCATTCAACCGCTCTGCCACTCTTCCTTTGCGATTTCAGCCCTAGATTATAAGGAATTTTTGATTTGTCCTTGTAAATGCTTGGCAATCGCCAGACTGGCGGTGAGCCCAGGGGACTCAAAGCCATATAGGTTGTAGAGACCTTGCATACCATGGTCTTGTGGGGCGTTGAAGCAAAAGTCGCCCGCTGGTGCATTAGGCGGGACAATTTTAGCTCTTACCCCTGAATAATCCGGCTGTAGAGAGTTATCTTTGAGGCCTGGCCAATAACGCCTTACCGCTTCATAAAAGCCCTCTCCCCGCTTTGGATTGACCGTGTAATCAATCCACTCTTCAGCATCAATATCCAACCATTCCACATCAGGACCAAATTTGGCTTGCCCACCCATATCTAAAGTGAGATGCACACCCAAGCCACCCGGTTCTGGAATTGGGTAAATTAAATGGGCAAAGGGAGATTTGCCAGACAAGGAAAAGTAATTGCCTTTTGCAAAATACGCTTTAGGTATTTGATCATTTCTCAATCCTTCGATTTTTTGCGCAATTGCTGGAGCGCTCATGCCAGCGCAATTGATCAGTAACTTTGTCTGAATTTGCATGCCATCGGCGCCGCCTATTTCTAATTGGTATCCACCCTCAGCATTCTTGCCAATCGGCTTTGCACTGATGAAAGGAGATTGATAGGCAATCATGCCACCGGCATCTTCAAAGCCTCCGAGCAGTGAGAGCATATAACCATGACTATCCACAACACCCGTTGTTGAAGAAAGAATCGCTGCTACGCAGTTGAGGTTTGGCTCTAATGTTTTAGCTTCTTCACCTGAAATCATCTTGATCTCAGGTACTCCGTTGTTTTGCGCTTTATACAGTATGGCTTGTAGATCATCAATTTGGGTTTCATCGCTAGCCACGATGAGCTTGCCGTAGGGCTGAGTCGCTACTTGATGGCTACGGCAATATTCATAAAGTAAGCGATTGCCCTCGACACAGAGCTTTGCCTTTAGGGAATCTTTGGGGTAGTAGATGCCTGCATGAATGACTTCACTATTGCGAGCACTACTCACTGTTCCAAAAGCACTCTCTCGTTCCAGCAAGATGGTCTCACGGCCTTGTAGCGCCATTTCACGGGCGACCGCTAGTCCAACAACTCCGGCCCCCACTACAACACAATCAATCCGATCCATCTGTCCCCATCTGTATTAAGTTTTGCTTATGATTAATTTAACTACTTGATTGATTGTTCATTTATGACTATTTGATGACACTCAATATACCGAAATCCTAACATTTTCAGTGTTTTGGAGGTTTTTGAGCTCCTTCTTGATAAAATCTAGGAATGTCTCTAAATCCAGATGCAAACGACCATCAGAACACCCATGGCCCTACGCCTAATGAGGCTCATTCTGCAGTCGATGTCTTGCTAGATACCGCCTATCAAGCTATCGACCAAGCCAGTTGGGCTAATCTATTTGAATTTGCACGCAAGTCCAAGCTTCCGGAATTTATCGCCGATATGTTCGCCGGCAAACATGTCAATCAGAGTGAAGATCGCCCTGCTTTGCATGCTGCGCTTCGCAACCTTTCTAAATCTCCCATCATCTTAGATGGCCAAGATGTCATGCCTGCAGTTGCTGATGTTTGGCGTCGAATTGAAGCTCTTTGTAATAAATGGGTGGGCGTAACTGATGTCATTCATATTGGGATTGGTGGCTCTGACTTTGGTCCCCGCCTCGCAATCGAAGCATTAGCTCATGTACCCAATATTGAAACTCGTGGTATGCGGATGCATTTTCTTGCCAACATTGATACTGCTGAATTGGCCCGTATTTTGGACCGCGCGCAACCCAATAGCACCCGTGTCATCATCGTTTCAAAGTCCTTCACGACCTTAGAGACCACCATGAATGCCAAGGCAGTCGTGGCATGGCTTAAAGCCAATAACTGCACCAAAGGTCAGATTGCGAAAACCTTATTTGCCGTTACGGCAAATGTTTCTGCAGCCAAAGATTTTGATATTGAGGAAGACCACATTTTCCCATTTTGGGATTGGGTTGGAGGGCGTTACTCAGTTTGGTCAGCAGTTGGTTTGCCAATTGCTCTGCAATACGGCTTTAAGACCTTTGAAGAATTTTTAGCTGGTGCTCATGCGATGGATTTGCATTTTAAGAATGCGCCCCTTGAAAGCAATCTTCCCGTCATCATGGCACTAGCTTTGCTCCATCAACAAGAAAAGCATGGGATCAAAGCTTATGCAGCGATTCCGTATGCGGATGCTTTAGATTGGTTTCCGAAATGGTTACAGCAACTGGATATGGAAAGCAATGGCAAGAGCATTGATAAAGATGGTAAGCCAGCAAAATATTCTTCGCCGGTTGTATTTGGTAGCGCAGGTAGTAATGCGCAACACTCCTACTTCCAGCTATTTCACCAAGGTCCTGAAATCATTCCAATTGATTTCATTGCAGTACGCAAAGCAATGAGCGATCGCCCAGAGGCTCTGGCTCATCACCGCATTCTGCTTTCCAATTGCTTGGCTCAGGCCCAAGCATTGGCGCATGGCAAAGAAGATAGCAACCCTAACAATGTCTATCCAGGCAAACGCCCAAGCAGCCTATTACTTCTACCTGAGATGAATGCTTTCTATTTAGGTGCTTTATTAGCGCTCTATGAAAACCGTGCGGCGGCGCTTGGGGCTCTGTGGAATATCAATAGCTTTGATCAACCTGGCGTTGAGTATGGCAAGGTACTCGCCAAACCAATTGAAAAAGCCCTCGCTAGTGGCTCTGATCATGTTCTCGCAGATGACAGCGTTGATGCCATTACTGCTGCACGTATTAACTTTTTAAATTCTTAATTATCTGAATTCTTGATCCTAGTTTTTAATCAATGTATTGAGCGCTCTGCGCCTCCTTTACTCTAAAGGTCTTTCATGCAACTCTCCCCATCCATCTTCAAGGCTTATGACATTCGCGGCATCATTGATGAGACTTTAGATCCATCGATTGCCAAACTCATTGGACAAGCTTTTGGTACCGAGATGCGGGGGCTAGGCGAAACAGAGATTGTGATTGGTCGCGACGGACGTTTATCTGGGCCTAGCTTGATTGAAGCTCTAACCGAGGGCTTACTCTCCACTGGCATTAATGTGATTGATTTAGGTATGGTTGCCACGCCGATGGTGTACTTTGCCGCAAATCAAGGACTGGACGACAAAAATCCAAAATCTGGAATCATGATTACCGGCAGCCACAATCCACCAAACTACAACGGTTTCAAAATGGTGTTGGGTGGTGCAGCGATTTATGGGGATCAGATTCAGGGCTTACGTAAACGAATTGAAGCCAAGCAATTTGCGACGGGCCAAGGAAGTCGCTCTACCTTTGATATCTTCCCGATGTATCTGAAGCATATTGTTGGAGATATCAAGCTTGCTCGCCCCATGAAGATTGCAGTCGATTGCGGTAATGGGGTTGGTGGGGCCTTTGCTGGTCAATTATTCAGAGCGCTGGGCTGCGAAGTGCAAGAACTCTTTTGTGAGGTTGATGGCCATTTCCCGAATCACCATCCAGACCCTGCTCACATCGAGAACTTGCAAGACCTCATTAAAAACTTACAAATTACCGATAATGAATTAGGCTTAGCCTTTGATGGTGACGCCGATCGTTTAGGTGTCGTCACTAAAGATGGTCAAGTGATTTTCCCAGATCGTCAAATGATGCTCTTTGCCAAGGATGTTCTCTCCAGAAATCCGGGCGGTCAAATTATTTATGACGTGAAGTGCACGCGCAATCTAGCTACCTGGGTGAAACAACATGGTGGTGAACCGTTGATGTGGAAAACCGGTCACTCTTTGGTTAAGGCCAAGCTCAAAGAGACTGGCGCTCCTCTTGCAGGCGAAATGTCTGGTCATATCTTCTTTAAAGACCGTTGGTTTGGCTTTGATGATGGCCTGTACACCGGCGCACGTTTGTTAGAGATTCTTTCTAAAGAGAAAGATCCCAATAAAACATTAAATGACTTACCAAACGCTATTTGCACTCCTGAATTACAACTTGCTTGTGCTGAAGGTGAGCCTTTTACCTTGCTTGAAACCATTAAAGCCAATGCCCAGTTCCCTACTTCTGAATCGATCAATACGATTGATGGCGTACGCGTTGAATATGCTGACGGCTTTGGTCTTGCCAGACCATCAAATACCACTCCAGTGGTAGTCATGCGCTTTGAGGCAGACAGTGAAGAGGCAATCACCCGTATTCAGGCGGAATTTAAGGCTGTGCTTTTAGCTGCCAAACCAGATGCCAAGTTACCATTCTAGTGTCAAGGCAAATATATTGGGAGTCGTTTAAGATTTCGTATGAATTCATCTGTTATCGCCCCAATTGCCTTTGACTATCCCCACCAAGATTCTGCTGGGGTAACCTGTACTGCCCAAGCTTGGGCTAAAGTCCCGCCGCATCTAGCCGGCCCCAAGAAAGCGGCAGTGATCGCCCGCATTAAACAACTTTTAGTTGAAAAAGATACTGCTCTAGTAGCCCACTATTATGTTGATGGCGATATTCAAGACTTAGCAATGGAGACTGGGGGTTTTGTAGCTGACTCTTTGGAGATGGCGCGCTTTGGTAAAAATCATCCTGCCAAGAATTTAATTGTTGCTGGCGTGCGCTTCATGGGAGAATCTGCCAAGATTCTGAGTCCTGAAAAACACGTCTTTATGCCAGACTTAGATGCTACCTGCTCCTTAGATTTAGGTTGTGATGCTGCTGACTTTGCGAAGTTTCGTGCGGCACATCCTGATCGTATTGTGGTGGTATATGCCAATACGAGTGCAGCAGTCAAAGCACAAGCCGATTGGATGGTCACTAGCTCCTGTGCCTTAGCCATCGTTCATCAACTCAAGGTTAAGGGTAAGAAAATATTGTGGGCGCCAGATCGTCATCTTGGCAGATACATTCAAGAGCAAACTGGCGCAGATATGTTGTTATGGAACGGCGCTTGCATAGTTCATGATGAATTTAAAGCCGCTGAATTAGAAATTCTGAAAGCAGCACACCCCAATGCGATGATCCTAGTACATCCTGAATCCCCTCAAGCCGTCGTCGATCTAGCTGATGTTGTAGGCTCTACTTCGGCGATGATTAAAGCAGTAGTTGATAGCACTGCTAACGAATATATTGTGGCAACAGATAAGGGCATCTTACATCGCATGCGCCAATTAGCACCTCATAAAACCTTAATTGAGGCCCCTACAGCTGGAAACAGTGCAACGTGTAAAAGCTGTGCTCACTGTCCGTGGATGGCAATGAATGGCTTACAGGGTATTTTGGATTGCCTAGAAAATGCCTCTGGTGAAATATTTATTGAAGAATCTACTCGTCTTCAGGCATTAAGCTGTATTGAACGTATGCTAGATTTTACTAAGAATCACCCAGACCTTTTAGCTAAAGCACAGCATGGCTTTGTGAAGAATATTGGTGCTGCTTAATTTTTTAAATCTCACTTTTGAATTCTTTTAGATTGAATCCATGTTTGAATACAACGAAACATTAGAGCAAGCACGTCAACGCAATATTCATGATGCACTGATGGAAGATATAGGCAAAGGTGATTGGACTGCAAAGCTAGTTCCAAATAAAGCTGTTCAGGCCCAACTCATTGTTCGTCAAGAAGCGGTGCTTTGTGGTGTAGATTGGTTTGAAGGAACTCTCAAGAAATTAGATCCTCATGCAAAGGTTACTTGGCATTACATGGAAGGGGATTTAATGAAGTCTGATAGTAAGGTATGTGATATTCAGGCCGACTCACAAGCCCTTCTATCTGCAGAGCGTACCTGTATTAATTTTTTGCAGACATTGTCATGGACCGCCAGCATCACCCGTCAGCACGTTGATGCCATTGCTGATGTCAGCCCCAATCCAAGAGGTTGTGCTGTATTGGATACCCGTAAAACGATTCCCGGCTTACGCCAGGCACAAAAATATGCTGTACGTGTC
Source organism: Betaproteobacteria bacterium (assembly GCA_947378095.1). Lineage (GTDB taxonomy): Bacteria > Pseudomonadota > Gammaproteobacteria > Burkholderiales > Burkholderiaceae > Polynucleobacter. The sequence continues at coordinate 6,292 of CANCIL010000092.1, forward strand.
GGGAAAGGCCAAAACCAGCGTTTAGCTTTATGGCACGGCATTCTTATTAAAGAGAATCATATTGCAGCAGCAGGTAGCATTATGGCGGCATTAAAGAATGCCCAAAACCTCAATGCAGGAGTTGATATACAGATTGAGGTAGAAAACTTTGCTGAACTCGAAGAAGCATTAGCATCTGGAGCCAAAAGCATCTTAATTGACAACTTCACCACTGATCAAATGAAGCAAGCTGTAGCTTTGAATGCGGGCCGTGCTCTGTTAGAGTCTTCTGGTGGTATTAACTTAGATCAGATGCGTGCAATAGCCGCTACTGGCGTTGACCGTATTTCCCTTGGGAAACTGACAAAAGATGTGAATGCGGTCGATTTTTCAATGAGGATTGTATAAAAAATATTTAAACGTTTACCCATTCAATTATTGCCGAAACACCCATTTCAATGGATGGATCGGATTTCCTATTACGAAAATCCGATCGCCTTACGCTCAATTAATACAAATGAATATCCGCTAAAGCTAATGATCCTGGATGGCTAGCGGCAGTTCCTATCAGGGCAACTTGAATGGCAGCAGTCGCTCCGTTTCCATCGGCATCATAAAAAAGTCCGCCGGTACTTTGGTCGTACATGATATGAATATTAGCGTTCGCTGCAGCGTGACCAGCAGCAGATTGGAACATTGCAGCATTCAGATCACCAACAGTACCAGAGGTTGATGTTGTCAGTACACTGAAAACAGATTGCTTGAAGTACAAACTATCTGTACCACCAAGATAATCAGTAACCGTACTGAAAATATTGGCAACTGGCGCAGTACTGAACTTAAATTGATCGGAGCCACCACCACCTGTCAGAGTGTTTGCACCAGCCGCTCCATCCAAGATATCGTTACCACCACCACCGATGAGTGTGTCGTTACCTGCGCCGCCAGTTAAGGTAT
>CANCIL010000093.1 GCA_947378095.1 Betaproteobacteria bacterium
GCAGGGGAAGAAGGATTCGAACCTTCGCATGCTGGAATCAAAATCCAGTGCCTTAACCAGCTTGGCGATTCCCCTACAGGTCATTCTGAAGAAATCAAATTGTAAGCGGGATTTTTATTTAACCCCCGAACAATCCTACCTACCCACCCTTTAGGAAGATTTTGCAAAAGATTTTGAAGATTTGCGCTATCGATCTTAGGGTCTAAGACGGCAAAAACGCTACTTCCAGAGCCTGACATTCTAGGCGCTGAGCCTGGTACTGCCTGGCCAATCCAATCTAAAGCTTGCTTCACTTCGGGGCATATCCGCACCGCTACTGCCTGGCAATCATTCGATTGCTCTAAGTTTGGCGATGCAAGAAAGCCATCAATTGTAATCGGAGCGTGATCTCGGGTCAATTCAGGGTCTTGAAAAATGCTTGCAGTGGCGATGCCTCGATTAGGGAAAAGGACTAAAAAGTCCTGAGTTTTGAGGGAAATTTCTTGAATTTCTTCCCCTATACCCTCAACAAAAGCATTTTTACCAAAAATAAAGAAGGGAACATCTGCGCCTAGTTTTAAACCTAGCGTGCTCAATGTGGGTTTATCTAAATTGAGATTCCATAGGGCGTTTAAACCAATCAAAGTACTCGCTGCATCAGAAGACCCACCACCTAATCCTGCGCCCATTGGAATTTCTTTTTTGAGACCAATCTCTACACCGCTTTGAACGCCAGAAAAATCTTTTAGTAATTTCGCTGCGCGGACTACTAAGTCATCTTCAGGTGCTACACCAGGAATAGGATGGGTACGACGAACTTCATTTTCTGGAATGAGTTTAAGGGTTACTACATCACACCAATCAATCAGTTGAAACACAGATTGCAACAAATGGTATCCATCTGATCGACGACCAATAATATGTAGAAACAAATTGAGTTTTGCTGGAGAGCGTAACTCTAAGATTTGAGTGTCTAACTTAATCATTCGGGCGATCAAATACTAAGCGAATATCAATCGACCCCACATTTGAGCTTCGAGTCATGGTTAACTTTTCTAGGCGATCGGCATTGTCCCAGTTATAGACCAAGTTCCATCCATCTTGATCAATTTTGCTCACTTGACCTTTGCCATTTCTTTCTACGCTAGCATTGCTGCCAGGGCGGATTTGTCCACGTAACCAATCTGATAAACCACGTGCAGGTAAGGGCAACCCCAAAGTATTTTGAACTAAAGAATCTGCATCGATTGCCGTGATCACTTGACCATCGCGCTCAAGACTTGCTTCGCCAGGAGTGATAGTAATTTTGGCAATCGATCCACCCATGGGGTTGCGGATTTCTAGGATGTCTTTTAGTTCTTCTTGAGTCAAAGTAAAGCCGCCCGATCCCCCTTGATTTTGGGTGTTAGTAAGGCCGGTGACTTTCACGGCAAAGCGACCGTCCCAAGAGCCCTTAGCAACACGCTCTGCAACTGACCAATTAGGTTTTAAGCGCTTTAAAGTTTCTTTAAGAGTGGGATTGTTGGCGTCAAGTTTTTGACCTTGGCGCCACATATCTTCTGCTTGTGCTGGCCGATTCATGACCCACAATACTTCCCCCACATGGGCTGCTATATCTGCTTCAGGTTTGGTATTGAATGCTTGTTGCAGTTGCTCTAATGCAAGCACATTTTTTCCTAAGCGAAAGTTTACCCATCCTAAACTGTCCAAGATAAAACTATCCTTTGGAGAGAGTTGATGTGCTTTGCTAATTAATGCAAAGGCTTCTGCTAATTTAAGATTGCGATCTGCTAATGAGTAACCCAAAGCATTTAATGCATTCACATCATTTGGATTCTTACGCAACACCTCACGCAATGTCTTTTCCATCACATCTAAGCGCCCCACTTTTTCTGCCGACATGGCGTAGGTGTAAAGCAATGTGACCTCATTCGCCGGAATCTTGACGGTGGATGCGATTTCATAAAAAGCATTTAGAGCGTCTGATTCATCTTTGGCTTTTGCAAGCAAGCCCTGTAACTGCTTCAGTGTATTTTCTTGTTGCGCTGGAGTTTGTTGTTTTAGTAAGCTAATGGCTGGCTTGATGGCATCGGACCATCGGTCACTTAAGATGAGTAGGGTGACCAAGACTTCTTTAGGCTTGGTATCTGAAGCAGGTGCCAAACTTTCCCAGGATTGAGCAGCTTGAAGTGCCAAGGGAGGGGAGCCAGCAGCGATCGCAATTTCCATGGCTCTTTGGGCCAATCTGGGGTCCTGGTATTGGCGAGCCATTTCTAGGTAGGTATTAAAGGCAAGCCCTGCCTCTCCACGTTGCAGGGCAATCTCTGAGGCGAGGACCTCAAAAATAGCCTCCCCAGACTGCATGCCACTATTTTGAGCTTGGGTTGATAGGCTGACGCCACCAGTTAAGGCGGTAATCAGTAAACCCTGCAAAAGTGGCTTCAGTCTTAATTTGCTCATAAGCACATTCTAATCCGCGAATCTACAATCCATTTATGCCAGAGCTACCAGAAGTAGAAGTCACCCGATTGGGTATCGCCCCTCATTTAATTGGGCGCAAGATTAGCGCCGTCAAAGTGATTGATGGTCGCTTGCGTTGGCCTGTCCCGCGTAACCTTCCAACGGTTTTACAAGATCAACAAGTCCACTCCATTGAACGTAGGGGCAAATATTTGTTGATGGAATTAGATGCCGGATATTTACTCTTGCATTTGGGGATGACGGGAACGCTCAGAGTATTACCAGCCACAGATGCCTTGAAAACACATGATCGGGTCACCCTTGAGTTTGGCAAGTTAAGTTTGCGACTACATGACCCTAGAAAATTTGGCGCAGTCTTATGGCATCCCAATAGCAAAGGACCGATTGGCGAATATGCCTTATTAAAAAAATTAGGGACCGAACCATTTTCCCCAGAATTTGCTGGAGATCTAGGCGGACATATTTTGTATGCTTGTTCTCGTGGGCGGAGTGTTGCAGTCAAACAGTTCCTGCTCTCAGGCCAAGCAGTAGTTGGTGTGGGCAATATTTATTGTTCAGAAAGTTTATTTGAAGCAAAGATTCATCCTGCTAAGGCTGCCGGAAAATTAACCCGTCCTGAATGTATGCGCTTAGCGAATGCAGTACGTTTGATTTTGAAAAAAGCGATTGCTGCTGGTGGTAGTAGCTTAAAAGATTTCGTTAATAGTGAAGGTGATCCTGGACACTTCATGGTGCAAACCAAAGTCTATGACCGCAAGGATCTGCCTTGCAAAGTTTGTAAGACGCCCATTAAACAAATTGTTCAGGGGCAGCGCTCCACCTATTTCTGCCCTCAATGTCAAAAACGTTAACCGAACAGTTTGCTAAAAAATTAATTGCTTGGCATCAGCGTAGTGGGCGATCAGGCTTGCCTTGGCAAAATCAGCGCGACCCATATGCTGTATGGGTTTCAGAGGTTATGTTGCAGCAAACGCAAGTGGCAACGGTCTTAGAGCGCTACCCTCGTTTTATGAAGCGTTTTCCGACGGTTCGTAAATTGGCAGCCGCTGATGTAGATGAGGTATTGGCAGAATGGGCCGGGCTAGGTTATTACTCGCGCGCCAGAAATTTACATGCTTGTGCACAACAGGTAGTTAATGAATTCGCCGGAAAATTTCCAAACGATCCGGTCTTACTTGAGCAACTTAAGGGTATCGGTCGCTCCACAGCGGGCGCTATTGCTGCTTTTGCATTTCATGAGCGAGCACCAATCCTCGATGCCAATGTGAAACGGATCCTAGCACGCTTGTTTGCAGAAGAAGGATCTCTTCAGGAAAAAGCAGTAAATGATCGATTGTGGGCTTTAGCAAATTCATTATTGCCAAGCAAGGCTGAAGATATGCCCGTATACACCCAGGCCTTAATGGATTTTGGTGCGACATGGTGTACTTCACGAAAGCCGGTGTGCTTAAGTGGTGAACAGAGATGCCCTTTTTTAAAAGAGTGCCAAGCCAACCTGAGTGATCAAGTCTTGTTATTTCCACAAAAAAATATCAAAGCAAAATCACCAGAGTTTGATTGCGATATGTTGTTGCTCAGAAGTGGAAATTCTGTGTTGTTGCAAAAGCGCCCAAGTAAGGCAATTTGGGGTGGTCTTTGGTCCCTACCGGAATCATCTTGGAGAAAGAAGTCGGCACCTGGACTTTCTCCTGAGCAGTTGCTTGAGATGGCCCTCCCTCAAGAGAAAGCAAGTGAACTAGTAAAGCTATGTAAAAACCTCAAGCAGGGTGAATCGATCAAACACGTATTTACGCATCGTCGCCTGTGGATGCATATTTGGGGGGCGGATTTGGCTAAACCATTTCCACCCTCTACTGTTGATCTCAAATGGGTTTTGCTAAGCCAGTTAGGGCATTACGGCTTACCGCAACCAATCAAAGTGCTTTTGCAGAAATTGAGTCTAGTTCGCGGTGACGGTCTAAAAAATTAAGTTGCAAATTAGCCAGATCTTTTTGCGCTCTAAAGTGTTCACTAATTCGATTGACTAGATAAACCGAGCGGTGTTGACCACCAGTACAGCCAATTGCGACGGTCAAGTAGCTACGGCCATCGGCAATGTAATGCGGTAACCATTTATCAATAAATTGGGTAATGTCACTTTCCATACTCATGACTTCTGGAATTTTTTCCAAGAATTCTTTTACTGGTTTATCGTTACCCGTTAGCGGACGCAAGACTTTGTCATAGTGCGGGTTAGGTAAGCAGCGCACATCAAAGACAAGATCCGCTTCGCTCGGTACCCCATTTTTGAAGCCAAAGGATTCAAAAACGATAGTGAGACCAAGTGGCTTATCTTTGAGCAGGTCTTGAATCCAAGAGCGCAAAGCATGAGCAGGAATATTGCTTGTATCAATGCTATGGGCTTGAGTGCGCAAGGGTTCTAGAAGATGGCGCTCTTTATCGATTGCTTCAATTAGCGTTGCCGATTGCGATTGTTGCGCATTGCCAGATAAGGGATGACGTCGTCTTGTCTCCGAAAAGCGCTGCACTAAAGTATTGGTATTGGCATTTAAAAATACGACTCGTACTTGATGATTGCGTCGCAGATTTTCTAGTATGAGCGGAAGATTTTCAATCGACTGGCCGCGACGGGCATCGATCGCAACAGCAACACGTTCACATTTTTCTTGCTCAAGGGTGCCGATGAGATTTTCTAATAAGGAAACTGGCAGGTTATCTACGCAGTCGTAACCAGCATCCTCAAAAGCCCTCAGGGCAACTGATTTACCCGAGCCTGAGATTCCGGTAATCAGATTAATCTGCATGGTTTAAAGCAGTCGCCCTTGCGACTTGGCTGAATCCGCTTCAGCGTTCATTTGTAGGCGCTGACGCTCAATAAATTCTTTCAAGGTATCAATCCCGCGTAATTGCAAAATCGTATTACGTACTGCTGCCTCAACTAGTACGGCTAAGTTGCGGCCAGCAGCCACCTGAATCTTAACTGTACGAATCGGAACGCCTAGAACATCAATATGCTGAGCTTCTAATGGCAATCTTTCAAATTCACCATCAGTTCTACGTACAAGCTGAACAATGAGGCGTAGTTTTAGTTTTCGACGAACGGCTGTTTCACCAAAAATCGTTCGAATATCTAACAAGCCTAGTCCGCGAACTTCAAGTAAATTGCGCAGAATGACTGGACAGCGACCTTCGATATAGTCAGGCCCCAATCTAGCAAAATCCACAGCATCATCAGCTACCAAACCATGGCCACGAGAAATTAACTCAAGACCTAATTCACTTTTACCCAAGCCAGACTCACCAGTGAGTAAAACGCCTAAACCCAAAATATCCATGAACACGCCATGCATCGTAATTTGGGGTGCGCCAATCTTAGTTAAGTAAATGCGCAGATGATCAATCACCTCTGCCGCAGAAATATTCGTAGTAAATAGCGGAGTAGAGGTACGCTGACAAAAGAGCTGTAAATCCGGGTCTGCTAATTTGCCGTCGGCAACAATCACGCAGGGAGGTGTCTTCGAAATTAGGTCCGAGATCTGTTCTTGCTTTTGCTCTGGTTCAAGCGCTGCATGGTAGTCAACTTCTTGCTCACCAAAGATCTGAATACGGCTAGGGTGAATGAGATTTAGGTGGCCTACTAAATCTGAGCTGGCCGCCGCGGCTTTGACTGCTTCAGGCGGAAAGGTGCGATCCGCACCCTCTAGACCACCAATCCAAGATAGCTTGAGATCAGAAACATTGTCATCAAAAATCTGCTGGGCAGTTACTCCTTCAAGGAGTAAAGGCTGTGTCATTTTGTTAGACCCCATTGTTGAAGTAATTCACATACTTTTTGAGGCTCATTCGAAGAGGATAAAAATTGACGAGCATCTGCATCTGATAAAAGCTGTGCAATCGAGGACAAAATTTCAAGATGTTGTTGGGTCGCCTTTTCAGGGACAAGTAAAAAAATCAAAATAGAAACTGGCTCGCCATCAGGGGCAGCAAATTCGATTGGATTTCTTAATTTAATGAAAGCGGCAATCGGTTGTTTAAGACCCTTAACGCGTCCATGGGGGATAGCAACGCCAGCACCAAGAGCGGTAGATCCTAAATCTTCACGCGCATTCAGAAAGCCAACCACTGCATTTGAATCAATACCAGCGTGCTTGGAAAATAATTCCCCTGCGGCTGCAAATGCATCAGCTCTGTTGTTGGCAGAGCTATCTAATGCAATGCAGTCGAGGGCAAAAAGATTAGTCAGGGCATTCATGTCAAATGATTATAGGTGTCCTGACGAAACTACTTACTCAAAATGCTTATCGTGATGGTGATTTTGGATTTTTTCCTTGTGCTTAACGACTTGACGCTCGAGTTTATCGACAACGGAGTCCATCGCATGGTATAGGTCCGCGTTATGTGCTTCAGCGAACAGTTCCTTGCCTTTTAAATGAAGAGTGATCTCAGCGCTTTGGCGCAAATCCTTTTCTTTTGCGTTATCCACCACAAGAAATGCTGAGGCATCAATCACATGATCAAAGTGCTTACGAATTTTGGCTAAGCCGGCCTCAAGGTGCGTGCGCATGGCTGGGGTAACTTCTACATGACGGCTATTTATTTTCAAATTCATCAGCAACTCCTTTTATAAGTGCGTGCGCATGCTCATGCCTGGGGT
>CANCIL010000094.1 GCA_947378095.1 Betaproteobacteria bacterium
CGTTCCAGAACTCATTGCACTTCTTAAAGCAAACCCAGGAAAATATGCCTTTGGATCACCTGGTGGATCAGGCACATCAGGCCATATGACCGCAGAGCTTTTCATGATGAAAACCGGCACCTCGATGATTCATATTCCATACAAAGGGAGCGGGCCCATGATTATCGATCTCATTGGCGGACAAATTCAGGTTGCCTTCGATAATCTTCCTACCGCATTAGCACAAGTAAAAAACGGTAGATTGAAAGCTCTGGCGGTTACCAGCGCTGAAAGATCAAAGTTTGCGCCCACCGTTCCAACCCTCAATGAATACATTCCAGGTATGACAGTTACCGCCTGGCAGGGGCTTTTTGCTCCAGCAAAAACTCCCGCCCCTATACTTGACCAACTATCAAGTGAAGTTCAATACGTTATGAAAATGCCAGAAGTTATCAATAAGCTAAATGACATTGGCGTTACCTCAGTTGGTAGCTCTAGAGCCGAATTTGGTCCTTTTGTAAAAGAGGAAATTGGCCGATGGGCAGAAGTAGTGAGAGTCTCCGGAGCTAAGCCTGATGAATAATCAACTCAGCAATAGTCATCAAGAAATTCATGGCAACAGTGCGACATCAGGCATTTCACTCTATGTACGGGTTGCTGCCTCAATCCGCTCACGAATCCTAGAGGGCGAATGGAACCCAGGCGACCAACTTCCTAAAATAGACGCTATCGCGCAATCATATGGCGTAGCTCAAATTACCGCGAGTAAGGCGATTCAAACATTAGTTGCTGAAGGCTTGCTTTCAAGTGCGCGAGGGCGCGGCACTCATGTTTTAAAAAACCCAGAGGCCAGAACACAGCACCCAGATTTAAGGGCAGCCATTAATGATCCCCGGGTATTGGCACCAGATCACTCAATTGACATCATTTGGAAAAAAACAGTCTCGAAACTCCCTGCTGAGTTAGAACAAAACTATCAGACAGCCAAGAAATATATTCATGTTCACAAATTACATAATTTTCGCGGGACTCCATTTGCCCTCATGGATATCTATTTAGAAAAAGAAATTTATGAGCGCTTTCCAAAGAATGCCGATCAAAATGCAAAACTATCCTTCCTCTTGCGTGAATATGGCAAAGTAGATATTGAGGCCTCACGTCAAGAGCTGACCGTTACACATGCCACTCAATATTCAGCCAACCTATTGAAGTGCTCAATCGCGGCCCCCTTAGTCAGAATACGTCGTTGGCGAGAAGACAATAAAGGCGTACTAATTTATTCTTGCTTAATTCTTTACCGGAGTGATTTATTCGTTTGGGACATGCAGGAATCGCATCCCAATGCCGACCACTTCGGCGACCATCTAGTTCCGAAACCATATAAAGCCATTCCGGCAAAAACTGTCGCCACTAAAAATAAACGCTAACTAATGAGGATGCTATGAGTAATCAAAATGAAAAATTAAAAGATTTTTCACCAGCCGGCATGAATGCACGCGCTGAAGTGGCTGGCGATGAATGGTTCAAAGTAAACATGGAGAACATGACCGAGTGGGATAAGTATTGGCAAATTCATGCAACTAATACAAGCTGGAGTACGACATGGGCTAGAGGTATTGTGCCTCGCGAGACATTAAGCATGGTGACCATGGGAATGTTAGCTGCAGAAGGGCATTGGGGCGAATTTGAGCATCACTTCAGAAATGCTTTGCTTCGTACGAAAGTTCCGCTAATCCAATTGCGCGAAATCATGCTGCACATCTCCTTATATTGTGGCATTCCTACAGGTGCAGAAATTTGGAAGATTGCTCGCAGGGTTTTGAAAGAAGAAAATATTGACCTCAGCCAACTAACTCCTCTTGATAGCTCCAATATCAACTATCGAGCATCAGAGCCGCGCCAAGATTAATCAACGAAAGCAAAATTCCCAATCGTTGGCGAAGAGACCCCTAGACTCTCAGAAATCAGGGTAGATGCATTAACGATGACAGAAGAAATGCCCTGCAAATACTTTAGGGTACAACGCTCTGCAGGACCCGATACTGATAGCGCGCCGCTGGGCACCATTTGACCGCCCCAAATAGGCGCAGCTATGCTGTTTACCCCAGGACGTGACCCGCTAATTGAAATAGCATAGCCGCGCTCTCGGATTTGACTCAACTCATTTTGGAACTGCATTACATCAGTCTTGTTACCAATGCCTTGCGTAGCGTATTGTTCGATAGTTTCATTTGGATAAAAAGCAAGTATTGATTTCCCCGAAGCCGCCCTGAGTGCTGGAGCGCGCTGACCTACGCGAGCTGAAGCTCGCACTGGATTGTCGGACTCTATTTTTTCAATATATAAAACATTTGGCAAATCCAATACCGAGACTAAAATTGTTTCGTTTATTTTCGCAAATAAGGCTTGCAAATGAGGTCGAGCTACTCGACGGATCGGATTTCGATCCATAACTCTTGTTCCTTGCTCCCAAATCTTTAGCGTCAAAAAATATCGACTCGTCTCAGGATTGGATTGAACGTAGCCTTGATCCACAAGAGTTGAAAGGATCCGAAAAGTATTGCTTTTAGTTAGCCTGACCTGACGACTAAGCTCAGAAACACCTCTTTCGTCATCACTTGCTGAGAGTGCTTCAATGATTCGTAAAGCCTTAACCGTGGTTGAATCCATAGTCTATTTCTTATTGTTAAAACTACGAGTCAAGCAATTCATTTTTAAATTACTCCCTTATTAGCAAGAGATTCGATTTCTGCTATAGGCATGCCAAGCCAATCACTGAAAATAATCTTATTGCTCTCGCCTAGGCGTTGACTTGGCTCCAGCGGAATATTGGGTGAGTCATCGAAGCGCAATGGACTTCTGGCCACAGTCATCTCACCAAATTCGGGATGCTGAATTTCTTCTAGCATCCCCCTAGCATGCATATGCGGATCATTGACTACTTCTTGTAAATTACGTACCGGCGCACAAGGGACTCTATGCGCAATCAACATCTCGAATAAAACTTGCTTAGAAAATTGTTCGGTCCATTTAGCAATTAAATCATCGATAACTTTCATATGTTCCACCCTGGCTGTCATGCTGACCATTCGCTCATCCTTTTTTAAATCCTCACGGTTCATCACCGAGATTAAACTTTCCCAATGGTGCTGGTGATTACAAATAATGGCGATGTACCCATCTTTTGTTGGGTACACGTTATATGGACATAAAGACAGTCCGCCATGGCGATTTCCCGTCCGCATAGGGGCATCGCCATTCGAAGAAAAATAGAGTCCTAAATTGGAGCTTAAAGATGCATAAACTGACTCCATCATGGAAACCTCTACTGAGCGCCCCCTGCCTGAACGCTCACGCTCAAATAAGGCGGTAACAATGGCGCCATACAAATGCGTTCCACCAAAAAAATCACAAATTGCTGGACCTACCTTCATCGGAGGACCATTAGCCTCACCCGTCACACTCATAACCCCTGACATCGCCTGGACTGTTAAATCCATTGCGGGGAAATTTCGATACAAGCCATCATTTCCATACCCTGAGCCGGAGGCATAAATCAATCTTGGGTTGTGTTCAAACAAAACATATTTACCGACTCCAAGTCTATCTAAGACACCTGGTGCAAAATTTTCAACGACCACATCTACCCGCTCGACGAGCTTTAAAAACAGGGCCTTACCTTCAGGTGCTTTTAAATCAATACTTACAGATTCTTTATTGCCATTTAACATGGCAAATGGCATTGCTGCGCCACTGTTTGCACCCCGTTTGCGCAAATGTTCGCCCCCAGGGGGCTCAATCTTAATCACGCGCGCTCCAGCCATCGCCATCAAATATGTCGCATAAGGCCCGTTATAAATCTGCGTTAAATCCGCTACAACAATGCCCTTTAAAGGTAAATCACGCGCCTCATTCATTGGCCAATATCGCTCTTCGTTAAATTAACTTTTTCCGGAAGCGCCTAGGAGATGCCGCGCAACAACCATTCTCTGAACTTCAGAAGGCCCCTCTCCAATACGCTTAATACGAAGCTCACGATACCAGCGCTCAAGCGGCAATTCGGTCGCTACCCCTAGCCCTCCTAAAATCTGCATACATCTATCTACAACTCGTCCCGCAGTTTCTGTAGCAACTAATTTTGCAATTGAAGATTCCACCTTTAAATTTTTTCCTAAATCACCGTTCCAAGCTGCTTGATATACCAATAGACGGGCGGCACGCAATTCAATTTCTGAATCTGCAATCATCCACTGAATAGCTTGCTTATCTGCTAAAAAAGAATTAAACGCCTTGCGTTGTTTGGCCCAATCTATAGCAATATCTAGCGCCGCCTGTGCAATTCCAATGGTGCCGGCCGCATACGGAATCCGCCCCTCAACCAGCCACTTTTCACACAGCATAAAACCTTGACCCTCTTCCCCTAAACGATTTTCAACTGGTACTTTTACATCCTTAAAATACACTTCATATGGCGCATAAGAGCGTATGACCTTAATTGGCTTCATTGTCATCCCAACTGAATCGCCATCTACAATGAAACAAGATATTCCCCCGCGGTCACCAGACTGGCCTGTGCGCGCAAACACTAAACCCCAATCCGCTCCATCTGCCCCTGTAATCCACATTTTGGAACCATTCAAAATGTAATGATCACCTGCTAACTCTGCCCTCGTTTGAATAGAGCGAGCTGGATCAGAACCTCCGCTAGCTTCTGAAATTGCTACAAATATTTTTTTGCCTCTTTTAATTGCTGGGATTGCATACTTTTCAACCTGAAAAGTGCTGCCCAAAAATACTGCATTTGGCGGATCTGCTCCAAACGCTCCACAGCCCGGCACATAGGCACCCATTCTGCATTTAGCTGTCTCTTCGGCTACTACTGCTTGGCCCAGCAAGGAAAGGCCAGCGCCACCAAATTCCTCAGGTGTTCTAAAGCACCACAAACCTAAGCCTCGTGCTTTTTCTTGAAGAGGTAATAGAACCCCTTCTGGCAATTCGTATGCATCATGCTGTAGCTGATCTTCCAGCGGCTTCACTTCCTGACGCATGAACCGACGAACCGTATCCTGAATCATGATTAATTCACTTGGTAGTTCCCATGCCCCATTCATTCAACACCTCATTAATTTATATGCACAAATAAATTGACTTGTGCCAAATATTAGCACAACGTATCAATAAGATACCATAATATGGTTTAATAGAAAATACATTCACAAAGTTAATTACCCAAAAATGGATAAACCATGGATTTAGACCTCAGCGGAAAAAAAGTACTGATCACAGGCGGGTCTAAAGGTATCGGCTTAGAAATTGCCAGACAATTTGCTTCTGAAGGCTGTAGTCTTGGGCTCGTATCACGATCAAATCAAGACTTACTAGAAGCAAAAAATTATCTTGAGTCTCAGTATGGGGTTAAGGTTGAAACTTTAGAGCTTGATCTATCTAAAAAGGGGGCCTCCCTATTTCTAGCAGCAACCTTTCCGATCGTCGATGTACTTGTTAATAATGCGGGCAGTATTCCGGCTGGCACCATTGAAGAGATTGATGATGAAAAATGGCGTGAAGCTTGGGATTTAAAAGTATTTGGGTATATCAATAACACCAGGGAATTTCTAAAGATCATGAAAGCACGTGGTCATGGCGTCATTATCAACATTATCGGCATTGGCGGGGAGAGGCTTGATGCTGGATACATCGCTGGCGCAGTTGGGAATGCTGGTCTGATTGCTTTAACTAAAGCACTTGGCTCTACAAGTATCGATTCAGGGGTCCGAATCTTAGGCATTAATCCTGGTCCAGTAAGCACTGAAAGGTTGGAATTTTTAGCCCGCAGAAAAGCCGCCATTCAATTTGGCGATGAGAATCGTTGGCAAGAATTCCAAAAGGATATGCCTCTATCAAGAGCTGCAAAAACATCTGAAATTGCACCTACTGTTGTCTTTCTTGCATCACATCTATGTTCCTATACCAGCGGAACTGTTCTCAATATCGATGGTGGCAGCACTAGTAGAAATACCAAACGTTAGTTAAATCCGTCAACTTACTTTAAGTCAAATATGTCAATCGACCTCATAAAACACCCTGATGGAGTTGCACTCATTACACTCAATCGACCAGAGAAGCTCAATGCTTTTGATGCTGAACACTACTCCCAGTTAGCCAATGCATGGGCAGAAACACGAGATGATAAGCAAGTTCGCGTTGTCCTTATTACAGGGGCAGGGGAAAAATCATTTAGTACCGGAGCCGACTTAAAAAGTTTTATTGGGAATCCTGGTGACATTGCTGAATTTTGGCAAACACAAAAGGGAATGTTGCTTAATCGTGGACTGGAAATGTGGAAGCCCGTAATCGCAGCTGTAAACGGCTATTGTCTTGGGGGTGGAATGACTCTATTACTTGCCACTGATATTCGGGTGGCCGCTGAACATGCCACCTTCGGACTTTCTGAGGTGAAGCGCGGCATCATTCCAGCCAATGGTGGCACTCAGCGCGTCATTGAACAACTCCCCAGAACAATCGGCATGGAAATGCTGCTCACCGGTGAGTCGATTAATGCCACTAAAGCAGAACGCTGGGGTCTTGTAAATCAAGTGGTACCAGCAGGTGATCTCATGGCAACCGCGTATGCCTTAGGACAAAAAATTGCTAAAAATGCTCCGCTCGCCGTGCAGGCTGCTAAAGAGCTTGCCCTGCGTGCTCGTGAACTATCTTTATCTG
>CANCIL010000095.1 GCA_947378095.1 Betaproteobacteria bacterium
GCACTAGTGCATGCCAGTTCACTCCAGCCCCAACTAAAAGATAGGTATCGCTTGCATCTTCATGGGTGATTTTTTGACCTGCAATATTCATGAGTAGGGTGGCGCCGGACATTACCGGAGGAAGAATGACATTGCTGCCGCCGCCTAAAACACGCCAAGCCCATTGATTTTGTGCAATCTCATCCATCAATGCCGGAATTTGATCTGGCTGGGTAATTTCAAAGGCGCGCTCGGCACTGACCTCTAGGCCAAAGGTATTCCTAGATTTGAGTCCAAGATTGGGGATCAATTTAGGTGGCAGGAGCGCATTTTTTGCACGGTTCATGCCACAATCTTATTCGTCTTCGGATTTTCGGGAGAAATTTCTGGAAAATCCTCACAATGCACTCTTGCAGTAGAGATGAATCACAAAAGATAAACAAGGAGTTGATATGCCCTCATTTGACGTAGTTTGCGAACCGGATATGGTTGAGCTAAAAAATGCGATTGAGCAATCCAATAAAGAGATTAGCAATCGTTTTGACTTTAAGGGCTCAGATAGCCGAGTAGAGCAAAAAGACGAAACTTTAATTTTGTTTGGCGATGATGATTTCAAATTAGGCCAAGTTCGCGATGTGCTTTTTGGCAAGATGGCCAAACGCAATGTAGACGTCCGTTATTTAAAGGACGATAAAAAAGAAACGATTGGTAGCGATAAGCGCAAGCAAACCATGAAGATCCAAAAGGGGATTACTTCTGATTTAGCAAAGAAAGTCGTGCGCATTATTAAGGACAGCAAGATCAAAGTACAGGCGAGTATTCAGGGTGATGCTGTGCGTGTCACTGGCGGTAAACGCGATGATTTGCAAGAAGTCATGAATCTGTTGCGCAAAGAGGTAACTGAAGCGCCATTGGGCTTTAATAACTTCCGTGACTAAAAAAGAGGGATTAGCAGGCGCTCGCAACAAGCCAGTGCCTGCTGACATTGCGCCTGCAAGCCAAGAGGCTATTGGGCGCTTTTGTGATGCCTGCTGGTTGGAAGACGGTCTGGCACAAAATAGCTTATCGGCTTATCGCCGTGACTTATTGCTACTAGCCCAGTGGCTATTTAAACAATCTGGTGCTGACTTATATCGCGTCACTGAAAAAGATTTAACCGCCTACTTTGCATTCCGTCGTGCTGATAAGGCGACTACTGCCAATCGTAGGCTGACAGTTTTTAAACGCTTCTATCGTCATGCACTCCGTATCAATTTAGTCAAATCAGATCCTTGTATTGGATTACGTGCCGCCAAGCAAGCAATGCGCTTTCCAAAAACCTTGAGTGAGGATCAGGTGATGAATTTATTGAATGCGCCCGATATTGAAACTCCTCTCGGATTGCGTGATCGCACCATGTTGGAATTGATGTATGCCAGTGGTTTGCGTGTTTCTGAAATTGTTTCTCTTAAGACTGTCGCACTCGGCATGAATGAGGGTGTAGTGCGGGTAGTTAATGGTAAGGGGGGAAAAGAGCGTTTAGTTCCTTTTGGTGGTGAAGCTGGGCAGTGGTTGCGGCGCTATCTGGCAGAAGCTAGGGCGATTCTGCTAGAGGGAAAAACTAGCGATGCCGTGTTTGTAGGTCGCCATACTGGAACAGGGTTAACTCGCCAGGCATTTTGGGCTCTGATTAAACGGTATGCCACGATCGCCAATATTCCAGTAGCCTTATCGCCTCATACCCTACGCCATGCCTTTGCAACTCATCTTCTGAACCATGGAGCCGATTTAAGGGTGGTGCAACTACTTTTGGGTCATGCCGATATCTCGACTACTCAAATCTATACCCACGTTGCTAGAGAGCGTCTGAAATCGATTCATCAGCAACATCACCCCCGCGGTAGTTAGTGCTTACTTGAGGGTTATTAGAGGCTTATATAGGCCTGATGCCTGTACAAGGCCATTACTGTTTAAGATAGCACTATGAATTCTAATTTAGCCCTTTTATTGATCCCAATCGCTTACTTGATTGGCTCGATTTCTTTTGCGGTAGTGGTGAGTAAATGCATGCGCTTGCCTGATCCCCATTCTTATGGCTCTGGTAATCCAGGCGCCACTAATGTGCTGCGTACAGGAAATAAATTAGCCGCTGTTTTAACGTTGGTCGGTGATGCCTTAAAGGGATACATCGCAGTGATGTTGGCTCGCTTCCTTTTGGGTGATGAGTCGCTAAGCTCTACTTTAGGTTCTTGGGTTTTGTGCGGTGTTGTGATTGCGGTTTTCTTGGGCCATGTATTTCCGATCTTTCATGGCTTTAAGGGGGGCAAAGGGGTTGCAACTGCCTGCGGAATTTTGTTTGGCATTAATTGGATCTTGGGTTTAGCTACTTTAAGCACTTGGATTATTGTGGCCCTGTTTATGCGCTACTCTTCTTTAGCGGCATTAGCAGCTGCAGTATTTGGGCCCATCTATTTTGTCTTTCTGTTTGGCTTTCAGCCGATGGGGTGGGCGCTACTAGTAGTTTGCTTATTACTGATTTGGCGTCATCGTAGCAATATTCAGAACCTCATGAATGGCACTGAATCTCGAATTGGTTCTAAGAAAAAAGCAGCTACAGAGAATAAGGATTTTGCAAAATGACGATTGCTTACTTTTGTGTGCTGGTAATGGGCTTGCTGCCCTACGTAGCCACTGGAATTGCTAAAAAAGGCTTTGATAATTACGACAATGCGCAACCGCGTCAATGGCTGGCAAAACAGACGGGATTTCGGGCGCGAGCAAATGCAGCACAAGCCAATCTTTTTGAATCTCTCCCTTTCTTTTTTGCTGCTGTGATTATTGCTTCCGTATCACAGGTTCCACAAGCTCGCATTGATGTACTGGCTATGGGTTTTGTGCTTGCTCGTATTGCCTACTTAGCTTGCTATGTGGCAGATTGGCCAGCAACTAGATCAATTGTGTGGTTGATCGGCATTATCTGTGTAGTAACACTCTTTTTTCAAATTTGATTGAACATCATCCGAGACCTTTTTCTTCATGCCCATAAAAAAATCACCTACCAAAGCAGCCGCTACTAAAACAGCTTCTGCTAAAAAGCCTGCTAGTAAGAGCATGGCAAATGCAGCAAAAAAATCTGAGGAAGGACTCCCTTTATCGGTGATCATTCGCAAGCGGATACAGGCACAAAAGGCCCGTTTTCATGCCAATGACAATATTGCGGCATTTATCAAGCCGGGCGAACTAGAGGGCTTAGTTGATGAGGTAGCTGAGAAGATGCAGGCTGTTTTAGAAAGCTTGGTGATTGATACGCAGAGTGACCACAATACCAAGAGCACGAGCCGCCGAGTTGCCAAGATGTATGTCCAAGAAGTGTTTAATGGCCGTTATGTTGAGCAACCCGTATTAACAAAATTTCCAAACGTCAGTCGCCTGAATGAGTTGATGATTATTGGCCCCATTACAGTTCGTAGCGCTTGTTCTCATCATCTTTGTCCGATCATGGGGCGCATTTGGATAGGAGTTCTTCCAAGCAAAAGCTCTGCATTGATCGGCCTCTCCAAATATTCACGCTTGACTGAATGGGTGATGTGCCGACCCCAAATTCAGGAGGAAGCCGTAGTGGAGTTGGCAGACATGCTCGAGAAGAAAATTAAGCCAGTTGGAGTGGCAGTGGTAATGGATGCTGATCACTTCTGTATGCAGTGGCGTGGTGTGAAGGATCGCGACTCCAAGATGATTAATAGCGTGATGCGCGGGGCTTTCTTGAAGGATTCTAATTTGCGTCGTGAATTCCTAGCCTTAATTGAGCGAAAATAGGCGGATGAAAAGATCCTTATTATTGCTTTTGGCAACAGCTTTGCTGATGACTGGGTGCACATTCTTGCCCCAGCCTCCAGATATTGAAAAAATTACCACCCCTAAGGTAGAAAATCCTTTTTTTACAATTCCACCTGAGAACTTGAAAGATTACCAAGATCGTTCTTGGATCTTGCTTGCTGAATCGACTACCAAGAATTGGTTTTATGACCCCTACACCCTCAAAGAGGATGAGGATGGCGTGATTAGCTTTGATGCCTTTATTGCGCCCCGTGAAAAAACACCATTAGATCGTTTTAATGCCACTATTGTCGGTCCCTATCGTCAAAAAATGGATTGTTTGGGTAATCACCAGTGGTCTGAGATTTTTTATGCCCAGAATATTCCGCCTGCGGTAGCAATGAGTCAGGCAAATGATCTAACAAAAGAATATGGCTGGATTAAGATCCGCCCTAAAACGGCGATGGCCTATATCCGCAGCAAAATTTGTGGACGTAAATTTATTGATGATCAGAACGTGAACTACTTTCTTTATCAGGATGGCCTAGTCAAAACTCCAAAAGAAAAGAGCTCCGATCCGCTTATTCAAGTCACCGAAACATTTGGTCCGCCCAATCCAAATTTTCCTACCTTTTTTGAGGTCCTCAATAATGAGGTCTTAGTAGTAGATGCAAAGAATGATGTTCGAGAGATTAGGATTGCTTCTTATATTTTAGAAAAAGATTTTCCAAAAAAAGGCGACTTCACTTTCACGGCAAATTGCCAAAGTAATACTTACAGCTTGCAAGCGCAAGGTAAGGGTGCTGTCATTCGTGGCGCCGTCGAAGGCAAAGAGACTTTAACTGCTGTCGCATTTAATCGCGCTTGTGGTGACCATGGCGCCTATATGAAAACAATCAATCGTTCAAATCGATAGGTAAGCAGATGGATCATTTGAAGATGCAGTGCAAGACTCCTAAATTACTTTCAATTTCATGTGCTGCAGTTCTGCTGTTTGCATGTACAAGCTTTCCATCTGAGAATGTAGACCCTAATAAAAATAATAAGGATGTCTTTCGTAAAGAACTAGCTGAGTGCAAGCAAGATTACCCAGAGTCTGGATCAGGGGTTCACTTTAGACAGTGGACTAACTGCATGAATCTCAAAGGTTGGAAGTAAGGTTAGGCCGCTATCTCTGTTTGAGAACAATTCTCAACAAAAAACCTATATAAATCAATCGATTAAGCGACTGCTAGTGCAGGATTCTATCCTCTACTATGATTCGATCTAGGATTTATTTTGATTCTCATATCTTTTTTACCTTTGGAGTTCACATGAAAAATAGTCGTCGCCAATTTATGATTTTGTCTGCTGCTGGTGCTTGCACATTAGCCTTGAACGGTAAAGTTCAAGCTCAAGCAATGGTTGCCGAGACTGATCCACAAGCTGCTGCTTTGGGTTACAAGGCTGATGCCTCTAAAGTAGATAAAGCAAAATTTGCTAAGTATGCTGCTGGCCAACAGTGCAGCAACTGTGCTTTGTACCAAGGCAAGCCTGATTCTGCTGCTGGCGGTTGCTCATTGTTTGCTGGTAAGCAAGTTGCCGGTAAAGGTTGGTGCTCTGCTTACGCTAAGAAGGCTTAATAGCTTCTAGTAATTTACTGAAGTTATTTAGGTAAATAAAAACGCCACCATAGGGTGGCGTTTTTATTTGGTAAAGAATAAAAATTTATTGCTTTTGTGCAGCAATCGACTTGATGCAGTCTTTGATGGCGTAGTTATAGTACTTGCCAGCGTTTTCCTTTTTCACTGACTGAGCACACTCTGTTACTGAATTGCGTAGATCAATTTTTGCCATTTTTCTTCTCCTATTGGTTGATGATTTAAGTTTTCAAGGGCTTATGCGCTATGAGATTAGGCGCTAGCCCAAGTAATATCAGTCCCATAGTCAAGTAGTAAGCGTTAAGTGGGTTAGACAGTATGCCGGTATGAACAAATAGTGGCGTGCC
The DNA here is from genome assembly GCA_947378095.1 of Betaproteobacteria bacterium. GTDB lineage: Bacteria > Pseudomonadota > Gammaproteobacteria > Burkholderiales > Burkholderiaceae > Polynucleobacter. The sequence continues at coordinate 5,762 of CANCIL010000095.1, forward strand.
CGCTAATTGGCTTAGAGACAAAGCATAAGCCAGGATAAATAGGGCTTTAACAACTTTAGACTGATCTAAAGCGGATGCGTATATAAACAGCGCAATCAACGCGGGAAAAAGATCGTAGACCTTTAATCTGGGGTTCAGAATCGTCAGCAGAAAATACAGTAGCAGAACAAAATGCGGTTTTTGAATCAGTTGGTTGCGTTTTGCAAGATAGAGAATAGCCAAAATAAGCATACTTAAGATTGCAAAGTGCAATATGAAAGCTCTGTATATCAGGGGGCCTGCACTGCTGTAATACTCATAGAAGTACATGACAAGACCATAGCCCAAATCATGTTTGCCAATCGTTTGCCCTTGGACAGCAGCAAGAAAGGCCTGAAACTCGGCGCCAAAATATAAAGAACTCAATAGCAAAATGATAGCCAGGAAAAAACCTGCAACCAAGGTGAACGTCCATGTTGACTTCTGTTGATCTGATTTCCATGTCATCACCAGAGGAATCAAAAGGTAAGCCAATAGATAGGGTTTAACTAGACCGAATAACAGGACAGCCAGAATGAATCCTGTAAAGGAGGGTCCCGGGCTGATTGCAGTGCTGTTGCCAATAGAAATATGGCGTAACAGGATGCCAAGCAGAGCTAAATGAAAGAAGACGGTAACGTTACCGCTCCCTATGGAGATAGTGCCAATACCGCAATAAGCAAAGGCAAGAAAGGTATAGAGCCACCAAGAACGATTCCTCCCTAAGCTCCATAAGAAGAATAAGACGCAAGCACTGTAGAGGACTATGAGAACTGATCCCAGAGACTTGCCAAAGAAAGCCATAGCTCGCAGAACTATTGGCTGATATACGAAGGATAGGTATCCGTT
>CANCIL010000096.1 GCA_947378095.1 Betaproteobacteria bacterium
CGAGAGAGCTTCGCGCACTTCGTCAAGCTTAAATGGCTTGATGATTGCGGTAATTAATTTCATACGTTTCTCCGTTCAGAGGTGGAAATTAGAAAGTTTTTGTGAGTGAAACGATACCTGTTGATCCACCCAAGTTTTTGCCTGATGGAGATGAATAGTTATAAGAACCCTTATTCATACCGGCATTAGTTGAGATATAAGCAGCAGCTAAAGACAAGCCACCACCAAAGTCTTTAGTCACACCCAACTTATAGTCTGTATATGAATATAGGGAGCTATTTGTCTGGTTTGGTTTGCTACCTTGTACATTACCTGCAACATACTGATAACCAACGTGTGCATTGAGTGCTAAGCCCCAAATACCAGTGTCATAGTTCACAGTCAAGTCAGGATAGTAAGATCCGGCACTGTTAGTAAAGCCGAATAAGGTAGTTGCTGCATATGAGAACTTAGCAAAACCAGTAATTGGACCAAAGGTGAAGTTTTGAGCTGCATAAATTTCAGTTGTGTTTGGATTGGTTGCGCCACTTGGCAATCCAGTAGTTGGGTAGTAGTACTGCAATACACCGAGGTCAGATGCAAAACCTTCACCGATCAATTCTTTCTTGATACCAGCGTAGAAGTCCATCTCAATAGGAGCTGAAACATTGTTCTTGCCGCCAGCACTAGCTGCATCAGAGATCCAGCTGATTGAGCTGTTCCAGTTACCGATGTAGAAACCACTCTCATGAGCGTAATCAAAGCCGCCTTGAATCGCTGGCTTAAAGTTTGATTGTGAAATACCACGATAGCGGTAATCATTCACCACTGTCACGTTTGCGGCAATTGGGCTGCCTGCAGCTTCAGGGTTTTCTGGAGTATCTGCCGCAAAAGCAGATGCACTTGCTAAGCCAGTCAATAAGGCTGAAGCTGCTATAGAAATTGCAGTCTTGTGTAATGTTTTCATTTGTAACTCCTTGCTGTTTGAAATAAAAAAGGGATAAATACTGATTGCATGGAGTGATCATGAAGGTCAGGCCTCTTTTCAATTCAGGCCGATTCCCCTTATTAATGCCAATGCACCTATTTGGTGCTTATTATTGCCCCACAAGGGTGAATTTGGGGCCTTTTTCTACGTTTTAACCCTATTTCTGCATCGGATGCATGCTCAACATAAAATGTGAGTTGTATCTTTTATGCAACTTCACCCAGCACTGCGGAACCCTACCATGCAAAAACCAGGCGAAATCCTCGAGCAAATTCAACGTATCGCGAACGATATGCAAAACAAAGTCGGGGATGCCATTCGAAACTCTCCAGCACAAGAAATTGAAAAAAATGTACGTGCCATGATGAATCAAGGATTTCAAAAAATGGATCTGGTCACACGTGAAGAGTTTGAATTGCAGTCGAAGGTGCTGGCAAAAACCAGAGAGAAATTAGAAACACTCGAAGCAAAAGTAGCTGCCCTAGAAAAAGCGCAGTAATTTTTCTACTCTATTCCGGGTAAAACTCATCAAAGAAGTTTGCATACTCTTCTTTAGATAGAAAAGTTTTTGCATCACTTGGTATCGCTTTACTATGCAATACCGATATTTGATAGACCCATACAGCCCCATCTGAAGCAACGCGCGTTATCCAACGCACTCGCATCCATTGCTCACCAGTTCCTTTGGACTTGAATTGAATCAAATAGTCCTTAGTAGCTTGCTTCTGTCGTGCTGCAGTTTGATACAAAACATCTTCTGCAATAACTTGTCCACCAGATTCTTTCGCTCTTGATAACAAATTACCTTGCAATAGATCTAATATTTTTGGAAGTAGTGAAGATTGCCCAATGGGAATCTGTGTGGCACTAATCGAATAGATATCATCCTCGATCTTCAGGGCCTCAAGCGTTTGTAGTAACTCTTGATCTTGATAGGCAATTCTTCGCTGAATTTTCTCGGGCTTACCAGGGAAAAGAGCTGAGTATCTTTCTTGTGGTGATTGAACTACACGCCAATCGAACTGAGGACTGCAGGCTGCTAAACAACAAATTGCTGCAAACAAAATGCAGCTGCTTTTGCAAAGCTTTTTAAACAATCCCCGCCCCATGCGCTTGCTGATCAGCGTGATAACTAGAGCGGACCATAGCACCTACAGCAGCATGGGAGAAGCCCATTGCGTAAGCCTCTTCCTCAAAATGCTTGAAAATATCCGGGTGAACATAGCGCTGTACTGGCAAATGATGACCCGATGGTGCAAGGTACTGACCAATAGTGAGCATATCAATATTGTGCTCACGCATGTCGCGCATAACCTCTAATATTTCTTCATCCGTTTCACCAAGCCCCACCATCAATCCGCTCTTAGTGGGGATGTGTGGAAAGCGCTCTTTAAAATCTTTTAATAATTTCAATGAGTGTTCGTAGTCAGCGCCAGGGCGTGCTTGTTTATATAAACGCGGAACCGTTTCGAGATTGTGATTCATGACATCGGGCAGCCCCTGAGGCGCATATTGGGAAAAGATATCTAAAGCTTTATCTAAACGTCCACGAAAATCTGGAACCAATACCTCAATACGAGTACCTGGTGATGCTGCGCGCGATTGAGAGATGCAATCAACATAATGCATTGCACCACCATCACGTAAGTCGTCACGATCCACACTGGTAATCACGACGTAATTTAATTTCAGAGCTGCAATCGTACGAGCTAAATTTGCTGGCTCTTTTGTATCCAAGGGATCAGGCCTACCGTGACCCACATCACAAAAAGGACAACGACGAGTACATTTATCGCCCATGATCATGAAGGTAGCCGTGCCCTTGCCAAAGCATTCACCAATATTTGGACAGCTGGCTTCTTCGCATACCGTTACTAGATCGTTCTCGCGCAAAATCTTTTTGATTTCTGCAAAACGTGAATTCCCTGAGGCTGCTTTGACGCGAATCCAATCCGGCTTCTTGAGTACCTGCTCGATTGGCACTATCTTGATTGGGATGCGGGCAGTCTTTTCGCTCGACTTTTGTTTACGAGTTGCGTCGTAATTGAGGTCTTGTCGAGCCTCGCTAGGGTTTGGGGTGTCGGTCTTATTTGTGCTCATGTGACATCAGTTGCTTTTGCAAATGCTCCAAAAGCTTTTGGGTAATTGTGTCTATATTGTCCTTGATCCCAAGGGTTTGCATATCTACCGTCCTTAAACCCTGATAACCACAGGGGTGGATTCGACTAAAGGCCTCCAAATCAGTTGCCACATTCAATGCTAGACCATGATAGGAACAGCTTTTAGAGACCTTTAATCCCAGTGCAGCAACTTTTGCGCCATACCACTCCTCAGGCACTCCAGCTTGATTGGCAATGTAAATTCCAGGCGCACCTTTGAGTCTTTGCGCCTGCAAACCATAATCCGCCAAAGTATCAATGACTGCTTGCTCTATACGCGAGACCAACTCTTTGACAAAAATTCCTAAGCGCTTGATATCGAGCAGGAGGTAAACCACAATTTGTCCTGGGCCGTGATAGGTAATTTCACCACCACGATCAACCTGCACCAATGGAATGTCCTGAGAGGGAGAATGCAAATTACTGGCATCCCCAGCAAGACCTAAAGTAAATACCGGAGGATGCTGCAACACCCAAATCTCATCTGACGTATTTGCATCACGCTCTTTGGTAAAAGTACGCATCGCCTCATAAGTAGATGCGTAATCCGCCAAACCAAGATGCTTAACTAGGAATGGCATGTGTTGTGAGTTAAAGAACGATGCTTACTAAAGGATGCGTAGAAAGCGTTCGATATAACTCATCTAGCTGCTCACGACTCGTGGCAGTAATCGGCAGAGTAATTCCTAAATAATTTCCATCTTTTGATAGTCGTTGCTCCACCTTGCTTTCATCAAATGTAGGGTCGAACTGTTTTGCAATATGAATAATTGCAGGCAGGTATTCTGGGGTTGCTTTTCCCATGACCTTAATTGGAAATAAGGACGGATATTCAATAAGTGATTTTTCTTCAGCCATAATTTTGAAAAGACCTTGTTAAGACTTACGATGATCTGGCATACCTAACCAAGCGCCAGTGATGATGTTGCGAATGCAATGTAATCTGCGATGGAAAAAATGATCTGCTCCCGGTACTACCTGCACCGTTAGCTCTTGAGGGCGCGCCCAATCTAATACATCAATTAAGGGAATTGTCTCATCGACCTCACCATGTATCACAACAGTATCAGCAGGTACGGTAGGCATGTTCCATTTTCCTGCAGCACTTCCTACCATGACCAATCGTTCAGCAGGGCGCCCTAGATCCACCAATTTCTGCACTAAATGACTGCCTACAAAACTGCCGAATGAGAATCCAGAAACGACCAGAGGCAAAGTATTGGCGTTGGCAGTCCAAGCCTGTTGGGCAGTAGCTTCAAACTGGCTCCAGCTTGATGGGGTTCGCATCCAATCAGTCACATGCAACAAATCATCCAACTCACCCACACCATCATCATGCACGCCGGCAGTACCGCCAACGCCACGAAAGTTTGGACGAACGCTAACGTAGCCTAGTTGATTGAAAGCACGCGCCATTGTCTGAGCAACCTTATTGTCCATAGTCCCACCCATTAATGGATGAGGATGAGCAACCAATGCCAAACCACGAACAGCAAATGTCGGATCGCTTTTTAAATCATCAGGAAGGTCAATGGACATCTCCATTAAACCCACGATTCCCTCAATTAGAATTACTTTTGTACGACTGTTCATAGCAAAACTTTCAACAATAACTAAGCTAATTGCAAACGCTCAACAGGAAGGCCTTTGATTAAGTGTGACTGAATAATTTCTTCAACATCCTCGGCATCAACAAAGGTATACCAAACCCCCTCTGGATAAATCACCATCACAGGTCCATCAGCACAGCGATCTAAGCATCCAGCCTTATTAACGCGAATTTTTCCAGGGCCAGAAAGTCCAAGCTCTTTGACTCTCTTTTTAGCGTAGTCAAATAGGGCAAACGCATTATGTCGATCACAACAATCTTCGCCATTACTGCGTTGATTTAAACAAAAAAATAAGTGGTGAGAAAAGCTCATAGAAAAATTATATTCATCAATTTTTGGGTTTAAGTTCTAAGGCGCTGCGGATCATCCAAATTAAAGCCAGTGGCAACCATACTACGGAAACCCACTGCATCAGATCATTAAAGTGTAATAAACGTCCTTGATGCCAATGCCGTAGAGTAAGGATGAAGTATGGATTATCAGGCAAGATATTGATTGCGACCGTCGCACAGAGCAAACTAAATAAGGCTAGGAAAAACTTTGTTCTTTGATTTAAACGTAATGCCCATCGCAATAAAAGGCTAGCCAAGACCATACCCCAGAATGCGCCGGCAGTTAACCAGAGAAAACTAAACTCAGTCCCAAATTGAAGTGCCGTAAATACTGTTTTAATGATCACGGTAAAACAAAGCAATCCATTGAGAATGCGCCATTGAGGCGCCTTCGTTCTCATGCCTAAGGAAAGCAGTAGAGCAACCCCCAACCAACACAGTACAGTCAACACTGTTTCTTGCACCACATGATTGATGACTAGGGTTCCCCAATCCACCGAACCAAAAATGGCATGCCCCCATACCCCTGTTCCAAGCCAAGAACTTTGTGGATAAATTTGCGACCAAGGAAATAAGATAAATAGAGCGCAGGCTGCCCAGTTCAGGCCAAACCACTGGTCAAAGCGCCGTCGAATTGCGCTCCCCGAAAGCCATTGGGGTCCCAAAGGAATTGCCAAAAGACCTCCCAATAAGCCGCCAAAGATATTGGCCCACCAGTCCATTTGGCTTGGAATCCTCGTTGGTAACCACGATTGCAGGGTTTCCACACTAAATGCCAAGAGGCCACTGAGTGCTAACGCAATTCCTAAGGCGACAAAATTACGCCACCGAGGATAGGCCGCGAACACAATCAGAAACCCAAAGGGGATGTAGGCCAGAATATTGACCAATACATCAAAAAGAGTAATAAATCGGGGGGTTGGAGCATTCAACCAGGCCGCAGCCGAAATCCCGTTGTGAAAGTCAAAATCAAAGGGATTCAAGCTGACGTAGATAATCAGCAATGCATAACTGAGGCCCATAGCCCTAGCCAAGGGCATGGCCTGGAGGGGCCAAACCAATTTACGAGGGCGCTGTTCTTCATGATGCATTCCACAATTCTAGGTCAGACCTTTCTACAATGACGAAATGACTGCCAATTGCATCCTCGAACGCGTTGCCGAAACTAGATCAACCAATGACGACCTCCTAGCCCGCTGGCGAGCTGGTGAGCTCGTTGATCCTGTTGCTCGGATTGCTCGCCATCAAACAGCAGGGAAGGGTCGTGCGGGTCGCACCTGGCTAGCCAAGCCAGAGGATTCATTAAGTTTTTCCTTAGCCTTCCCCTTTCGAAGAAGTCCAGCAGAATTGAGCGGCCTCAGTCTCTTGGTTGGTCTAGCGGTCGTTGCTGGAATTGCGCAAGCATGTCAGCTCGATCAAGCCAGTCTCTATTCGCTTGGCCTGCGCCTCAAATGGCCTAATGACTTATTACTGAATAACGCTAAAGTAGGCGGCATCCTGATCGAAGGGGGTCAAACCAAAATAGGTGACCCAACATGGATGGTCATTGGCATT
>CANCIL010000097.1 GCA_947378095.1 Betaproteobacteria bacterium
GGTTGGCGATAAGGGCGAGTTGCGTAATGAAACCGTACGCTTTGATGTGGCTGATACTTTCAAGATTCAGGCCGATGTCTTTGGACATCAAGGTGAGGTCTTAGAGGGTGAGATTAAAGTAGGCGATACCTTAAATGCGCTGGTAGATGTTTCTCAACGCACTGACACCATGCGCAATCACAGCGCAACCCACATTTTGCATAAAGCCTTACGTGAGGTACTCGGCGATCATGTCCAGCAAAAGGGATCATTAGTAGATGCCACTAAGACTCGTTTTGACTTTACTCACAATGCCCCGATGACGGCTGAGCAAATTCGCCGTATTGAAGATATTGTGAATCGTGAGATTTTGGATAACAGCGCTACCTCTGGCAAGGTGATGTCTTTGGAGGACGCACAAAAGACTGGCGCCATGATGCTCTTTGGCGAAAAGTACGGCGATGAAGTCCGCGTTCTTGAGATTGGTAGTTCAAAAGAGTTGTGTGGTGGAACGCACGTATCACGCACCGGAGATATTGGTAGTCTGAAGATTATCTCTGAGAGCGGTGTGGCGGCTGGCATACGTCGAGTCGAAGCAGTGACTGGCAACAATGCCTTACAGTTCTTGCAAGGCTTGGAAGATAAAATCAATGAAGCAGCAGCAATCTTGAAAACGCATCCAGGCGATGTAGTCAATCGCGTTGCGCAGCTCCAAGATGCTTTACGTCAAGCAGAGCGTGAATTAGAAAAAGCCAATTCAAAATTGGCAGCGAGCCAAGGTGATGAATTAGCCAATCAAGCAGTCGATGTCAATGGCTTAAAGGTCTTAGCGGCTCGCTTAGATGGCGCTGATGCACAGGTATTGCGCGAGACCATGGATGCCCTTAAGGCCAAATTGAAAACGGCTGCAATCGTATTGGCTTCAGTGCAAGGCGATAAGGTGAGTTTGATTGCGGGCGTGACAGCGGATTCGATTGCTAAAGTCAAAGCCGGTGACTTGGTGAATTTTGTTGCTCAACAGGTTGGCGGTAAGGGCGGCGGTAAACCAGAAATGGCGATGGCTGGCGGTAATGATCCAAGTAAAGTAGGCGCAGCATTGGCCGGCGTAAAAGATTGGGTGGCGAGTAAATGAGTCAAGACATTGCATTTAATGCAGAAGTAGATGCTATTGGGATGAACTGCCCATTGCCTATTTTGAGGACCAAAAAAGCCCTGGCGACTATGCAATCAGGCGAGGTCTTGAAGATCAAGGCAACGGATGCTGGTGCCGCTCATGACTTCCCTGCTTTTGCTAAACAGACTGGAAATGAATTGATTGCCAGCACTACCGAAGGTGAAGTGCTGGTCTTCTATATGAAAAGACGCTAAGCAGTGCGCACAGCGCTCTGCAATAGGGTCTTAAGTGAGTGAGCGACTTTTTAAGTAAGCAGCAAAATCATTTGCTACTTCAGGGTGGCGCAATGCAAATTCTACAGAAGCCTTGAGGTAACCCAACTTGCTTCCGCAGTCATATCGCACGCCATCGTATTCATAGGCAAATACAGGCTCTACTTTCAGCAAGGATGCAATCGCATCGGTCAGTTGGATCTCTCCGCCTGCACCAGGTTTGAGATTGCGGATGTGAGCAAAAATATCCGAGGACAGCACATAGCGTCCGACCACTGCTAAGTTCGATGGAGCATCCTGAGGCTGTGGTTTTTCTACGATGCCATTCAGGCGATAGATCCCCTTGGATACTTCGCTGCCATCGACGATGCCATATGAGCTGCTCTTGGCTGGATCAATCTTTTCTACGGCAATAACGGAGCCATTTTGCTCTTCAAATACTTTGAGCATTTGTTTGAGAACCGGTGGTTGGCCATCTAATAAGTCATCAGCCAAAATAATGGCAAAAGGCTCATCGCGCACTAATTTTTCTGCGCACAATACAGCGTGACCCAAACCTAGCGCTTCCGCCTGTCTCACATAGACGCAATCAACATGGCTTGGTTTAACGCTACGGACGATTTCCAGCAAAGCTTGCTTGTTTTTTGCTTCAAGCTCAGCTTCGAGTTCGTATGCTTTATCAAAGTGATCTTCGATTGCACGCTTGCTGCGGCCCGTTACGAAAATCATTTCCGTAATACCAGCCGCAATAGCTTCTTCAACCGCGTACTGAATTAGAGGCTTATCAACCACGTTGAGCATCTCTTTAGGGCTAGCCTTAGTGGCTGGCAAAAAGCGTGTGCCCAAACCGGCAACAGGGAAAACGGCTTTCGTAATGGCTTTGGTGCTTAAAGGCATTTAGGGTCCAATTCTTATTTAATTCGCTCTAATTGTGCAACAAGCTTCTGGTGATTCTGCTCAAAGCCTGCAAGGCGTTGTTTTTCTTGGGCTACAACCTCAGCTGGGGCCCTGGCCACAAAGCTTTCATTCGTGAGTTTAGCCTTGGCTTTCTGAATTTCATTAGCTAGACGCTCAATTTCCTTACCTAGGCGAATGCGTTCAGCTGCGACATCTACCTCAATTTTGAGGAGGAGCTTCAAGTCCCCTACAAGCGCAATGGGGGCTCCAGGCGCATCTTTTTCTAAGGCAGATTCATCACTATAAATTTTGACTTCAGATAACTTAGCTAAGGCCAAGAGATAAGGGGTAGCTTTTTGCAAGAAAGCCTCTGGGCCACTAATCCATAAAGGTACTTTTTGACCAGGGGGAACTTGCATCTCTCCCCGTAGGTTTCTACAAGCATCCACAATAGATTTAATTTGAGCGACCCAAGCTTCACTTTGCTCATCGACTTTTTCAAGCTGCGCAATTGGGTAGGGTTGAAGCGCAATCGTTTGCTTGAGTTGTGCAGAGACATCTTTACCGGTTTTAGGAGCAACAGTTTGCCAAAGGGTTTCGGTAATAAATGGAATCAGGGGGTGTGCCATGCGCAGGATAGTTTCAAGCACGCGCAGTAGGGTACGGCGAGTAGCGCGCTGCTGGGCTGGCGTACCAGTTTGCAACTGTACTTTTGCTAACTCTAAATACCAGTCGCAGTATTCATCCCAAACAAATTGATAGATGCTGCTGGCAATATTATCGAAACGATAATTTTCAAAACCTTTAGCTACATCGGCTTCTGTCTTTTGCAAAATAGACACAATCCATTTGTCTGCGGGAGAGAAGTCTAGGTAGCCATCTGGACCGCATTGATTGTCGCAAGGGGCAAAGCCATTATCTTCATCGCTACCTGAGCAGTTCATTAGCACAAAGCGAGTGGCGTTCCATAACTTGTTGCAGAAATTGCGATAGCCTTCGCAGCGTTTTTGATCAAAGTTAATGTTGCGACCTAGTGATGCCAGAGAGGCAAAGGTAAAACGCAATGCATCGGTACCAAAGGCTGGAATGCCGTCTGGAAATTCTTTCTTGGTTTTCTTGCCAATGCTTTCGGCTTGCTTTGGATTCATCAAGCCAGAGGTTCTTTTGGCAACCAACTCTTCAATTTGAATACCATCAATCAGATCGATTGGGTCCAAGGTGTTGCCTTTAGACTTACTCATCTTCTGGCCTTCTGCGTCTCGTACTAAGCCGTGGACGTACACCGTATGAAAGGGCACCTTGCCAGTAAAGTGGCAGGTCATCATGACCATGCGAGCTACCCAGAAAAAGATGATGTCAAAGCCGGTTACTAAGACAGATGAAGGCAGGAAGTGCTCAAGCGCTGGCGTTTTCTCTGGCCAACCTAGAGAACTAAAAGGCACTAATGCAGAGCTGAACCATGTATCCAATACATCCGGATCGCGATTGAGTTGGCCTGTGTAGCCAGACTTAGCAGCTTGAGCTTTAGCGTCCTCTTCCGAGCGCGCTACAAAGATTTGGCCATCATCGCCATACCAGGCCGGAATCTGATGACCCCACCATAGTTGGCGTGAGATGCACCAATCTTGAATATTTCCCAACCACTGGGTGTAGGTGTTGATCCAGTTTTCTGGAACCAGCTTGATATCACCTTTGGTAACGGCATCTAGAGCAGCGCCAGCAATGGATGAACCGGGTTGATATTGATTATCTGGACTAGGCTTTGACATCGCCACAAACCATTGGTCTGTGAGCATCGGCTCGATGATAGTTTGCGTGCGATCACCGCGTGGCACCATCAATTTATGGGGCTGAACTTTTTCTAGTAAGTCTGCAGCTTCAAGATCAGCAACTACTTGTTTGCGCGCAGCAAAACGCTCCATACCTTGATAAGCAGCAGGCGCATTCTCATTAATTTTGGCATCCAGCGTGAGGATGTTAATTAGGGGGAGTTGATGGCGTTGACCTACTGCATAGTCATTAAAGTCATGCGCAGGCGTTACTTTGACAACGCCCGTTCCGAAGTTCAAGTCAACATAGTCATCGGCAATGATCGGAATTTCGCGGTTACATAAAGGTAGGTGGACGGATTTACCAATGAGATGTTTGTAACGCTCATCTTCTGGGTTCACCATGACCGCAACGTCACCCAGCAGGGTTTCAGGGCGGGTGGTGGCTACAGTTAAGAAGCCTGAGCCATCGGTTAGTGGGTAGCGGATGTGCCACATCGATCCGTCTTCTTCTTCACTCACAACTTCAAGATCAGAAACGGCCGTACCTAAGACGGGATCCCAGTTCACTAAACGCTTACCGCGATAAATCAAGCCTTGCTCATGAAGGCGCACAAATACTTCCACCACGGCTTTGGACATTTTGCTGTCCATCGTGAAATACTCTTTGCCCCAATCAATTGAAGCGCCTAGTCGACGAATTTGGCGAGTGATGGTGTTGCCTGAAGTTTCTTTCCACTCCCAAACTTTTTCTAAGAATTTTTCACGACCTAGGTCATGACGAGAAATCTTTTGAGCATCAAGCTGTCGCTCCACCACAATTTGGGTTGCAATACCGGCATGGTCAGTGCCCGGCACCCATAAGGTATTTTTGCCCAACATCCGAGCGTGACGCACCAAGCCATCCATGATGGTTTGATTAAATGCATGGCCCATGTGGAGGGTGCCAGTGACGTTAGGCGGAGGCAGTTGAATCGAAAAATCACCTTTGCCTGTATCCATACTGGCGTCAGCAATTCCTCTGCGCTCCCACTCAGGGCCCCAGTAGGCTTCAATGGGGGCTGGTTCGTAGGATTTGGCGAGTTCGTCTACCGAGCTGGTCGCTGGAGAATTAGGGGTATTTGAGGCATTTGGCATAAGAGGCAAATTATAATTGGGACAATGTACTCAGACTTGCTCGCGAACCTCAATCCAGAACAGAGCGAGGCAGTAACCCTCCCGCCTATCAATGAAAATGGCCAAGCCCAATCCGCCTTAATTTTGGCTGGGGCTGGAAGTGGCAAGACGCGCGTCCTCACTACCCGTATTGCTTGGCTCATCCAAACCGGACAAGTTTCCCCAATTGGGGTCTTGGCAGTGACCTTCACTAATAAGGCCGCTAAAGAGATGATGTTGCGTCTGAGCGCGATGCTACCCATTAATACCCGCGGCATGTGGATCGGCACTTTCCATGGTCTGTGCAATCGTTTACTGCGGGCCCACCACAAAGAGGCGGGTCTACCATCGACCTTTCAGATATTGGACACCCAAGATCAGCTATCTGCTATCAAGCGACTCTTAAAAGGTCTCAAGGTCGATGATGAAAAATATCCGCCTAAACAATTGCAATACTTTATTGCTCATGCCAAAGAGCGCGGCCAGCGTGCCAAAGATCTTTCGGTTGGTGACGATTTTCAGGCAAAGATGGCGCAACTATATGCAGCTTACGATGAGCAGTGTCAGCGAGAAGGCGTAGTTGATTTTGCTGAACTGCTTTTGCGAAGTTATGAGTTGTTAAAACACAGTGAGCCTATTCGGACGCATTATCAAGAACGCTTCCGTCATATTCTGATTGATGAGTTTCAAGATACCAATGCCTTGCAATATGCTTGGCTGAAATTACTTTCTGGACATGATGCGAGTCGAGTCAATGTGAGTGGCATGGGTAGCAGTTCCGTTTTTGCTGTGGGCGATGACGATCAAAGTATTTATGCTTTCCGCGGTGCTGACGTTGAAAACATGCGTCTGTATGAAAAGCAATATCACCCCATGATGGTGAAGCTGGAGCAGAACTATCGCTCGCATGGCCATATTCTGGATACTGCCAATCATTTAATTGCAAATAACTCAGAGCGCTTAGGTAAGAACTTGCGAACTGATGCTGGGCATGGAGAGCCAGTTCGAATCTATGATGCGCCGAGCGATCATGCTGAAGCTGCATGGTTGGTTGATGAGATCAAAGCCTTAGTAAGCAGTGGCATCAGACGTACCGAGATTGCACTGCTTTATCGCAGTAATGCCCAGTCCCGCATCATTGAGCATGCCCTGTTCTCTGCTGGTATTCCATATCGTGTCTACGGTGGTTTGCGATTCTTCGAGCGCGCTGAGATTAAACATGCTCTAGCTTATTTGCGCCTTCTTGAAAATCCAAACGATGACACTTCATTCTCACGAGTGGTGAATTTTCCAACGCGCGGAATTGGGGCGAGATCAATTGAAGCATTGCAAGATGCTGCCAGAGCTCAGCAATGCTCT
>CANCIL010000098.1 GCA_947378095.1 Betaproteobacteria bacterium
ACATCAATATTGCGCTCAGAAAAACCTGCTGAACAGTACATGAGATAGAAGTTCCAAAGCCGAATAAAGGCTTCGTCAAAACCCAGTTGTCGTACTTCTTGAAGTTTTTGATTAAAGCTGTCACGCCAAATACAGAGTGTCTTGGCGTAGTCGCCACCAAATGCAAATTCAGCCTCAACTTTTAAACCTGCTTGAGCGGCGCTTGCTCTAAAGCTAGTTCGTGAGGGAAGCATGCCTCCTGGAAATACATATTGCTGAATAAAGTCGGTGTTAGTGCGATAGCGATCAAATAGTTCTTCAGCGATCACAATCGTTTGAATGCAGGCTTTGCGTCCTGCCTTGAGGCGCTGAGCAATGGTTTGAAAATATTCTGGCCAATGTTTTTCACCAACAGCTTCAAACATTTCTACTGAAACGATTCCATCAAATTGCTCTTGGCAGTCGCGATAGTCTTGTAGGCGCACTTCAAATGTCGGTGCGTCAGAGCGATTGGCCTGAATGTTCTGGAGCCGTGTATCTGCAAATGCTTTTTGTTCGGTAGATAAAGTCAGGCCGGTGATAGCAATCTGGCTACGTTGGGCCTCTTCCATCACGCCACCCCAACCACAGCCAATTTCTAAGATATGGTCACCGGCTTTGCTATCAATAGCAGCCAGAATGCGGCTAATTTTGGCACGTTGCGCATCTGCAAGGGATTGTTTATCACCTTCAGAAAACCAAGCACTTGAATAGCTCATAGTGGGATCTAGCCACAAGGTATAAAAAGCATTTCCAAGGTCATAGTGCGCATGAATATTTTTGCGGCTGCCGGATTTGCTGTTATCGCGAAGCCAATGTTTGATTCGGTAAAAAATCGAGCCATACCAATTGCCGTAGATTGCTTTTTCCAGAATAGTTCTATTGCGTATCGCTATTTCTAGGAGCGCCTTGAGGTCGGGCGTATTCCACTGACCGCGGATATAGCTTTCTGCAAAGCCAATGTCACCATGAGACATTACTTGCTTAAATACAGACCAATCGAGAATATGAATTTCAGCATGCAATGTGTCAGCGGCATTACCAAAATCTTTGCGCTCACCATTTGGCAAAATTACTTTTAGATAGCCGCTACGTAATTGAGTTAGTAGCTGGAGCAAAGCTTCAGTGCTAAAGCGATATTGCGGAGTAGCCTGCTGAAGCGGGCGAGCAAAATTAAGGCGAGAGAGTAAGGATTGTCCTGGGCGATTCATCTGCTGACTTCAAATTCAGGTGGTTTAGGTTTTGAGTTAAAGGGTACACCTTTTAGCCATAATTTCAATGCTTGCCAATGAATTCGGAAAATCACGCCTAAGCTCATAAGGGGGTAGCGCAAACAGGCTAGATAGATTGTGGACTGATTCAGGGGCCTGTTTTCCCCGCTAATGCTGGTATTGATTAAGGGTAGTCCATCCTCATGAAGTTCAATGCGGTATACAGAATGACGTCCAGATACGCTCTCTTGGGGGAAAAGGAAGCGGAAGTGGTATTGCCCTCTGACCTCGCAAAAAGGCGATACATGAAATACCTTGTTGCTAACAAGAGTCTCTCCTGAGCGCAGTATCTCGCCAGAGTCTTTATGAAGTAGATAGCAATGGCGTTCACCAAAAGTATTGTTTACCTCAGCCAATACCGCTTGTACTTGGCCATTGGCGCGCGTACATATCCAAAAGCTAACCGGATTAAAAACATAGCCAAGCACCCTTGGAAAGGTTTGCAGCCAAATTTCACCATCAACATCAGGTACTTGGTTTTCTTGTAAGAGATTTTCAACCCAGGCCAGACTATCGACTTCCCCTTGACCATGATCCTTATCAAAAAAAGAGATTAGGCCGAAGCGATTGTCTTTTAGACCTAGCTTGCTAAGTAGACCTGGATTCGCTTTTCTAGAGCGCATGGGGATCGCCACAGTGAATACGCCATAACCAAAAACATTTTTAGCTGGTCGTAAACGACTGTGCTTTACAGCTCCAAAGTTAATCTTTGGCTGATTCATTTATTGCGCATCTTGCTTGGGACTATTTTTCATAGGGGAGCGCATGCTCTCCAATAAGGCTTCGGCTACTAGCTCGCCTGAGCGTAAGCCATCTTCATGAAATCCAAACCCTGTCCAGGCACCGCAGTACCAGATAGATGAGTTCCCTTGAATCAGTGGCAATTCTTTTTGTGCCTGAATTGCGCTCATATCAAATACAGGATGAGCATAATGAATTTCCTGATGAATTAATGTTGGATCAGGATCAGTGAGGGGATTCAGGCTCACAATAATCGGCATGTCTTTAAATTCCACAGGGAGCGGTTGAAGGCGATTAATTAAATAGTTCACACTCACATGTTGTTTGGATGATGGCATGGCACCCGATTTAGCGGTGTAATTCCATGCAGCCCAACAACGCTTAGCTGAAGGCAGGAAGCGGATATCAGTATGCAAAATTGCGCGGTTCTTTTGATATGGGATGGCGGCCAGGATATTGCGTGCGTCTTGTGAAATGCCATGAACAACATCCAAGGATTGATCGCTATGACAAGCCATCACGACTTCGTCATACCTACTTGAGCCGGATTGTGTAATGACTTCAGCTTGTGCTGTGCCATCCTGGCTTGCATTAACCCGTACAACAGCTTCGCGTGAAATAGTGACTCGATTTTTTTCTAAGGCAGCCACAATGCGTTTCACGTATTCACGTGAACCCCCAGAAACAGTAAGCCATTGTGGGCGATTTTGGATTTGAAGTAGGCCGTGATTATGGCAAAAACGCACCATTGTTTGAATTGGAAACTCTAGCATCTGATCTACAGAGCAAGACCAAATAGCGCCGATCATCGGTAAAAAATAATTTTCTTTAAAGCTATGACTAAAGCGATGACGCTTTAAAAAATGAGCAATCGTTTCGTCAGGCTCAGTGTATTTGTGGCCAGATTCAATTTGCTTATTAGCCAGTTGAGTCGCCAGACGATTAAAGCGCAAGATGTCATATGCCATTCTCCAAAAGGAGGGCGATAGCAAATTAGATCTTTGTCCAAAAAACGAGTTGAGATCGTTGCCGGCCCATTCAATCGCATTCGGTTTGTTCGATTTTCCTGAGGCATCAATTGAAACTGAAAACGACATTTCAGAAAGGGCGATGGGAACTTCTATTTCTTCAAATAAGCGTACTAAGCGGGGATACGTTTTACGGTTAAAAACTAAAAAACCAGTATCCACACCATGTGTGATCTCTTGATTACCGATACGCTGGATAAAGTTAACAGTATTGCTATGACCACCAATATGGTCGCCACCTTCATACAAAGTGATTTCTAAATCTGGATGTTGCCTCAGGGCATAGGCGCAGCCCAGGCCTGAAATACCGGCGCCAACGATGGCAATTCTTTTTTTGCTCACTGCGCCTTCTCCTTCAGAAGCTTCTCAATCTCGTTCGTAATACTGCTGCTGGTTGGTTTTGTCATGCTGCCATAGGAATCCACTACATTTCCATTTCGATCAATGAGATATTTGTAGAAGTTCCACTTCGGGGTTGTACCTGTTTTGGCAATCAATATCTTAAAGAGAGGATTTGCGTTCCCACCAGAAACGATACTCTTGGCAAACATTGGGAACTTGACGTCGTAAGTATTTTTACAAAAGTCTGCGATTTCCTTGTTGCTGCCCGGCTCTTGTTGTCCAAAATCATTTGAGGGAAAACCGAGCACCACTAGTCCTTGGTCTTTGTATTTGGCATATACCTTCTCAAGGCCATCGTATTGGCTTGTAAATCCACAATAGCTGGCTGTATTGACAACCAAAATCACCTTTCCTTGGTATTGGCATAGGTTTTGAGGTGCCTCATCCTGTAAGCGCGGGAAAGTGTGGGATAGCAAGGGGCTGCAACTAGGAGCTGCATTTGCGGCCTGTGCACTCATCACAAAAGCAAAGAGGCTCAAAAGCCATGAAAACACCAAGCGGTTCATCTTGCACCTTTATTTATTGGGGAATTACTAGTGCCAAGTCTAAGACATTCTGGTCAATATCACAGGCGTTTAGGCAATGCCATTAATATTGGGGCATGACGACTTTATTGCCCCCTTCTTTTGAGTCTAAAGTATGCCCCCCAGAGCAGTTAGAGGCTCGCTTAGCCAGTTTGCCGCGCCCTCTCGTCTTTACTAATGGCGTGTTCGATATTCTGCATCGTGGGCATGCAAGTTATTTGGCGCAAGCACGAGCTTTGGGTGCAAGCCTTGTCGTTGGTGTGAATTCTGACGCATCAGTGAAAATGCTGGGCAAAGGGGATGACAGACCTATCAACTCTGAAGCAGATCGTCAGGCTTTATTAGCGGCCTTGGAAAGTGTTGATATGGCCATCCTCTTTATCGAACAAACCCCAGTTCAATTGATTGAACGAATTCGACCTGATATTTATGTAAAGGGTGGAGATTATGAAATTGATGCCCTGGAAGAGACTCGGGTAGTGAAAAGTTGGGGTGGAAAAGCAATTGCAATTCCATTTTTATATGAGCGCTCTACAACTAGCCTACTGGGCAAAATTCGTTCTTAAATAGAATCGAGTAGCCAAGCCCAGGTTCCTCGTAGCACAAGCCCCTCAGTCACTTCGGCGCCTAGGGCAAGCCCAGTTTGAGTAATGATTTGCGCTAAGACTTTGGCATTGCCGCCATCAAGCCAAATTTTTTCAACCGGACAGTTTAACTTTTTAGATAGTTGAATCGCTTGCACGATAGCGCCAATTTGGGCAGCATCACATCCACTGATAATGGCATCGTTTGTATTTATGCCAAAACCAAACGGACTATCGTGGCGTTCAGCTAGTGGCAATTGTGCAGTTTGACTTTGTAAGCTATTTTGCATGAGGCTAAGACCTGGCAGAATCCAACCACCATAGTGCACACCATTAGAGCCTAGAAGATCTATCGTAGTGGCAGTACCCGCATTGATAATGAGTGTGTTCGTCTTCGATAAAGCGCGCGCGCCAATGACTGCTGCCCAACGATCTGCACCGAGCTTAGCGGGCTCTTGATATAAGGTGCGCATGCCAGTGTATTGATTCTCGCCACTGAGTTGTTTCCACTCAATTTCACGCCATTGCGGAAAAAGAGATTGCAGATTAGCTAGGGCTTCTGAGCCAGCAACACAGCAAAAGGCGATTGCATCAGGTTTGGGTAAAGTTTTAGCAATGTAGTCGGCTAATTCAGATTTTGCTTCTGGGGATTGCAATGCATTACTGCTAATAGACCCTGAGTAAGCCCATAACTTTTTTTGACGATCGGAAGGGTGTTTGGAAGATTCTACTGCCGCCCACTTCAAGCGAGTGTTACCCACATCAAAAAGGAGATACAGGCTCATGATTGCGCTCGCAAAGAAACATCACCTGCATGAATGGTGAGTGTGTGATGATCTTGTTGCACTAGTAGGGCGCCACTGCGATCGATACCTTTGGCGATACCATCTATGGCTTCTTGCTGTGCACCAGAAATTCTGACGGCTTGATCGCGATAGGCGTCCCATCTCTCCCATTCGTTTTGGTAGGCAGTAAATCCAGTTTGATCAAAGTCGCTCAGGTAGCCTTCTAATGATTCAATTAATTTGAGCCAAATAAATTCTGTGTCGGGAAGTGAAGATGTTTGAGAAATGAGTTGATCGAGTGACCCCACTTTTTGTTTGGCTTGATCGCCTAACGCGTTTTCAAATAATTCGGCATGACGTAAGTTAATGCCAATGCCAATGACCATCCATGTTGGGTCACCTATTTTGGTTTGACCCCCTTCGATCAGGATGCCGCCTACTTTAGCGTTATTCAGTAATAAGTCATTAGGCCATTTGAGGCGCAGGCCAAGCGAATAGAGGCTGGCTTGATCGAGCTGACATGCTTGCGCAATTCCAGCAACGACCGCTAGACCAACCAAGAGACTGAGACCGCTCAATTCTGCTGGACTTCTTCGAAAGGGGAAGGCTAAGGAAAAACTTAATGAATCCTCTGGTTTGGCTAGCCAGGTGCGACCCGCACGACCCTTCCCTGCTGTTTGATGGTGAGCAATCCGAGCAACAGGATCAACGAGCTCACCAGCTCGCCAGCGAGCTAGGAGGTCGTCATTGGTTGATCTAGTTTCGGCAACGCGTTCGAGGATGCAATTGGTAGTCATTTCGTCATTGTAGAAAGGTCTGACCTAGAATTGTGGAATGCATCATGAAGATCAGCGCCCCCGCAAGTTTATTTGGCCACTCCAGGCTATGCCTTTGGCTAGGGTTTCGAGCCTCAGTTATGCCCTATTGATCATTTATGTAAGCCTAAACCCC
>CANCIL010000099.1 GCA_947378095.1 Betaproteobacteria bacterium
AATGGTCGCTGGGTTAACGTGAACTTCCTCAATTTTGAATCTACCGCTCAAAAAGACATTCATGTTCTAGGTGACTCGATTCAGATTGCACCAGCGATGCCTAAGTCAGGACATATGGCCAATCAACATGCTAAGGTGGCGGCTGCTGCGATTGTGGCTGAGCTTAGCGGTTGGGAAGTTAATCCAGCCCCCGTACTTACGAATACTTGCTATAGCTTTGTGAATGATAAGGAAGTGGTTCACGTAGCGAGCGTGCATCAATACAGCGCTGCAGAGAAAACCTTCAAAACCGTTCCAGGGTCTGGTGGTCTTTCTCCGGCACCCTCCACCCTCGAAGGGGTCTATGCCTGGGGTTGGGCGCACAATATCTGGGCCGATAGCTTGGCTTGATGAAAATCAAGGGTTCAGAGCAAAAAGAGGCCCTCGCGCCTCTTTTTTGTTGCAATATGCCAAGAGAGAAATATACTGAGGCAAACCCTAAGACTTGCTGGAGACCATATGACCTTGCCACCAACCTCACCAAAAGACGCATCAAAAATTGAAGCTACGATTGAAAAATGGACAGTGCCAATTGGCAATCTCTTTGTCTCTTTATTTCATCGCATAGCCTTATTCGGAATAGGAGCTGCAACCGTTTGGTCTGCAGCGGTTGCCTTCATGGGAATGATGAGCAAAGGATCGGCCTCCATTGAAGATCTCTTGCTGCTATTTATCTATCTCGAGATTGGTGCAATGGTAGGAATCTACTTCAAGACTAACCATATGCCCGTGCGCTTTTTGATTTACGTAGCCATCACTGCAGTTACACGCCTCATTATTGATCTCGTAAATACAAAGCATGAAGCAGATATGGCGATTTTATTGATGGGCCTGACCATTCTGATTCTGGCTCTCGCTAATGCGGTTGTTCGCTATGCGTCTTCTAAGTTTCCCAGTAAAGCGGGTGATAACGAGTAATTTAGGCATTACACACCATGCAAATTCTTAGAAAATCCCAGGAGCGAGGCTACGCTGACCATGGTTGGCTCAACAGCTTTCACTCCTTCTCTTTTGCCGGATATCACGACCCCCGCTTTATGGGGTGGGGTAACCTGAGAGTCATCAATGAAGATCGGGTTGCCGCAGGAAAAGGTTTTGGTAAGCACGGCCACCGCAATATGGAAATTATTAGCTACGTGCTGTCAGGTGAATTAGCTCACGAAGACAGTATGGGCAATGTCAAAGGCATTCCCCCCGGCGATGTTCAGCGTATGAGTGCGGGCACTGGGGTGGTTCATAGTGAATTCAATCACGCTCAAGATCAAACGACTCACTTCTTGCAGATTTGGATTGAGCCTAATGAATTAGAAGTGCAGCCAAGCTACGAACAAAAAGCAATTCCACTCGAGAGTAAGCGAGGGAGGCTCTGTTTGATCGCCTCCCCAAGAGGACAAGATCATTCAGTCAAAATTCATGCTGATGCCAAGTTATATGCAGGACTATTTGATGGATCAGAGGCTACAGAGCTGGCACTTGATTCGCGGCGCAAAGCCTATGTTCATTTAATTCGTGGGTCTCTAACGGTTAATGGGCAGGCGCTATCCGGAGGCGACGCCCTCTTCCTAGAGAACGAAAGCAATATATCAATCAGCGAAGGAAAAAACGCTGAGGTCTTAGTATTTGACCTCAGCGCTTAAGGAAAATTGAAACAGGATTAATCTAATTTAATCTTTGCTTTTTCAATCACGACTTTCCAGCGTGCAATATCGGAGTTATACAACTCTGCAAATTGCTGTGTGTTCATAGGTGCAATTTGTACGCCTGCTTTTACAAATCGATCTTTCATTTCGGGTGTTTCTAGAATCCTCAAGATCGAACTGTTGAGTGTTTGCACAATGCTAGAGGGTGTGCCAGCCGGCACAAAAACACCCTGCCATAGCGCCATTTCATAACCCTTCACGCCAGCCTCTTGGACTGTTGGCAGTTCAGGAGCGCCGCTAAAGCGGTTCTTACTAGTCACGGCCAAGGCATGTGCTTTATCACCCTTATATAAAGGGAGGCCCACAGGCATACCAGCGAAATAGAAATCAATTTGACCACCAACTAAATCTGTTGCTGCTGGTGAGCCACCCTTATAGGGAATATGAATCGCCTGTAAACCAGTCGTAGCTAAAAACAATTCTCCAGCCATATGATCAGAGTTACCAATGCCTGAAGATCCAAAACTCAACTTCCCTGGATCTGCCTTGAGCATAGCGATTAAATCAGCCACATTTTTGGCCTTGGAATTGTTATTCACAATCAAGATATGAGGAGTAGCTGCAACACCCACTACTGGCAGTAAATCTTTTTGACCGTTAAATGGCAGCTTAGGATTTGCTGCCACATTAATTGCAAGGCCGTTTTGCGCAAACAAAATGGTATAGCCATCAGGTGCACTTTTGGCTACTGCGTCGGCCGCCAAGCTACCTGCAGCACCACCTCTGTTTTCCACAATCACTGGTTGCTTTAGAGCTAGACTCAGATCATTTGCAATCATTCTGCCCACAATATCCGTGGAGCTTCCTGGCGCATAACCAATCATCATTTTGATTGGCTTATCTGGGTAGGCAGCTATAGCGGAGCCTATTACTACCGGTAATACAACTGCACTTAAAGCAATGTTTTTTATTATTTTCTTAAACATATTGTCTTCTCCACAAATTTAAATACTCAATCTTGCGATCCCACACTCCTTGGCACAGTTATTTAATGCATCCAATAACTCTGGAGTTAGCGGAATTCCTTGACGCATTCTTTCTGCCATCACTTTTGCAGCACCTTCTCCTGGCACTCGTATTTCTTTTACCCCAGGCAGAGTTGATGAACTCTTCAAGTCGTCTACCAGAGCAATCACCCGCTTGATAAATTCATCTCGATCACCAAAGGCACTAGGGTCTACAGCAATAATAGTTTGCCCGGTATTAGTAATCAAATCATGATGGGCATTAAAGTCAATAGTACCCTTACCAACAGCAGCATTATTAAGCGCCCCAGCAAGTAAGCCAATCATGACTGCTAAGCCATAGCCTTTGTAGCCACCAATGGGCAATAAAGACCCCTCGCCCGATCTCTTCGGGTCGGTAATGGGCTGACCCTGACGATCAATCATCCAATCATCAGGCATGGTCTCCCCTTTTTGCGCCGCTAACTTCACTTTGCCATAAGCAGCAACCGTAGTGGCAATATCGAGTAAGACCATTGGATGATCACCTGCAGGAACAGCAATCGCAATGGGATTTGTAGATAAAAGTAAATCAATACCGCCCCATGGAGCCATGTGATTGGCATTTCCTACTGCCATATAAATACCAATGTAACCTTGCTCTGCTAATTTTCGAACATAAACTGAAGCGGCGCCTGAGTGATTTCCATAGTGACTGCCGATCCAACAGACGCTATGCTCCTTCACCTTCTGAATCGCCACCTCAACTGCCTTATTCATCACTAGATGACCTAAACCATTGTCACCATTGATTAATGCGGTAGCTCCCTGTTCACGCTCAATACGAATATTCGGCTTGAGGTTTACGCCACCAGCTCGAATCCGCTTGAGATAAGCCGGTAAACGAAAAATGCCATGGCCATCAGCACCAACTAAATCTGATTTCACCATCAATTGCCCTATCAACTTGGCATCGGCGGCAGGGACCTGAACCGAGACTAGAGCCTGAGCAATAAAATTTTCAGCGTCACTAATCGATAGGTATTGAATATTGCTCATCAGAATCTAAACCTCCGTGCTCGCTCTAAATTCCATGCTGTAGGTATATTTACCCTCAGGGTGATACGTTACCGTTACCTCAAAGAGTCGATCCTGGTCATCAAAGTAGCGCCTGATAATGACCAAACAAGGATCACCGTTCTTGAGTTTTAAATGTTCGGCGATCACAGAAGTAGCACCCAATGTATAAACATCTAACTCTGCTCGCGCAATCCTAGCGCCGTATTTTTTCTCAATCTGCTCAAAGACCATCACTTGCGGATGTTCAGGATCAGTAGTGAGTGATGCAAATTGCGGCAAGATATAAATATCCGACCAAGCAATAATTTCTTCCGGCTCACGTCGCTTACGAATACCGCCAATGTGATACCAAGATGATCCTACCGAACCACCAATAATTGTGCTGAGCGCTTGATCCAACTCAATGTATTCCTCTACCAAGTTCTCTCGATAGGTATCGCGTGGATAACTCAATATATCTACTGGAGAATTAAAGCTTTGGGTAAATCGTCTTAACTTCTGTCTAGAAATAATCTGAGTAGGTGCACCTTGACGCCGAAAAATCAGGCCATTCGTCTCGAGGATTTGCAATGCATGACGCAAAGTATGACGGCTTGCCTGAAAATTTTGACAAAGGTCTGCCTCGGTAGGCAAGGCAGACCCCACGGGCCAGTCGCCGTTATAGATACGCTGCTCTAGCGTATTGGCTAAAGACTTATATAACGGTAGGCGCTCATTCAATTTAGGACAATCCAAACATCTTCTTACCAGCTACAGGAAGACGTGCTTTTAAGATGTCGCCTGATAAAGACTCTGTAATGTACAGATCTTTGCCATCTGGACCACCGAAACACATATTGGCCAAATGGTGATGATGCGGATTATCTGAATAGATCAGATGGGTTGGCAACATATTGCTATCGAATCTCCAGATACCAATTCCTAAATGGCAAACCAACAAACCATTCTCAGAATCCATTTCGATACCATCGGGACCAGCAACACCGCCAGTTAATTGAATCGCAACGCCAGTTTTTGAAACTGAACCGTCTGCCATTAATGGCAATCTCCAAATTTGCTGTGAGCGAGTAGCAGCAACAAATACGTGCTTCTCTTGTGTATTCAAAGTGATGCCATTTGGACTAGGTACATTTAAAGCCAAGCGATCTAATTGACCATTTGCACGCAAGCGAAATACCCGACCAGTAGGATCGGCAATACCAGTTTGCCCTTGATCGGTGAAATACAAATCGCCATTAGATGCGAAATGCAAATCATTCAGGCCTTTAAAGTTCTCGCTATACATGGAACCTAAAACAGTTTCAATTTTTCCTGTTTTTGGATCTAAAGCAATTAAACCCATTTTGTAATCGCAGATAAAGGCGCGACCATCTTTATGAAACTTCAAACCATTAGGCCAGCCGTCGTATTGCGTAATCAGCTCCCAATCTCCTTTTGGTGAGATTCTGAAAATACGGCCAAAGGGAATGTCAACGAACCACAAATTGCCTTCGCGATCAAAAGAAGGGCCTTCCAAAAAGCACTCCACTTCAGCACCTTGGCGATTGGGATCAGACCAGCCAGTGCGAGATTTTTTTCGAAATTTCTCTGGCATCGACATAAAAACTTCAGCTTTGATTTTCTCTACAGGCTGGAAAGGGTTATGCATCGTCATGTATTAAGGCTCCTATTAAAGTTATCCGTATAAGTTATTTTTATTGTTCGACTATTAAACCACGATTAATGATAATCTTATGTAAATATTGATACTTAATTAATAGTTGCTATTTTAACTTAACCGTATAGGTTTGAAGATGATGAATTATGTCGCCGTTATCGGCACTGGAATTATGGCTGCCGGTATTGCCGCAGGCTTTATTGCTCAAAGCATCCCCGTTGCCATATTAGGTAGATCAAAAGAAAAAGCGGATGCATGCTTAGATAAAGCCCTCTTGCTCGCAAATAAGATTGGCTTAGCAGGCTCCAATACCCAAAAAGATGCGCCGACTCTAAAAGCAGAACAATCCACCGGCGTGCTTGAGGATTGGTCAGACTGGGATCAGTGTCTATGGGTGATTGAAACCATCGCAGAGAACCTTGCATTGAAGCAGCAGGTATTTCAATACTTAGATGGCGTGGTTCCTCCGCAGATCCCAATCGGTAGTAATAGCTCTGGATTTCCAATCAGCAAAATTGCTGAAGGGCTTAAAACAGCTGATCGCATGATGGGCGCCCACTACTTTATGCCTGCTGAAGTTGTGCCCTTAGTCGAAATCGTGATGGGTCAAAAAACTGCCCTATCTTTTGCCCAGCAAGCTTGTGAGCTTTACAAAAGCATTAGCAAAAAACCCGTGCTCGTTAAGAAAGATATCCCTGGGTTCTTGGCAAACCGAATTCAACACGCCCTAATGAGAGAAGCGCTGTCCTTAGTGCAAGAAGGAATCGCAACACCTGATGATATTGATGATGCTGTGAGATATAGCTTTGGTTTTCGCTATGCTGC
Source organism: Betaproteobacteria bacterium (assembly GCA_947378095.1). Classification (GTDB taxonomy): domain Bacteria; phylum Pseudomonadota; class Gammaproteobacteria; order Burkholderiales; family Burkholderiaceae; genus Polynucleobacter. The sequence goes on from CANCIL010000099.1 coordinate 6,246, forward strand.
CGTTGGCCCAATGACTCAAAAAGAAATTTCTGGGTGGGATGG
>CANCIL010000100.1 GCA_947378095.1 Betaproteobacteria bacterium
GGCTCATCCACCTTCCCTGCCCCTCAAACAGCGAATCAGAAGACCTTTAAAACTCTGAGAATTTGCCAAATCATCCAAATTATTGCCAAAACTAGGACAGTTCGACCGTCCAGAACAAATCTAAAGTAACGCTGCTGTCTGTGAGTACATTCCAGTGCTAATTGCAAGATAAACCCTCCTTTGTCTAGAAGAGTTCAGCGTAGTAGTTTACAAAGGCAAATAATAGGAATTAAGGTTGATTTAGTTGTAGGATGAAACAGCATGTTCTAAAAAGATTAATAAAAATACCTGCTACTCGGCTTGTATGCCTGCCGATTTAACCACTTGATTCCAATGCGCACTTTGGATTCCGACAAATTTAGCGTATTCACCTGAGTTAATATCAGAGCTAATAGTGGCGCCCTGCTCTTGCAAGCGGCTTTGTAGCAGTGGGTTCTTTAAGGACCGTTTAGTTACTACTGCTAACTTACTCAGAACTTCAGCATCTACTCCAGCTGGGGCATGCAAACCAACCCAGCCGATCGCAGTAGCTTTTGGATATCCCAATTCCAGGACGGTTGGTACGTTCGGCAATGCCGGTGAACGCTTGTCACCCATGATTGCCAATGCATCTAATTTTTTACCTTGAATTTGGGCTAATACCGCAGGTAAAGAGGGTGTTGCAATTTGAGCCTCATTAGATACCACCGCAAAAATAGCTGGGCCAGCCCCCTTGTAAGGAACATGCAACCAATCTAAGCCCGTGGCCAATTTCAGTGACTCACCCGCTAGATGAAGTGGTGATCCTAAGCCACCGGAACTAAAAACCATTTTTTCGGCTTGCTGTTTATTGAGTCTAATCAACTCATTCAGACTGCTCACTTTCAGCGCAGGATTAACCACGACAATGTGGGGCACTGTTACAAACAAACTAACAGCAGCCAAATCAGCCTGAGGATTAAAAGGGAGTGATTTATACAAACTCTGAACAGTCGCAAGGCTTGCATCGCTGACTAGCAAGGTATAACCATCGGCAGGTGCTTTGGCGACATAGTTCATCGCTATCTGACCACCCGCACCTGGTTTATTTTCGATGACGATTGGCTGGCCTAATTGCTCGCTCATATTTTGCGCAATATTTCTAGCGATGACATCAGTCGTTCCGCCAGGAGGATAAGGAACAATCCATTTCATGGGTCGATCGGGATAAGAGGCAGCAAACACCGAGATTGACAGGCAACAAACCAGACTCAGAAAAGTCTGCGTAATCAAAGAGAAAAATAAGCGTTTGGGAATTTTCATGATTTAGCCTTCACTCTATTGAGATAATTCATATAGCAATTGATAGATAGCGTATTGCTCAACTATCCACCCGGCGTTAATCAGATCTTCTTGCATCCGAACCTTTTGATAAAAAGCATCGAGATCCCTTTCTTTGGAAGCTTCAATCAGTAAAACATAGTCAACTAGGGCATCTTGGACCCCAGTTACCCTAAATTGATCCATCTTGACCCTAATCTCCGGAGCAGCTTCAAGTACATGACAGCCAACAATTCCCTCTTCAAGCAAGGCCTGTTCAGAAATTATCAGTAACTGTGCCAGACTACTATTTTCTGTGGCATGAGCGTCGCGCTTAAGACAAAAGCTTGCCATCAAAAGACCAATACCGGCGCCTACGCTAGCTTTTACCGTAAATGTGTTGCGTGCCACATTCGAAAACCCAGCACGAATTCGCACTGATTGTTCACTAATGTTTGTTACTAAGCTCAAATAGCCGGGACTGGCTAAATCATCAGGGGTCTTGGCTTCAAAGAGTGTGAGGTACTCAGGGCTACCAATTATTGCATGATAACGACGCGCTCTTAAATATGCACCCACATGAATTCGGTCGGGAATATGCTCCGCCAAATACCAATAATCAGTCTCGGCTTTCAATTCTGGTGCGACGTCCAGCCAAAGCGCAAGGGCTCCCGTTCCCAAGAAGTTACTCATTCTATCTTTCTCTTAAATTTCCTGATGACTTATTCAACTGTCATGCCTGAACGCTTAATGAGCGTAGACCATTTTTCATATTCGGCTCGTATTCGAACGCTAAATTCAGCAGAGAGGGATGTCGTTGGCTCAACTCCCACGGACAGCATCTTTTCTTTAAAACTAGGCTCTTCAGCCACATGAACAATGGCCTCATGCAGTTGTTTGGCAAGCTTTGGCGGTAACTTGGCTGGGGCTAATACACCATTCCAAGTTGTTACTGTCACCCCAGGAATGCCAAGCTCCTTAATGGTTGGAACTTCTGGCAATGCCGCAGAGCGAGTATTACCTGTAACTGCCAATGCACGTAATTTTCCTGCTTTAATTTGCGCCATAGCCGAAGGCAAAGTGGCAAATAAAGCATCGACTTGACCGCCCAATAAATCAGCCAAGGCTGGACCGCCGCCTCGATAGGGCACATTCACAATATCGAGCTTGGCTTGATTTGCAAACAACACCGCAGTGAGGTGGTTGGTACTTCCCGTTCCAGACGAGGCAAAGGTAATTCTGTTCGGTTTAGAGCGAATCAACTCAACAAATTCATTAAAGTTTTTGCTGGTAATGCTAGGGCCGACGACCAACACATTCGGAAAATCCCCCACAGGAGTAATCGGAGTAAAGGCGGTATTGGGATCGTACGGTAGGGTTTTAAATAAGGTGGGGCTCATGGTTATCTCATTAGAGGTACCCAGTAGCAATGTATACCCATCAGGAGGCGCATTTGCTACGAAGCTCGCGCCAATCGTGCCAGTCGCCCCTCCCTTGTTATCAACCACCACGGATTGACCTAAGTAATTGGAGAGACTCTCCGCTAAAGGTCTAGCAATAATATCGGCTACCCCGCCAGGAGGAAAAGGCACAACCAACTTAATAGGCTTCGATGGGTAAGGCTGCGCCCCTGACTGAGTAGAGAGTAACAACATCAGCACAAAAAAGAACACTCTTAACATCGGCGGCACCTTTTATTTTTAAAAAACAATATTCCTCTACTCATGCGAGGTATGGACTTAATAGATTGAGATTGTCACAATCCTCAATGATTTTTAGTTGTTGATATAGCTTTTCAGTCCTATCTTTACCGAGCACTGGAGCAACATAAGCGCTAAATTTTTCCAGCAACTGTACTTCAGATAATGGATTCCGAGGATGCCCCGGTGGATGGGTGATCGTCTTGGTAAATAATTGCCCACCCTTCATCATTACATCGACACCGCCGCCAGCGGCTGGCCATCCCTGCGTTAATAATTTGTCTTCCAGCAACTGCACTTTTGTAAGCAATCCCTCAATCATCGGCAAACATAATTTTTCATTAGTAAATTGAGCTTCATGACATACGCCATCTAACATAGCAACAACTACGCAGTAATACAAACTGTGTTGGGCGGCCTCTAAACTTTTGGGATAGCGACGATCCTCACCAGCAGCCGGAGTCCCCAAAACAAATGAGGGTAGGCGAATCGTAATCTTCTCAATGTCTGCAAAATTGATCTGCGCTGCCTGATGCAATGCGATAGCGCAGGCAATCGATGACATCGTGGTCGCAACTGCAGGATATGGCTTGAGATTACTATCGAGCATTAAATAATGTTCTACCGGAGACAACAGTTTCCCAAGTTGACACTCACCTGCTACTGTTCGAATCCAACCTGCCGAACCCTCAAGCAAGTCTAGTGGGCCAGTGATGCCTGCCTTTGCCATCAAGGCAGCTTCAACTCCTGCCTTGGCAACCCAAGCCTCAGCAGTAGCTTTCATATTAGCCACGCCTCCGTTCTGCAGTTGCGCAAGTGTATTTTGATGGCTTGCTGCAATCGCCATAGCATGCGCCATTTGTATAGCGCCCATCTTAGATAACCTAGCTGCTAAGGCCGCACTAGAAAAGGCTGCATTAGTGGAGTGATGCCACCCGCGTTTCCAAAGAGATGGATTGCCAGCCCAGTCACAAAGTCGCAGCTGGATTTCATAGGCCATCACCATCGCGGCAATAAACTCTTGACCGCTAACCTGCTCTCGTTGTCCTACCGCCAAACCTACAGCGAAATTGCCGCTAGGGTGGCCAGGATCCTTACCAAAATAGTAATCATTACAGTCTAAATATCGAATCAAACTACCATTAAATAGAGTAGCTAAAGGCGCGGAAGTAGATTCCCCAACTCCGATTAATGTCGCCTGGGGGTTACCACCCACAGAGTGCACCAGCTCTACAAGCCCCTCTCTCAAGGAACTATTAAAGGCACCATAAGCGCATGCGACGGTATCAATCAATAAATCTTTCGCTCTAGCGACTAGTTCTTTGGGGAGTTGATCGTAATCTATAGCGCAAGCCAATTGCGCTAATTTTTCTAGGGCGGTATTTGAATCCAAGAACTAACTCAATTAGGATAAGATTAAAAAGCGAAACGGCTTGAGCCACCGTCTACCGGAATAACTGTTCCGGTGACATAACTTGCTAGCGGTGAACTCAAAAACAATGCGACCGACGCAATTTCTTCCGTAGTGCCAAAACGGCCTACCGGAATTTCTTGGCGAGAATACTCAAGTTCGCTTTCTAGGGTGGGGTAACGCTTTTGAATCTGCTCAGTGCGAATGCGGCCAGGCTGCAAACAATTAACTGTCACACCATTGGCGGCAACTTCGCGAGAAAGCGCTTTTGCCCAAATGTGCACAGCCGCTTTAGCGGTAAAGGCTGCGTTTAACATGCGCGGTTCCGATGTTCCAGTAAAGGTTACTATTCGCCCCCAACCCTGCTTTTGCATCTCAGGCACAAGCGCATGGGTCAATTCACGGATCCTAAAAAAGTTCAAGGTCATGCCTTCCAACCACTGCTCCTTAGTGGCATCAAATGGTACGGGTCGACTTCCCCCTGCAGAATTGATCAGAATATCAACATGCCCAAGCAATGCTTCGGCCTCTTTTGCAATTCTCTCCGACTCTCCATCGACAGAAAAATCAACCGCCAAGGGAATAATTTTTCCTCCGCTTGCACCGTTAACTTCTTTGGCTAACTGCTCTACCAATTCAACGCGTCTTGCTACGGCGACTACTTGAACGCCCTCGTTGGCTAATAATTTAGCTGTTGCTCTACCAATACCCTGACTCGTTCCTGTCACTAAAGCAGTTTTACCCTGTAATCCCCAATCCATACAATTTCCTTAGTTTAATAATTCAATGTAAGAGCGATAAAAAGATTCGTCTCCAATATTCCCTCTTGCAGTCCTATCCATAGCTAAACTGCCTAATCCCAACAGGAAAAGCAAGCCAACAATGGTTGCCCTGATTTATATTGATGTCTCTGTATATTTTATTTTTAATGGTTTACTGCATATAACCTACAAAAGTTTAAGCGATTTTTCTCTTTAATATCCTTCAAAAATCAACATATTGAAACTTTTGAGGGCACAATAGCTGAATACTACCCATTTCAAGATCTATGTCCCAAGCCATTATTTTCGATGTTGAAGCAACTGATAAGAACGATGCGGTCATCATCGAAGCTGCTTCACTTGATGTCACCTCCCTTTCCCCATTTGACGTGGGTAATCCTTGGGTACAACGCTACAACCCGGGCAAACCAATTAGTCTTGGCGCCCTTGCCACCCATCACATCTTGGATGAGGAGCTTGTTAGCTGTCCACCCAGCACTTCTTTTAAGTTGCCTGCTGGTACTAAATACCTCATTGGTCACAACATTGATTTTGATTGGGTCGCAATTGGCAGCCCTGAAGTCAAGCGCATTTGCACGCTTGCTTTGGCTCGCAGTCTTTGGCCTGACTTAGATAGTCACACTCAAAGCGCTCTGCTTTATTTCTTCGAAAGAGATACCGCTAGGGATCAATTGCGTAATGCACACAGTGCATTGGCTGATGTGTGGATTTGTTCCAAGATTGTTGGCAAGATTATTGAGAAACTGCATCCCGCCTCTTTGGATGCTTTTTGGGAAATGTCCGAGAAAGCCAGAATTCCGACCATCATGCCTTTTGGTAAGCATAAGGGCGAGGCGATTAATCTGGTGCCATCTGATTACAAGCAATGGATGTTGCGCCAAGACAATGTTTCACCGTACTTGCGCAAAGCTCTAGAAGC
>CANCIL010000101.1 GCA_947378095.1 Betaproteobacteria bacterium
GGCACAACCACATTGAAGCGCCTCCCAGCAATCCCAAATGTACCGACATTGGATGAGCAAGGACTCAAAGGCTTTGAAGTGAAGGTATGGCATGGTATGTATGCGCCAAAGGGAACTCCAAAACCTATTTTGGATAAATTGAATGCTGCTCTAGTTAAAGCACTCAACTCTCCTGATGTGAAGCAACGCCTAGCAGATGCAAACATTGATATCGTGCCAGCCAGCAAGATGAATGCAGCAGGATTAAAAGCCCATCTTGAAGCAGAAATCAATAAATGGGGTCCAGTGATTCGTAAAGCGAACATTCCTGATTAATGATTTGCTCGTAGTTGGATGCAACATAGAAAAAGCCACCCTTGGGTGGCTTTTTTGTTACCTCAAAAAAGGTAAATAAGCGCTAAGTCAATTATTCAACCTTACCAATCTTCTTCACAATCTCACCCATTTGGGCTGACTCTTTATCCCAGTAAGTTTTAAATTCTGGTGCATCAAGATATTGAATTGGGCTACCTGCTCCGTTAATAACGGCACGAACACGCTCGTCTACAGCAGCCTGCTTTGCAGCCTCACGCAACTTATTCGTGATGCTATCGGGCGTAGCACTGGGGACAAACAAACCGGCCCATTGAGAAAACTCCACCTTGACACCCATCTCTTTAAAACTGGGCACGTCTGGCATGCTTGCAAGGCGGCCATCACCCCAATGCGCAAGGGCTCTTACTTTGCCTGCTTTTATTTGTTGAACAATGGAAGATGGTCCTGTAGCAATCGCATCTACCTGTCCACCTAAAAGCCCCACAATGGCTGGTCCGGCCCCTGTATAGGGAATGTGTACCATGTAGAACTTTTCTGATGACTTGAGCATCTCCATTGGCACATGCATCGTGCCGTAATTACCGGAAGATCCAAAATTATATTTACCTGGATTAGCCCTCATTGCTGCAATAAATGATTTGTAATCCCTCCATGGGCTATCTGACCTGACTACCAAGACAGTGGGATCCGCTGTAAAGCGAGCAATAGGCTTGAGTTGGTTTAACTGAAAAGATTGTTCACGCCCAACAACCTTATCAGCCTCAGGAATAATGGAGATAGAAGATAAAGCCATCAACATGGTGTAACCATCGGGTTTTGACTTCGCAACGGCTGCCATTCCAATACCACCTCCTGCCCCCGCCTTATTCTCAACCACGACTGGTTGACCCAAAATTCGGGAAAGCGCCTCTGCTACAGGTCTACCAACAGCATCAGCCACACCGCCGGGAGGAAATGGGACGACCATGGTCATGGGTTTTGTTGGCCATGGCTCAGGGGTCTGAGCTAATGCAGCAGGGATCAAGAAACAGACAGCCAAAACCGCCAGTAAATGTCTAGTATTCATTTTTTGTCTCATAGTCGTTATTTAGTTATTATTTATGTTCTTTATCCTACTACAAGATTCATCACAATAAACGGGGCTCATGGATAGATGCCCCAACGGAGACAGTAATCATGAAATATGCAGCATTTTCTTTAAATAGTGAGCCAGGTAAAACACGTGTGGGCTCGATTTCTGTGGATGGCAAGCAGGTAGAGGAATTTGACCTTGGGGTCGATGTTAGCGAAGATGGCATTGTTGCTATTTTGCGAGCTGATTTGCATGGAAAATTGCCAAAGCCTGTCGCAACTCATGCCTTTAGTGACATCCGTTTATTAGCCCCAGTGCCGAGACCGCGCAGGAATATTTTCTGTGTTGGCAAAAATTATCATGAGCATGCCAAAGAATTTTCTAATAGCGGATTTGATGGGAGCGCTAAACCTGGCGAGGACATTCCTAGTCACGCTATTTTCTTTACCAAGCCACCAGAATCCGTTACAGGACCTAATACCAACGTCATCATCCCTACTGCTGTTTCAACAGCGATTGATTACGAGGCCGAGCTCACCATTGTGATCGGTAAAGGCGGTAAAGGAATTAGCGAGGCGGATGCCATGAATCATGTATGGGGCTATACCGCCATCAATGATGTCACTGCGCGTGACTGGCAACAACGTCATAAACAATGGTTCTTAGGTAAAAGCTTTGACACCTTTTGCCCAATGGGCCCATGGGTTGTGACTGCTGACCAAGTGGATGCAAATGACATCTCTGTTAAATGCTGGGTCAATGGCGAACTCCGCCAGAACTCCAACACAAAGGACTTAATTTTTGATATTCCGAATATGATCGCCACGGTCTCTGCTGGTATTACGCTCTACCCTGGAGATCTGATTGCTACTGGCACTCCAGTTGGGGTTGGTATCGGATTTAAACCACCTAAATATTTAGTCAATGGCGATGTAGTCGTCGTTGAAATGGGTGGTATTGGTAAATTAGAAAATACTTTTATTGCCAAATAAGAATTTGCAGTTATGCACCCCTCTCAAGCCACCCTCGCGGTGGCTTTTTCTATGCCAGACCCAAATAAGAAGCAATTCGATAGGTAATGAAGGCTGCTAGATAAGCTAAGCCAAATAAGTAAGCCAACATCACAATAGGAATCTTCCAGCTGCCAGTTTCTCTTTTAACAGCGGCAATCGTGGAAAGGCATTGCGGAGCAAATACAAACCAAGCAAGCAAGGCTAAGGCAGTGGCCAAGCTCCAGCTCTTAGAAATCAAAGGCACTAATGCATCAGCAGCATCAGCACTAGAGCTAGATAAGGCATAGACCGTAGCCAATGAACTCACCACCACCTCTCGAGCTGCCATACCAGGAACTAGCGCAATGCTGATTTGCCAGTTAAAACCAATCGGCGCAAACAGATGGGCCAATGCCTTACCGAGCATGCCTGCAAAACTATATTGAATGGGTGAACCTATTGCGCCCTCTGGTGGAAATGGAAAACTAGAAAGTACCCATAAGGCTAGCGTCATAATTAAGATGATGCCTCCAACACGCCGCAAAAATATTTCTGCGCGCTGCCAAAGGCTAATTGCCAAATTACCTAAACGTGGCAAATGGTAACTGGGTAACTCCATCATCAGTGCATTCATTCTGAACTGTTCGCTCGTGAATCGCTTCAAGACCCATGCCACACCCATAGCGCCCAATATCCCAGCTAAATAGAGCAAGAATAAGACCAGTCCCTGCAGGTCAATATCAGCCCACAGTTTTTGCTCTGGAATAAATGCTGATATTAATAAAGCATATACCGGCAGTCGTGCGGAGCAAGTCATCATCGGTGCAATGAGGATCGTAATCAAACGATCTCGAGAATTCGAAATACTACGCGTTGCCATGATCCCCGGTATGGCACAGGCAAAACTGGAGAGTAAAGGAATAAAAGATCTACCAGATAAACCTACTGAACCCATCACGCGATCCAATAAATAGGCAGCGCGTGGAAGATAGCCAGACTCTTCGAGCAACAAAATAAAGAAAAATAAAATCAGAATTTGCGGTAGAAAAATAATGACGCCGCCAAGGCCTGCCAAGATTCCATCGATTAATAAACTGCGTATCCACGTATTAGGTAAGAGACTGCCAATTATTGAACCTAAATACTCGATAGCCGACTTAATCAACTCCATGGGCAAAGTGGCCCAACTAAAAACTGCTTGAAATATGCAAAAGAGTAGTGTCACCAAAATCACAGGGCCAAGTACTGGGTGCAGCAATACCGCATCCAAGCGATCACTCAACTGATCTGGGATGATCTTATCTAAACCCAAGTTCTGCAGAATTTTCTGTACTTGAATATTGTCTGATTCGGTGTGTGCGATATGAGAAGCCACATTCTCAAGGGTAGCGTCGCTACTTCCAGATTGCATAGCGCTGAGATTGCGCCAATCAAGGTCAGATAAAAATGCTTTGATGGAATCTGCGCCCGAAGACTGAATGCCGATGCTAGTGAGCACTGGTAAACCCAATTCTTTAGATAAAGCAGCAACATCTATTTGAAGGCCTTGGCGCTGCGCAATATCGAGCATGTTCAAGACCACCAGACACGGCAGACCAAGTCGCTTAGCCGCCAATACCAAACGCAAATTACGACGTAGATTGATTGCACTTAAAACGCAAATCACGAGATCAGGCCGCTTCTCCCCTTCAGCTCTGCCCAATAGAACATTGCAGGTGACACGCTCATCTAAGGAGCGCGGATAAAGACTGTAGGCGCCCGGTAAATCCAAAATGTGAATATTTTTTCCTGAAGCTAAAGCAAGTCGCCCTTCTTTGCGTTCGACTGTCACACCGGAATAGTTAGCAACTTTTTGGCGACTACCCGTTAACAGGTTAAAGAGTGCCGTCTTCCCGCAATTCGGATTACCTAATAAAGCAACTACCGGCTCGCTTGAATAAAATTGGATTTTTGCTTCTGGCATCTCAGCTGTATTCAACAGTAATCAGGCGCGCTTCAGAATGGCGTAATGCAAATGTGGATGCGCCTACCCTAACCATGTAAGGACCTTTGCCCAATAGACCTTTACGCAATACCGTAACCTGCTCTCCTGGCAAAAAGCCAATGTCCTCTAGCTGCCCCTTAATATGGGGAGCGCCATGAGGGGCATTTACCTCGCAAACCCGATAAAGACTGCCCAAATTGACTTGGTCTAAATTCATTCAATATGCTTATTTGATGTGCCGATAACCCATTATATCTTTAATGAGAATGAATATCATTTAAAAGAGATCCATTCCTAATGGATGAATCATGCTGGAATTGCGTTCCAGATGCTTTGATCCAAAACAAAAAGTGGGGTCTTAAGGCATAGTAATAAACATTCCCATACCTTAGAGTGGATTTCTATGTATTTACCTAAGCATTTTGAAGTGACTGATGCGGATACCTTAGCCAATCTTATTAGCGAATATCCCTTAGCAACCCTCATTGGAATATTGGGCGATCAAACTGAAATTAATCACCTACCCTTAATGTTAAGTAGCGATCAATCTCGCCTGTATGGACATGTTGCTAGATCAAACCCTCTTCTCAAGATTGCAGATCAAGTACCGTCTCAAGTGACTGCTGTATTTCATGGTCCCAGTGCTTATGTCACCCCCTCTTGGTATCCATCCAAGCCAGAAACGGGTAAAGTCGTGCCCACTTGGAATTACGCTGTTGTTCATGCGCAAGGTAATCTCAGCTTAATTAACGACTCCCTCTGGTTGCGCAAGCACGTCTCCCAGATGACTAACATCCATGAGCCCACTTATCAATCCCAGTGGAAACTTGAGGACGCCCCTGAAGAGTATGTTCAGATGATGCTCAATGCCATTGTTGGAATTGAAATTCAGATTACCAATTTGGTAGGTAAATTTAAGTTAAGTCAGAATCGACCTGCAAAAGACTATGCTGCAGTACTTGGCGAACTCAAACATTCGCCTAGCAAGAATCTTCAGGAGATGGCTAAATTGATGAAGCCCGATTAAGGTGTGGTGTAGCCATACTTATTGAGTATTAACTTTGCTTGAGGACTTTGCATAAATCGATAGAGCTCAACTGCTTCAACTGGAGCGCTCTTCATTAACACCATGCGCTGCTTAATGGGGTCATACAAAGAATGATTTAGTAGGCTGTAACTTGAACTTTTCATTACTTCGGGCGACATTGCTAAAGAGAGCGCAGTAAATCCAATATCTGCAGCTCCTGAAGCTACATACATGGTTGCTACGCCAATATTGTCCGCATAGATCAATTTACCTTTTGCGATATCCCATAGCCCCTCAGACTTGAGATATTGCATCGCTGCTTTGCCATAGGGAGCAAGCTCTGGCTTTGCGATAACTACCTTATTTGCCTTAGTAATTGCTGCCGCAATATCAGCCTTACTAGCCGCAGAAGGCAGATTTAGGGACTTCTTTGCAACGATGGCTAATTTTCCAATTGCATAGATCACGCCATCATCCACTGTTTTGCCACTCTTAAATAGCTCAAGCGGAAAATGCTCGTCAGCAGCGATAAAGAGGCTGTAAGGCGCTCCATTGAAGATTT
>CANCIL010000102.1 GCA_947378095.1 Betaproteobacteria bacterium
GTCTTTTCTTACAAATCGATCCTGAAGGAGAAGAAATAAAGCGCGCAAAAAATGCATTAGGGCCACGCTTAACTCAATCCACAATATCGGATATACCGAGTGCGATAGAGCAGATGTACAGCCTTAAGCTTGGTACCAATAGCGCGCAAACACAATGGCAAAAAGAAGTTTCTGAGGCGATTACTTATCAGCCTCCAGCTTGGTCTAAGCTCCCTAACAGCAAGGGTAAGCTACACCCTGTTCAGGCCCTTGCGCCTCTTCAAGCAATTTTAGATAGCCACCCTGATTCAGTCCTCATTAGCGATGGAGGGGAAATCGGCCAATGGGCGCAAGCATGCCTACAGGCTCCCAATAGAGTGATCAATGGGGTTGCAGGTTCAATTGGCGCTGGTCTACCGTTTGCAAGCGCGGCAAGCATTGCAAAACCGCATGTACCAATCATAGCTGTCATGGGTGACGGCACTTTTGGATTTCATAGCGCTGAAATAGATACTGCCGTCCGCTATCAACTACCCTTTACCTTGATTGTCGGTAACGACGCCAAATGGAACGCAGAATATCAAATACAAGTTCGCGACTATGGGCAAGATAGAACACTTGGCTGTGAACTTCTCCCCTCGCGCTATGAAAAAGTCTGCGAAGCCTTTGGTGGATATGGAGAGTACGTAGATGATTCAACTGAAGTACTCCCTGCTGCTAAGCGAGCACTTGCTAGTAAATTACCTTCATGCATCAATATCATGATTGAAGGTCTTCCCGCCCCCAATATCAAACGCAGCTAAGTTGGAAAAGGCGAAGAACTTTATAGAACAGTGCCAAGAAATCATTGGCACTGAATATGTCTATCTCTCAGATGCTGATAAAAGCCCTTTTCTAACTGATTGGAGCAAACGCTTTACAGGCGAGGCACTGGCTGTGCTGAGACCAAAAAATACCAATGAAGTTGCAGCATTAGTAGCACTTTGTCATTCTGAAAATATTGCTATTGTTCCCCAAGGCGGCAATACCGGCCTATGCGGGGGAGCAACTCCTAGTAAAAATAGTCATTGTGTTGTGATTAGCACCTCGCGCTTAAATCACATTCGCGAACTTGATCTCGAAAACTCAACCATCACACTTGATGCAGGCGTTGTATTAATGAATGCGCAAGAGGCCGCAGTAAAAGCAGGAAAATTATTTCCTTTAAGCCTAGCAGCAGAAGGAAGTTGCACCATTGGAGGCAATTTAAGTACTAATGCCGGTGGCGTTCAGGTATTGCGCTATGGAAACATGAGGGACTTATGCCTGGGCATCGAGCTTGTAACGCCCACTGGTGAGATCTTCAATGGCCTCAGAGGCCTCAGAAAAGACAACACTGGGTATTCACTAAAAGATCTCTATATTGGCGCAGAAGGCAGTCTTGGCATTATTACTGCGGCCACCCTCAAACTTTATCCATTACCTAAATCAAAGGTAACAGCACTCGTAAGTATCCAAAGTGTTAGAGCAGGTATTCAATTAATCGACCTGGCACGTGAAAGCTCTAATGCAGATTTAACAGCATTTGAATTAATTTCTACCCGAGCACTTCGTTTAGTTGCTAAGCGCGCAAAAAATATAGGGTCTTTTTCCAGTACGGAATCAGATTGGGTTGTATTACTTGAGTTTTCCAGCATGGAAGCCGAAAACATCAATAGGGAGCGTCTAGAGAATTTGCTAGGCAGAGCCTTAGAGCTTGAATTGATCTCGGATGCAGTCATTGCTAACTCCATACAGCAAAGCAAAGATCTGTGGAGCATTAGAGAAGGTATTCCAGAAGCACAATTTGAGCTTGGCACTGTTATCAAGCACGATATTTCATTGCCTATTTCTCAAATTGCCAGCTTTGTTGAAGCCACAGAAGTTAAATTACAGCAGCTTTGGCCAAAAATGCAGACCATTATTTTTGGTCATGTAGGAGACGGAAATCTTCATTACAACTTGGCACCACTTTCCCCTAACCTATCGAATGACATTGAGGAAAGAAGAAATTCAATCAATCAATTGGTCCACGATCAAGTCTATGCACACTTAGGATCATTTTCAGCTGAGCATGGTATCGGTCAATCCAAGCGCGATGAACTGCCTTTGCGAAAAAGTAATGTTGAAATGGAGTTAATGAGATCTATTAAAAAAGCGCTTGATCCAAAAAACATCATGAACCCAGGAAAAGTGCTTTAAAAAAGCTGGCGAATAAGCAAGGTAGTTCCGGAAAAAAGCAAAATAGCTCCGTAAACAATGCGCATTGAAGTGCTGCTCAATTTTGAATGTACGTGAGTACCTGCCCAAATCCCCAGAAACATAGCTGGCATTAGCCAAAGCGCTAAGCCAAATACAGGCCAACTAAATAATAAGCCCGTTGCTAGCATTAGGCAAAGTCGCAAAAATGTGAGGATCAAAATAGCGAATGCCATAGTTGCCCTGAGCGTTTTTGGATCCGCAATTCTTAATGCGAGGTAAGACGCATAAATAGCGCCACCAGTTGCAAAAAGCGCCGTGAAGATCCCCCCAAAAAAACCAAATGGCACCGCCCACCATTTGTTGATAGCTTGATGCAACTCCCTGTTTCTTTGCCATAGAACTCGGGCACCATTCATTGCAGCAAAGACTCCCAAGGTAATCAATAAAGGCGCACTTGGGGCATTTAGCAGCACTAGTCCACCTACGACGATGCCGACGAGCGTAAATGGAAACAACCACTTCAATTCCTTCATGTTCGCATTGCTGGAGGATTTATTGCCAAGATATAAAGAGCCGCAGATATCAATCATTACCATCATTGGCACCACCGACTTTAGCGGGTAAATCTGCACCAATAAGGGAACTGCAACAATCGATGAACCGAACCCAGAGACCCCAAAAATGAAATAGGCACCAAAAATAACTAGCGCCGCTAATGCAAATGGTAGTGGTTCAATAAATTCAAAAATGACTAGGTCTCAACAAGAATGGTTTCACCAGGCTTCACCAGATTGAACTGAACTGGTTTATTTTCGATCACCAAACTTTCGCCCTGAAGATGAATTGCAGTGAAATAGGATTCTTTCAAGGAACCAGGCTCAGGAAAATCCTCACGATAATGTGAGCCTCTTGAATTTTCTCTAGAAATAGCAGCTTCCGTAATCGACTTACTTACTTGAATTAGATTCTGCAGATTCATCCAATCTTGCCAAGTAACACTATATTCACGTTGAATATCTCCTACGCCAATTTGATTCAACTGCTTACCCAATAGCTCTAAAGTATTGCGGGCACGATGCAAGCTCTCTTTAGTTCTTGAGATTCCCACGTCATCCCACATACATGCTGACAAGGCATCCCGAATTGCTTCAATATCACCAGCTGCTTTTTGTAATGGCGCTTCATGGACCTGAATACTCTGATAAACCTCATCCATATTACATTCCTGCAGGCTTTGGGAAGCAACCCACTGCGCCATTGCATCACCTGCAATACCCCCAAACACTGTAGAGTTAGCTACACCATTACCACCAAGGCGATTAGCTCCATGAACACCGCCAGTATCTTCACCTGCGGCAAAAAGTCCAGGTAGATCGGTACTGCAATCTTTTTTGAATACCAAACCACCCATCATGTAATGGGCAGTCGGAACCACTTCCACCAAATCATTTGCTAAATCAAAGCCGCTATCAGCACAACGCTCGACCATTCCCTTAAATTGCTCACGTACATTTTCAGGGCCTAAATGACTCATTTGAATATAAACGCCACCATTAGGAGTAGCTCGACCTGCACGAATTTCAGAATTGATTGCACGAGAAACAATGTCTCGAGTAGCGCGTTCATTACGAGGATCATAGTTCCCCATAAAACGTTCATTATTGCTGTTGAGTAAGTATCCCCCAGCTCCACGCAAGCCCTCTTCTAGAACAGTTCCAGTCATACGAGTATCTAGGCCAGCTAATAATCCCGTAGGATGAAACTGCACCATCTCCATATCACGCAAGCTTAGACCTACACGAAGAGCCATTGCTAAACCATCGCAACTCTTATCTCCTGATGGCGTGTGATATCGATACATCGTTGGTCCGCCACCTGTAGCAAGCAAAACCGCTTTAGCACGCACTAATACAAATTGACCAGTCTGCATATTGAGCATCAACACGCCAGCAAGAGACTTACCGTCTTTGCTATGTATTAATTCAATAGCCCGATGCTCTTCAAGACGATGAATTCCCCTGGACCATACCTGCTCTGCCAAGCGATTAATAATTTCAATACCAGTTAAATCACCTTTATGTACTGTGCGATCAAACGTTTGGCCAGCAAAGGCTTTTTGATGAACCGTACCATCAGGGTTGCGATCAAAAAAGCAGCCTAATTCATTCTCAAGTTCATGAATGCGCTCTACCGCCTTGCTGACTAGCGTCCAAGCAAGATCTTGATCCGATAACCATTTACCACCTTCAATGGTATCCATAAAGTGACGCTCAACCGAATCTCCCTCAGCAAGAGCCACGTTATACCCACCCTGTACCATACGGGTACAACCACATTTACCTAGCAAACCTTTTACTGCAATCGTGATATTGAGATTTGGATTGGCTTGATGTGCATGCAAGGCCGCAAAGAGCCCTGCTCCACCAGAACCCAGTATCAATACATCAGTTTCAATTGTTGGGATAGTGCTCATGAAAGAATTCCAAGGCTTTTTAAAACAGCATCTTTATTGCGAGCGACATCGCCCTTCACTTCTTGATAAATACTGCCGCCATGGCTATCCATAGCTACCAAGAGTGGACCAAAATCTTTGATCTTGAAACGCCAAAGTGATTCTGGATTGAGATCATCCATATCTACATCTTCAATTTGCTCGATCCAAGTCGTTTCAAGCGCCGCTGTGCCGCCAATGATCGCCAAGTAAACGCCGCCCAATTCTTTAAAAGCCTCGGCTGAACCTTCCCGCATGCCGCCCTTACCAACAATCATACGGACACCCATTTGAGTCATTAGTGGACGAGTAAAGCGCTCCATTCGGTCAGAGGTGGTAGTTCCAATGCAAATGGGTTCATAACCAGCTGGAAATTGCTCACTCACTGGGACTTTACGTACATTGGGCGCAGTATGAATGACTGCATGGCCATTTAAATCAAAACGGGTTTGACGATCATGATCAAATATATGAATTTGCGTCGCATCACGAATACCAAATAAAGTATTTTGTAATGTCACGGTGTCATTGATTCTTAGCTTGCGAATGTCTTCTTCGCTCACTGGGGTCTGGAGAACATAGTGCGTCATCAATATTCTCCTCAGAACCCGTAACTTACGCCGGATGGCGTGAAGGTTGCTCGGGCCCTACGCGCAGAATGACATTGCATATTCACTGCAACAGGATTAAGAGTAATGTGGGTATGGGCAAGTTCAACATGAACAGCAAAGGCTGTACCATCGCCACCAAGTCCTTGGGGCCCTATACCGAGGTGATTAACGGCGGCGCTCAACTCCTTTTCCAGCTTTGCACCTTCTTCATCAGAGCAAGTGCTACCTAGGGGACGGGTAGCCGCCCTTTTTGCCATTGCTACACATTGATCAGATGTTCCGCCAATTCCAACGCCAACAATCGTTGGTGGGCAGGTTTTACCGCCGGCAGATACAACACTTTCAATCACAAATGCTTTGACTCCATTAATACCATCGGCTGGTATTGCCATTTTAAGAAAAGAATTGTTCTCTGATCCACTGCCTTTTGGCACCATTTCAATTTCAACTGTCTCAGACTCATCTGCAAAATCGATATGGATTGCAGGCATATCAATACCGCAAGAAGTATGATTATTTTTACGTGTTATGGGATGTACGACTGAAGATCTCAAAGGATATTCTTTAGTGGCACGCTCACAACCTTTACGAATGGCTGCTTTTAAAGCCATGCCATCAAACTGCACATTGCCACCA
>CANCIL010000103.1 GCA_947378095.1 Betaproteobacteria bacterium
TCATTCATGCATTGGGCTTAAAGATTAGCGTTCACGCGTGACTACTCCTCAGGCGGAACATATGTCTCTATTGATGACAATCAATCAAAAATGAAAATTATTGAACTCATCATGATTTAAGCAACATCAATCACGAAACTCGGATACCCGTTAATAATTTGTAATTATGCGGAGAATAATAGGCTGAAGTCTATCCTTGCCAACATTGTCGTAATACAGCTATTTTGAGAAAATTAGGCCCACTCAATTGATATTTAGATAGCGGCCATCCAGTATTCAACAATAGACGCCGTAATTATGCGGCCGAGGCCTAGTCATGTGTGTACAGAGCTTTTCATACCAACCATTAGCCCTTGCAACTGCGTAAGCACCTGGATACTTTTTCTTAAATTCTGCCTTACTAGAGCAGGATGTAGCAGCATTTGTGACGGCCTCAATAGTCCAAATAAGGTTTTTGGATTTTGGTCTTGTCATATGCAAGCAAATTTTCTCGTACCAGCCATTGCCCCTTGAAAACTTCCAAATTGCATAGGAGCCTTTTTTAAAGTCACTACGATGAGAATATTTTTTTGCCTCCCTTTCACAATCCTCAAAGGTGGTTTGTTTTCGCCAAATTAAATCTAACTCAAGCTCCATAAGATTGCGTCTTTTTACATGAAGCCCTGAAATCTGATCTTTTAGTCTTTTATTAAGAAGCAAGTGAATTGCATCTTTTCCCCTATATTCTCTTTGCCAAACTACCATTAGTTTGATTTTATTGTCTTGAGCAAACTTCTCTTTAACTTTGTCTCGTTTTTTTACCCCATTTAGATTTGCCAACTTCTGCTCTTTTGTCTTTCCCCATCCGAGCTTTTCATGTTGATCGCCATGATGCTCAATGATTAAATTAAATTTTGGCAAATAAAAATCAAACCGATACTTAGGCGGCATCCCCTTAAATCTTTTTTGTTTTTTGTAGTGCAAATCATGTGAAAGTAAAAATTCTTCAATTGCACACTCGCCAAATGAAGCAGCCTGGCTAACCATGTGAGAACAAATCTCATCCAAGAAGCCATATTTTAAAGCGTATCCATAAGCTCCCTGTGCCTCGCAATGAAATTGCTCCCGAGTTTTATATTTTGCAGCTTCAAGCCCGCACATTTCCTCATCCCAATATGTTTTTCTTTGCTTGAGTAATTTCTGTAAGCCAGCCCAATACTTCTTTTTTACTGCAGCCTGATAGGCATCTGAATTCTCCCTAATAAAGTCGTCTTGATATTCATACCGCAAGACAAGCTCTTCGATTCTTTTAAGAGTCCACGAATTCGGTTTGTTTCGCGTTCTTTTCAAGCCGATTAACTCTAGCCAGCCATTACGCCGTGCACCAGCGTATGCCCCACCTAAACGCACAAACTTAGAATATGAAACCGCCCCTTGGGCTGCCCTAAAGACATTTTCAAAAATGTTCCAATATCCTGGGGGTACCTGAGGAGAAATCATATGGGCGCAAATTTCGTCGAGCCACCCATTATTTTTTGCAGACCGAAATGCAGAAAAAGATTTTGCTTTGAAGTGTGATTTAACTTTATATTTTTTTGCCTCCTGAGCACACCGATCTTTGGTCCAAGAAAAATTATGGGCCTTAGGCGTTGTCATATGCTTGCAAATTTCATCCATCCAGCGATTTCTTCCGGCACATGCATAAGAGTTGGGATTCCCCCTTTCATAATCAATGCGATGATCAAATTGCGCTGCGTCCCTAAGACAATCCTCAAATTTTCTGTAAATCCTAAGTGGTTTGATTGGTTTTCTTGTTTTCATTTTTTAAATCCCCCGTCAATATGTCTCAGTTGCAATTTTTTTAAGCAGCAAACGAGCCTCTCATCACCTTTGCTCTTATCACAGGCATTATGCATGAAATTAAACCCAATAGTGTTCTAAGTAATTGTATTTAAAGGATAAAAATCGCATTGGGTGTATTTATCAAGCGAAATTTATAACGCACCTATTGAAAAACCAGGGCTACTTGAACCCTTAAATCCATTTCTTAACTATTTATTTATAAATAACTCCTTAAGTCATATAAAGATTGATTTATGAATCATATTTATTGATAATCTATATCTTAAGGTGTAGACTTTTGAATGTGAACCCAAAACTTAACAAAAATGCCTCATGCGCGTAGATCAACAGCTAGCACTTTCATCTAAGCAAATTATCGAATCGACTTCGTTGGCGGAGCAATTGGTTAATTTGCGACTTGCACGCCGAGTTCGCCAGAGTGAAGCGGCGATTCGCGCCGGCCTTTCTCGCACTACCGCCCAGCGTATTGAAAAAGGTGATCCCGGTGTCGCCATTGGCGCACTCTTGCGCTACCTAGATGCAATCGCTCCAGGCATGACCTTATTGCAACTATTAAACGGTAATGATCCCTCAATTGTTGCTATGGAACGTCGCTCTCGTCCGCAGCGCGTGCGGGTATTAAATACATCCGAAATGAAAGCACTTGATTTCTAATGGCAAATTCCACTAAGGATTTATTTGTATTTGCCAATCTGGATGGGCAGTTTGCACCTGCCGGCCAACTAAGCCTAGATGAGGAGGGGTCAAATCTCATAGCCTCTTCCTTTGCTTATGGTTTGCGCTATCTAGAAAGAAGCAACGCGCAAGAAATAGACCCAGTTGCGCTTACTCTGAAAAATAAAGATGAGATTCGCGGTCGGCGATTAGTGCCACCTAATGGGCTTGAGGCTTTTGGTGGAATTCGCGATGCAGCCCCAGATGCCTGGGGAAGAAGAGTGATTGAAGCCAGATTAAAGGTTCCGTCTAATAGCTTGCCAGAATCCACCTACCTTCTTGAGGCGGGTAGCGATCGGATTGGCGCTTTAGATATCAGAAGCTCTTTAGCGGATCAAGAGCGCCCTGCGCACGAAACGATTCATAACCTCTCTTATTTACTAGATGGTGCTCAAAAGATTGAAGCGGGCTTGCCCGTTTCTGATGCATTAGCCAGAATTCTCGTTGCCGGAAGCGGCCTAGGGGGCATGCGCCCCAAAGCGAGCGTGCGTGATGATGAGGGTATTTTATGGATGGCAAAGTTCCCAGGCAACAATGATGGCCCACTAGACATACCCAGTATTGAATATGCCACCCTTCAGTTGGCAGAGCTTGCTGGTCTGAATGTAGTCAAGACTAAGTTAGAGCAAGTGGGTGCAAAGAAGATCCTGCTGGTTCAGCGCTTTGATCGCTCATGGAATACTGCTAGTGGGCCCATCGAAATACGTCATCACGTAGTAAGCGCCCTTACGCTCATAGCTTGCCATGAATCTGAATCGCCTACCAAAAGTTATATGGATATTGCCGATGCCATTCGCAGGTATTGCTTAGTAAAAAAAATTAAGTCTGATATTGAAGAGCTCTATGGCCGGATGATTTTCAATATCTTCGTTAGTAATGACGATGATCATCTGCGCAATCATGCATTCGTATGGGATCACCAACTTAAAGGTTGGAGTCTAAGTCCTTTATATGATGTGATGCCCCATGCAGTCATTGCAAGTGAGCGTTATCAACATCTCGGTGTTGGGCCTCAAGGAAAATTATCAACCCTTGATAATGCTTATGCGGCTAAGGAGCGTTTTGGTCTATCTCCCAAAGATGCAATGCAAATAATTGATCGCATTTGGAGAGTGACAAGGCAGTGGAGAGTTCACTTTGAAACCCTTGGAATTTCTGACGTTCAAATTGAAAGAATTGCCCCCGCCTTTAGACATATTGATGCTATTTGCAGTTCTGACCTCAGAAAACTCTCGTTACCATCAGCAGCGAGTGATGCGCCCTAGGGGCGCCAATACCTCTTTTTTCATGCTGTATCTCTGAAACAGTTAAACGTCGCTGGATTTTCCCGGGCCAACTTGCAAATACTAAGCATAAGATGCGCCCCCTCGGTCCAAAATAGCGATTGAGTGTCCCGTAGCCAGGCATCGCCTAGCTTAGGCTCAATAAGTAGAGGACTGTTAATTCTTTTGCATTACCCCCTTAAGGACTAGCTTAACTCTACCTTAGGCTGCTCTGGTTCAAGCAAGTCCTGGATAGAGCACCCAAAATACTGACAAAGGATATCCAATGCGAAGACGTCTCCCCCAACAGTCATGGCGCTAGACTGAATTACCAACTGCGCAGCTTCAGGAATGGTCATGAAATAACGCGTCACTTCATTATGTGTCAGGGTGATGGGGTCGCCTGCCGCAATCTGAGCTCTAAAAAGAGGCGCCACAGACCCTGCCTTAGGGGGGGATATCCCCAGAAATAGCACTTTTGCAAGGGCATGACCAACGAGTCGTTGCCAACATATTCATTAAATTTGCAAGAGAATGGTTTGATGACTAGTGTTTTTTGAAAAATAACCTATGGCTGTTCATCCTGTACTGAAGCGCGATGATCGCCCAATATCACACAATTATGTATCTCATTATTGACAATTAAGTAATTATGTATATAATGAGATACATAATGCCAGCAAAACCAAACCACCTTACTCAAGCAACGGCAGACAAACTACTCGCCTTAGGCGGGCAGATTCGCGCTCACCGCAAAGCACTTAATATTAGTGCAACTACCGCTGCACAAGCTGCTGGAATGTCACGTATTACCTTGCATAGGATTGAGTCTGGTGAGCCCTCAGTCACTATGGGTGCCTACTTCAATGCCATGATGGCATTAGGAATTGATTTCGGAATTATTCCTTTATCACTCCCTAAGTCATCAACACCACAACACGATGATCATCGTGGCTGGATTCCTGCACGAATAAAACTAGCTGATTACCCGCAGCTCAAGCAACTTGCTTGGCAAGTGCATGGTACGGATGAGCTAACGCCTACCGAAGCACTCAGCATTTACGATCGTAATTGGCGCCATATTGATGAGAGCTTGTTAACCGTACATGAGAAACAATTGGTCGAAGCATTGCATTTAGCACTGGGGGAGCAATATGCAAAACTTTAAACGCCCTCACCATCAGAAAATTTCTCAAGTGCTTCAAGTTCTCAATGGGGCGCTCCTAAAAGAGCATGAGTGTTACTTTGCGGGAGGTACGGCAATAGCACTTCGATACGGGGAATATCGAGAGTCCGTTGATATCGATTTTTTAATCTCAAACCTGAATCACTACCGCACCTTAAGAGAACTGCTCACCAGCCCAGCAGGTATTGCCGCAATCGTTCGCGCAGATGCAAACCCACTGCAACAGATTGGCGACATTCGTGCCGACCAGTATGGCATTCGAACCAAGGTACAGATAGGCGACAGCACAATCAAATTTGAAATTGTTCTAGAGGGGCGAATCGTATTAGCAATTCCCGGGGCTACAGATGAAATATGCGGAATTACTACCTTGTGCCCTTTGGATATGGCAACCAGTAAATTACTCGCTAATGCAGATCGCTGGAGAGACGATGGGGTGTTTAGTAGAGATATCATTGATTTAGCCATGATGGATCCAAGCCTTCCAATGCTTAGGGAGGCTGTGATCAAAGCCGAAAAGCCTTATGGACAATCCATACTTCAGTCACTTGAAAAATCGATTAACCGCCTGCAAGACCACGATAACGGCTGGTTAGATCGCTGCATGATGGTGATGGATGTGAGTGTGCCTAAAGCCACTGTTTGGAAACAACTCAACAACTTACTTAGAGTGCTGCCCAAGCGAGTCCCATCTTAGCCAATTGAGTTGCACCCCAAATCAAAATTATCATTGGAGCGCCTGAGAAAACCTATGGGATGCTAATGCCGCATATCAGCCCTATTCCCTGATTAAGTACGGCGGGCAAAATCCACCCGCACCAACGGTATTAATACTTATCCACCGTCCGTTACTTGGCCAAAGTAGTTGCTTGAATATATTCAATTAATCAGTATTTTC
>CANCIL010000104.1 GCA_947378095.1 Betaproteobacteria bacterium
GAAGTCGGAAGAGTTGCTTTCATCTTGCTATAATATCGGCTTATTCCTCGATAGCTCAGTTGGTAGAGCGCCGGACTGTTAATCCGTAGGTCCCTGGTTCGAGCCCAGGTCGAGGAGCCAAATACCTAGTAGTAACGGGACTTTCTAGACTCCCACTTCAGTCCGCCGGTGAAAAGGCGGACGACATAAGTAAGGGTCTAACAATGAATCGTTCTACACAGCCCGCCAGTGGGCTTGCAACCGTGATTTCCGGCACGCTGCAATCTGGCACTAGTAGTCGCCCTGCTCTTTATGAGCGCTCTGGGCTCATGACAATCTCCCAAGCAATTGACGCTTATATGGCTGCCTATGAGGGCCGTGATCAGAGTCGCGCCCAGCGTATGGCTTGGTGGCAAGCCAAAATTGGTCATTTAACGCTTTTAGAGGTTGATGAAGACAATATTTTTTATGCGATTGAAGAGTTATCTAGCAAAAAGCCTCGTTACTATGCAGGCAAAGATGCCGATGGCAATTCAATTTATAAAGCAAAAAATAAACCTTATACAACCGCCACACTTAATAGATACGTGGCCACCATGGCAGCACTCTTTACTTGGTGTATTAAAAAACGCTTAGCACCAAAGGGCTGGTCAAATCCCTGTAAGGGCATTGAAAAATCACCCGAACACAATGAAGTGGTTCGCTTTCTTAGCAATAAAGAGCGAATCACATTGCTCAATGCTTGCAAAGGTTCTAAGTGGCCTAAGTTATACCTGCTAGTCTTGATGGCCCTTACAACTGGGGCTCGCAGCGGGGAATTAAAGCAAGTCAAATGGGAAGATATTGATTGGGATAGGTCGGAGGCGGCAATCCATAGAACTAAAAATGGTGATCGCAAGACACTTCCACTGGTGCCAGCAGTGCTACAAGAGTTAAAACAATTCAAAGGGCCCGACACAAGGCTTGTATTTGCATCAACAATCCGGCCTGATATTGCATATCACTCAGACTGGGTATGGAGAGAAGCCTTAAAACAAGCTAGGATCAAGAATTTTCGCTTCCACGACCTCAGGCATACCTGTGCTTCATATCTCGCTCAAAACGGTGCTACGCTTCTCGAAATAGGTGATGTACTAGGACATCGAAATTTGAGCGTTACTAAACGTTACAGTCACTTAGCTACAGACCACAAAAGCGCCCTAATCAATCGTGTTCTAGGAGAAATTCAATGAATAAACTTAATCGAATTAATTTCAACCTAACTGAGATAGAAGAAAACATTCTCTCTGAGCCTGCAGTACTTATTGGTGATATTGCTGTAAAAGATATTACAAATCAACGGCCATACATCGAATCTTTAGATTTGGCTTTAAATAAAGGAATCTTAGACCCACTATTACATGGACTCAAAGGACAACACCCTATTCACCCCCTTTTACTCCCAGCAATTGCAGAACTTTTAGAGCGAGCAGAAATACCCGCAACGCCAGGCAGAAATAAAACTCTTACGCCTATTGAGAAGAAATACTTGCACCAGAAAATTTGTGAATTATGCGCAAAAGAGGAACTATCAATAGAGCAAGCAGTCATCACACTTGCATCAGAGAAAGAGCTATTCCCATCACTTTCAAATTATGTGAGTGAAAGCACCATTAGAAGAGCATTCTCAGAGGTGGATAAAAGTGAATTCAAGGGACGATTTACCGAGTTATATGGCTCAAAATTAAAAAAATAGTCCCGTCACAACAACAGCACTTTGTGATTATGTAAGACGCAGAATATCGCTGAAGATCACCCCGTGTCAGATAGAAATTATCTGCATCGGGGTCGGAAAGCCCCGTTACTAATAGGTATTTATAAATTAACGGAAGGTTTTATATATGTCACAAAGCATTGCTTTAAATCAACTAAGAACGCCGAAAGATTACATATCTGACGGCCGCACACACATATTTCCCAGCGAAGCAAGCCTTCAATGGTTTATCAGGAAAAATAAAAATCTTCTTATTCAATCTTCGGCCCTTCTATCTCCAACTGGCCGCACATTAATTGATGCAAACCATTTTGATGAGGTGGTTTATACAGTTGGCACAAATGCATTAAAGCAGAACTCCAATATCAAACAAGTTGGTACCCTACTTTCAAGCAAGGAGGCTGTATGACTCAAAAAGTTAATGAGCCATCATGGCTTGACAACTTACGCCTTCCTGATAACTATACAAACACCATAGGCGGCGTAAAGCTCCCTACCAAACCATCATTTGGGAAATTAAATAAACATCGATTCTCTAGGGTGCATCCAGATCCAAGCTATCAAGTGCCTGTATTGATAGTCGAGGATAAAGACAGTGGTGAGACCTACATTGCAACGCATGCCGTGGCAGGCTATTTGGGCAAAGCAGCAGCCCCAAAGCTACTTCGATTGGCGGTCGACAACACGGGAGTTCCAAAAATTGTTGCTCAGCCCATCCCTGAGCTTAGTGGACGGCCGAACTTATGGAATGTGACCTGTATTCAGGCTATCCAAATTGCGGAGCATGAGTGGGTTCGTATCGAATCCGATATGAATGCCCAGCAATACACAATTATTAAAGCTGCAAATAACTTAGGCGATCCCCATTGGCCAGATCAAACGATGCCGGAGCTCATTCAGGCAGTCTTTTTAAATAATGTCATCTCTAGCCCAGACCATCCCTACATAAAACAACTTGAAGGTAGGGTTTGATATGGGGCTCAATAATCTATCAGAGTATGAATTCATCCTCATCGATTTTGAATTCAGGCAAATAGGTGGAAAGGAAGGTAACCCGATTGAAGTAATTTGCATGGCTTCCTATAACACCAGTACAGGTGAATACAAGCGTATTTGGGCTGACGAGTTGTACGCAATGGATGATCACCCTTTCAAGGAAAACCCAAAGGCAATTTTGGTGGCTTTTTATGCCAGTGCCGAAATGGGTTGTTACGACGCATTGGGTTGGTCTTGGCCTGATTACATTCTTGATCTGTATACCGAGTTTAGAAACCTCACCAATGGCACCACCCTACCATTTGGCCGCTCATTATTGGGTGCACTACAGTTCTTTGGGCTTCCTGCCATTGAAAGTGGTCACAAAACAGAGATGCGCGATCTTGCGCTACGCGGTAGTCCTTTTACAGAGAATGAAAAGCAACAACTTATTGAATACTGCCAAAGCGACGTAGATTCTTTAAAACATCTTTTGGATGCCATGGCGCCGCTATTGGATCTTCCCAGGGCGTTATTGCGAGGTAGATACAACATTGCTTTGGCGATCATGGAATCAACTGGGGTACCAATTGATTTTGAGCTTTATCAAGACCTATGTGTTCATTGGGATGCAATCAAAGCCAAGTTAATTGAAGACATTGATCAGAATTACGGCGTTTATGTAAACGGCAGCTTCAAAGAATCATTATTTGAGGAATATTTAAAGGTGCAGGACATTCGCTGGCCTAGATTAGCCAGCGGCAGACTTGCATTAGATGATGAAACTTTCAAAACTATGGCTAAGACCTTTCCTATCTTGGCACCACTTCGTAACTTGCGCGACAGCCTTGGGAAGATGCGACTTAATGCCTTACAAGTTGGATTGGATGGTCGCAATCGCTGTCTACTATCGCCTTTTAGCTCTATTACAGGACGTAACCAGCCATCTACAAATAAATTTGTATTTGGGCTGAGTAAATGGGCGCGAGGATTAATCCAACCAAAGCCAGGGCTACCCATTGCGTACATAGATTGGTCGCAACAAGAATTTGGCATCGCTGCAGCGCTATCAAATGATGAGAATATGAAAGCCGCTTACATGAGTGGTGACCCCTACCTCGCTTTTGCAAAGCAAGCAGGGGCAGTGCCTCAGGATGCTACCAAGAAATCACATGCTACAGAGCGCGACCAATACAAACAATGCGTCCTAGCAACCCAATATGGCATGGGTGCTGACGCCTTAGCACTACGCATTAAGCAACCCAAGATTCGTGCCAAACAATTACTCGACATTCACCGTCGTATATATAGCAAGTTTTGGGATTGGTCTGATAACTTTTATAACCATACAGTAAGCGCTAATAGAGTAACCACCCTGTATGGTTGGAATCTAAATGTTCAATCGGATTTAAACCCGCGTAGTCTACGCAACTTTCCTATGCAGGCTAATGCTTCTGAGTTATTGCGTATTGCTTGTATTTTGATGGTGGAAAACGATATCACTTTGTGTGCACCTGTGCACGATGCAGTTCTGATTCAATCCACAGATGAGCTGATTCAAGAGCATGTAGCTATTGCACAAGCCTGTATGAGTTTAGCCAGTCAAAAAATGCTTTCAGGATTTGCCCTATCAAGTGATGCAGAAATTCTGAGCTATCCCCAGCGGTTTCTGGAAGATGGTGCAGCAGAGTTTTGGGAGAATGTAATGCAAATCCTTCAAACCATTCAGGACAAAGAGTT
Organism: Betaproteobacteria bacterium; assembly: GCA_947378095.1. Lineage (GTDB taxonomy): Bacteria > Pseudomonadota > Gammaproteobacteria > Burkholderiales > Burkholderiaceae > Polynucleobacter. The sequence goes on from CANCIL010000104.1 coordinate 4,448, forward strand.
AATTAGTTAACACCTTCTTGTTAATTAATTTAACACCCGTCCAATCTTATATATCTCTTATTAATATCTATATGGAAAACAAATCACATTTATTTACGATGGGTCCAATACCCTATTTATGGAGTCAACAAGCAAACAGCCTTGGTTGCAGCACCGGAGTTGTAGCGAACTGCCTTTGGTTTTATGTTGGGATCAATAGAGGATCAAAGCGATTCAAAATTGATAGAAATGTTGACCTACTATCCCAAGTAAGCCGCCAGACAAGACAATCTGCCCTCAAAAAACTCAACGGTGCCGGTCTCATAGTTCTGACTTTTAGAAAAGGTGCATATCCAATTGTTGAAATCATTGATTCCAGTCAGAGGGCAGGTAGACAGCATAGGCAGAACTCTCCAGACCAGCTAGAAACTAAAACATTTGGCACTGCTGATGCAGCAACTTGGGTGCCAAACTTTCGCAAGACCAACTTTCAAAAACAAGGGTATTCCCATGAAAAACAAACAGCATTTAACTTCAGTTAAGCAAGAGCAAGACCCAGAGGATGTATTGCAAAGAGTTCCCCTAGCGCGATGGATTAAGGACCCACAAACCTGGGATAAATATACATTTATCGACGAAGCATCTCAGTATCTATGGGATGCATACGGAAGTAGCACAGAACAGGATAAACACGCTCTAGCAATGCTTGCAGAGGTTTTAGAGACCTTCGTAACCTGTTGCAAAGAAATCGCCGCAAACGGGCTTGTAGTGATTCACCACAATGGTGTAACTGGTAAGAATCATCATGTTGATATTCGGGATAAGGCTATTACAAAAGCAATCTTATTAATGAATGAACTTGGGCTAACGCCTAAAAGTCGATTTCCACTCAAACCAAAGCCGAACCCTGAGTTTGAGAGATTTATGCGTGGACCCTATAGCTGGAGCACTGAACCTAAAGAGCCATTTGACCTAGATAGCGTGCTTGGCAAGAAGTAGCCCTATTGATCTTCCTTAGCCAACGGACCAACCATCGGTTGGTCTTTAAATGTCCGCTAACGACCTTGATTTCAACCCGTCGATGCAACACACTATCAACTGCGTAAGCGCAAGGAGTGTTGCTCATGAAACAACGACCTCGAATCTATTACACAGCCACCCAAAAGGATTTAATGTGGGAGCGCTGGAAAAAAGGAGATTCCCTCCAGCAGATTGCCCAGTTATTTGATCGCAATCATTCGTCCATACAAGGCATCTTTGTGCAAACTGGCGGCATTAGACCGCCACCCCGAACTCGATCCAAACTAGCGTTGACCTTAGCTGAACGTGAAGCCATCTCACGCGGCCTAGCAAGCGGTCAATCCATGAGATCGATTGCCACTGAGTTAGGTAGATCACCTTCCACGATTAGTCGTGAGATTGGTCGTAATGGTGATCCAGAGAGTTATCGAGC
>CANCIL010000105.1 GCA_947378095.1 Betaproteobacteria bacterium
AATATCGATCCGTCGATGGTTGGATTGGTTATTCCGCTTAGCTTCGGCTGACGTTTTCGGGGGTGGGGAGAATGACTAATCTGGCTACCGCGCAGCAGCTTGCGCCGTCCAATTTACAACTGCCGGTTTCGGCATATTTTGACGCTGACCTGTATCAGCGAGAAATTGAACTGCTTTTCAAGCAGGGCCCGGGCTATGTTGGCCACGAACTCATGGTTCCAGAAATTGGCGCCTATCAAACTTTGACCTCAGAAAATGAAGGTCGTTTATTGGTCCGTAACACTGAAGGTGTTGAACTACTTTCCAATGTCTGCCGTCATCGTCAGGCACTCATGCTCAATGGTCGCGGTATTGCAGAAAATATTGTGTGTCCACTCCATCGCTGGACCTACGACTTAGGTGGCAACTTATTAGGTGCGCCACACTTTGAAGATAAGCCCTGCCTCAATTTAGGCAAATCCCCTTTACAAAATTGGCAAGGGCTTTTGTTTGAAGGTCCTCGCGATGTGCGCACGGATTTTGCAAACCTAGGTGTCGCAGAAGATCTGAAGTTTGATGGTTACTTACTTGACCACGTAGAAGTGCATGATTGCAATTACAACTGGAAAACCTTTATTGAGGTTTACCTTGAGGATTACCATGTAGTTCCTTTTCATCCGGGCTTAGGCAAATTTGTATCTTGCGAAGATCTCCGCTGGGAGTTTGGTGATTGGCATAGCGTACAAACAGTTGGCATTCATAAGAACTTGGAAAAACCTGGTTCCGCCACCTATCGCAAATGGCATGAAGCAGTACTCAGACACCATGGCGGCAAAACACCAAGACATGGCGCCATTTGGCTCACCTACTATCCCAATGTAATGGTGGAGTGGTATCCCGGCGTACTCTGCATTTCTACTTTGCACCCACTAGGCCCCAATAAAACACGCAATATTGTCGAGTTCTATTACCCCGAAGAGATTGCACTATTTGAGCGTGAATTTGTAGAGGCTGAACGTGCTGCCTACATGGAAACTTGCATTGAGGATGATGAGATTGCAGAACGCATGGATGCAGGACGCGCTGCATTGCTAGCACGTGGCGTTAATGAAGTCGGCCCTTATCAAAGCCCCATGGAAGATGGGATGCAACATTTTCATGAATGGTACCGTCGCGTCATGAACTTCCATGGCGCATAATGGGATTATTAGGAATTGCATTAAATAACGCTCACTCCAACTTGTCCATCTAGGAAGATTTATGACTCCTCTAATTACCGCAAACCAGTTAGAAGAAATCATCAATAGTGGCGAGAATGTATTGCTCTGTGATTGTCGTTTTGACTTAGTAGATCCTCAAGCAGGCAGAAAAGCCTATGAAGAAAATCATATGCTGGGCGCGATCTATGTCGATCTTGATCAAGATTTGTCAGGGCCAAAAAATGGAACTAACGGCAGACACCCCTTACCTAGTCCCGAAGCTTGGGCACAAACCAAAACCCGTTTAGGTATTAATCCCCACACGTTAGTCGTTGCTTATGACAAACAAGGTTCGGTTTATGCCAGTCGTTTATGGTGGATGCTAAAAGCCACTGGTCATGCAAATGTTCGCGTGCTAGACGGCGGATTAGATGCCTGGAATGGCCCTATGGGTAATGTGCCCCGTAAACCTAGCCCAGCAAGTCACCCAATCTCTCCAATGCCCTATTTTGGTTTGGTCTTAGTAGATGAAGTGGTCGGTAATTTGCAGTCTCAGAAAAATAAAGTCATCGATGCCAGATCGAATGATCGCTACCATGGGCAAAATGAAACACTTGATCCAGTAGGTGGGCATATTCCTGGGGCCATCAATCACTTTTTTAAAAACAATCTTTCAGCAAGCGCTTTCAAAAGCCCTGAACAGCTTTATAAAGACTTCTTAGAAATTTTAGGCGGCACTAAAGCAGCAGAAGTGATTCATTCATGTGGCTCTGGTGTCACGGCCTGCCATAACCTGCTGGCAATGGAAGTTGCAGGACTCAAAGGGTCACGCCTATATGCTGGTAGCTGGAGTGAATGGTGCTCCAACCCAGACCGACCTATAGAACTCTAGGCCTATTCACAGCCTCTTAATGCAAAAGAGATAGTAGGACCACAAATCCTACCCCACAGGCAATTAACAGAGTTTGGCGCAACGATTCCGCCCAGTGCGGCCGTCGATGCATTTGTGGAATGAGATCACTTACGGCAATGTAGATAAAACTGCTAGAGGCAATCACCAGCAAATAAGGCATTGCTGCGTGCGCTCGCTCCAAGAAGAAGTAGGCCAATACACCGCCTACTACTGCCGATAAACCACAAATGAAGTTGTAGATCAGAGCGCGGGTTCTAGAAATTCCGGCATTCAGCAAAACAATAAAATCACCAATCTCTTGCGGGATCTCGTGAGCAATGATGGCAATCGCCGTAAAAATACCTACTTGATAATCGGCCATAAAAGCAGCTGCAATCAGAATACCATCTACAAAATTATGAATTCCATCACCAACCAAGATCATCCACCCACTGCGTCCTGCATTCTCTGCATCGTGCCCATGATGGTGATGATGACCATCCCCCTCATGATGGTGATCGTGACGCAAGAGGGCAATTTTCTCGAGCAAGAAAAATCCTAATAGACCTGCGAGTAAAGTAGCAAAGAGGAGCTGAGGGCTAGTGCCCTCCATGCTAAATGCCTCTGGTAATGAATGCAGCAAAGCAGTAGCCAACAAAATACCCACGGACAAACTCACCATGTTGTTGACCATCTTGGACAGCAGTGACAAAGAAAAGCTAGCGGCCACCAAGACGCTAGCTGTGCCCGCTAAGGCAGTGACCAAGAGAATGCTTTGTAAAACCGACATGCGGATTAGGCTACTCCGTTTTTCTTAAACCAAGCCACGCATTTTTCCCAGCCATCTTTTGCAGGACCTTCACGATAGGTCGCACGGTAGTCTGCATGGAATGCATGCGGAGCATCTGGGTACACTTCAATCATGGATGCTTTAGCAGCAGGATTTTTAGGTGCTGCCTGAGCCAATGCAGTACGCATTTGCTCCACACTCTCCAAAGAGATACCAGTATCAGCACCACCATATAAACCAAGTACTGGCGCTTTTAATTCAGCGGCAATATCTACTGGATGACGGGGATTCCCTTCAGTCTTATCGCCAATTAAACGTCCATACCAAGCAACGCCAGCGCGCACTTGCGGCAATGTTGCAGAAAGCCAAGTAATGCGACCACCCCAACAGAAGCCAGTCACACCAACTCGCTTGAGATCGCCACCATTTTTACCAGCCCACACCAAGGCGGCTTGGAAATCAATCAGTACTTGTGCATCCGTTGTTTTGGCCACAATATTTTTCTGAATTTCAGCCACGGTTCCATAAGAATTGGGATCGCCAGCGCGAACAAATTTCTCGGGTGCAATTGCAAGATAGCCTAGTTTGGCAAAGCGTCTTGTGACATCTGCAATATATTCATGCACACCAAAGATTTCGCTAATCACAATCACAATGGGTAGCGAGCCTTTAGCCGTCTCTGGTCGAGATACATAAGCAGGCATCTGAAAACTGCCAACGGGAATCATTTGTTCGCCAGCTTTAATGCCTTTGAAATCCGTCTCAATGGCAGCAGCCATGACGGGCTCTGAAGCTGCCACTAAACCAATACCGATTCCGGTAGCGCCGATTGCAGATGTCTTCATAAAAGACCTTCTGCTATTTTGTGTTTTGTCATTCATTGCTTGTCTCCCTATTAATGAGCTTCTTCCCAATTATCGCCAATGCCAATACTAACCACCAAAGGCACCTTCAGTGCAGCTACATTGCACATTAAATCTGGCAATTTTGCTTGCAATAGTTCTATTTCATCTAATGGCACATCAAATACCAATTCATCATGTACTTGAAGCAACATTTTGGTCTTTAACTGCTCTTTTTCGAGCCATTCCTGGCAGGCAATCATAGCCAGCTTTATTAAATCTGCAGCCGTTCCTTGCATCGGCGCATTAATCGCTGCACGCTCAGCGCCTTGACGGCGAGGACCATTTGATCCTTTAATTTCAGGCAACCAAAGGCGACGGCCAAAAACAGTTTCTACGTATCCGTTTTCACGTGCCTCTAGACGAGTACGCTCCATGTATTGAGCAACCCCAGGGTAACGATCAAAATACTTGGCAATGTAACTTTGTGCCGCAGAGCGCTCAATACCTAAATTGCCGGCTAAGCCAAAAGCACTCATGCCATAAATTAATCCAAAGTTAATTACCTTGGCATATCGTCGCTGCTCCGAGTTCACATCATTTAAGGGAATACCAAAGATCTCGGCTGCAGTAGCTTGGTGAACATCTTTACCGGTCCGAAATGCTTCGAGTAAATTTTCATCCTCAGCGATATGCGCCATGATGCGCAACTCAATTTGCGAGTAGTCTGCAGAAAGCAATTTGCAACCCTCCGCCGGAATAAAGGCCTCCCGAATGCGACGACCTTCTTCGGTACGCACTGGAATATTTTGTAGATTAGGATCGCTAGAAGCCAAACGCCCAGTCACCGCTGTCGCTTGTGAAAAATTGGTATGCACCCGCCCCGTCTTGGGATCAGCCATGCGTGGCAATTTTTCAATATACGTTGACATTAGCTTAGCTAAGCTACGGTAATCCAAAATACGCGCTGGCAATGGATAGTCTTCTGCTAACTTTTGCAGCACCTCTTCATCAGTAGAAGGCGCACCCGATGGGGTTTTCTTAATCACCGGTAATTCAAGTTGGCCAAACAAGATTTCTGCAATTTGTTTCGGCGACTGAATATTAAAAGGCTGGCCTGCTAATTGATGAATCTCTCCCTCTAACTCCAAGAGGCGCTTGCCTACCTGCTGCCCCTGCTTAGCCAATAGGGCAGAGTCAATCCGAATACCATTGCGCTCCATGATGCCCAAAACGCGCATGGCAGGCATTTCAACCTGCTCATAGATATAGAGTAATCCTGGATTTTCTTGAATCTGTGGCCATAACTCCATGTGCAATCGCAGGGTAATGTCAGCGTCTTCAGCAGCGTAGTTCGTCGCAATTTGAAGATCGACTTGATCAAAGCCTATCTGATGGACACCTTTGCCGCAGACCTCTTCGTAACGAATCGTTTTTAAACCAAGATGACGCTCAGCTAAGCTATCCATATTGTGTGGCATGTGCGATTCAAGCACATAGGATTCCAACAAAGTATCAAATGCAACTCCTTGAAGCGTGATGCCATAGTTGGCAAAGATATGCATGTCGTACTTTAAGTTTTGTCCAACCTTAAGGTGGTTCGCGCTTTCTAACCAGGGCTTCAAGCGAGAGAGAACCAAATCTCGATCTAATTGTGATTCCCCGTTACGGTGTGCGACTGGAATGTAGCAAGCTTCACCAGGTTTAACCGATAAAGAAATCCCAACTAACTCCGCAGCAAGAGCATCAAGGCTCGTCGTCTCTGTATCGACAGCTGCTAAGGCTGCCACTTCAATTTTTTTCAACCACTTATCAAGACTAGCTTCATCTACTACGCATTCATATTGACGTTCGATGGCATCTTGCAAATCCGTTGTGTCTTGCGATAAGGCTTTGGTAGGTGCAGATGCAATCGAGCGAGCCTTTTTATCGCCCTCTTCCAAATTGATACTACCTGTAATCGGAGAGCCAGCTAAATCAAAGACAGCCTCTGGCTCAGAAGCCTTATTCTGATTACCTTCCAGGCGTTTTTCAACATCACGCAACCAAGACTTAAATGCATAGCGCTCAAATAATTCTCTCAATAAAGGTGCATCTTCTGGCTTGGCATGTAAATCATCTAGACCGGGTAAA
>CANCIL010000106.1 GCA_947378095.1 Betaproteobacteria bacterium
AATGCCAATACACTCAAACTGATTTTGATCATGCAGCTCAATGAGCTCAGCCATTAAATACCCAGTGGCGTGATTATGAAAATCCGCTGAAAAATAGCCAATCCGAATCTTCTTCTCTTTGGGATATTTTGCAATTGGTCCTAAAGCACTATTGGCAGGATATTGATAGTGCGCAAAGATAGCGGAAGCTTGGCGATGCAATAAAGGATCATCACTAATGGCTAGGAGGGGGAAGGGATTGGCTACCCCCTCACCAGCAGCTACTTTATTGAGGATTACTGATAAATTACCTTCGAGCGTATCCCACGACGAAATCTTCAACTTCAAAAATGCCCATACCCCGGGCGCCCAATCGATATTGGGATTGATAGATAAAGCGTGTTCATAGCAAACGATGGCCTCTTCATAGCGCTTGAGCTCATCTAAGGCATTACCTTTATTGCATAGGGCCTCTGCATAATGAGGATCTAATGCCAACGCCTTATCGTAAAGAGCAAGCGCCTCCTCATAACGCTTTAATTCAAAAAAAGCAATTCCGGTGTTGGACCAAGTTTCCGCATCCTTTGGATCAAGACGTGCGGCTTGTTCATAGGCACTTAAGGCTTTATCAAACTGTCTTAATTTTGAATATACGTTTCCTAGATTGCTATGAGCGACTGCATTTTTAGGAAGTTCTTTTATTGATCGAGATAAATGGGTAATCGCCTCTTCAAACTGTCCTCTTTGTGCTGCTATAACTCCTAATAGCCTTAATGTATGAGGGTTATTTGACTGTAAAGCCAAGGCCTGCTTTAAATAGAGCTCTGCTGTCTCTAGTTTTGAGCTCCTGAGTGCCTCAAGTGCCTGATTTAAAAGGAAACCAATTTGGGGATTCATGGTTCAATGTTACTTTATCAAGCATAAAAACATAAAATTTTAACTATTGAATATTTTCTGATCTAAAGGCTGTGTACATGAAAAAATTGATTCTCTCTATTACTGCAATCACGAGCTTAGGAGTTTCACAAGCCTTACTTGCCGCCTATCCTGAAAAATCGATTCGCTTAGTTGTCCCATTTGCAACAGGCGGCACTTCAGAAATTGTTGCCAGATCAGTAGCCAATAGTCTTTCTACCAGTCTTGGCCAATCCGTCTACGTTGAAAACAAGCCTGGTGGTGCTGGAAATATTGCCATGGAAGAGGTTAAACGTGCCAATCCAGATGGCTACACTCTTATCTTGGGTCACGTAGGCACATTAGCCGTGAACCCTGCTTTATTTGGCAGCAAATTACCATATGATCCCAATAAAGATTTTGCACCCGTCACATTAGTTGCTAAGGTTCCTAATGTGATTGCCGTGAGTAGCAAGAGCTCATACAAAACATTGGCCGACTTGGTGGCGGATGCTAAAAAGAATCCTGGAAAAATCAACTATGGTTCAGCCGGTAACGGCAGTGCCGGACACCTTGCGATGGAATACTTTTCTGCAGTCGCTGGTATTGATTTAGTTCACGTGCCATATAAAGGATCTGGCCCAATGCTGACAGATTTGATTGGCGGGCAAATTCAGGCAACTTTTAATGGATTGCCATCTCTGATGGGGCAAATCAGTGGCGGTGCATTGCGTCCTTTAGCGGTGGGTTCAGCAGACAGATCTAAAGTGTTACCTCAAGTACCTACGATTGCAGAATCTGGTTACAAAGGTTTCGAAACCTCCCAATGGTATGGAATCCTTGCTCCAGCAGGAACCCCAAAGCCCATTATTGATAGGCTTCAAAAAGAAATTGCAAAGTCACTAAAGAACAAGGAAGACTCTAAGCGTATGCTCGAAGACGGTGCTGTATTAATCGGTGACACGCCTGAACAATTTGCTACGTTCATCAAAGTAGAGCAAGGTCGCTGGGGGAAAGTAGTTGAGAAAGCTGGCATTCAGGTAGATTGATCTCATGATGAAATTACTATCCCCCTTCCTAATCACCAGTCTACTTTGCATCTGTAGCACGAGTATTGCTAATGCTCAAGGTTCATACCCCAATCGCACCATTCAAACTATCATGCCGCTGCAAGCTGGTAGCGGCGTAGATCTACTCTTTCGCCCCATCGCACAAAAAATGGGAGAAAACCTAGGACAAGCGATCACGATTGAAAATATTCCTGGGGGCGCTGGCCTTATCGGCACTACAAAGGTTGCTCAAAGTCCAGCTGAAGGTTATGTACTCGGCGCATTTAACGACAGCATTTTGACAATGCTTCCCAATCTTTACAAAAAGGTTGATTACGATCCAGTTCAAAGTTTTGTGCCTATTTCTGAGCTGGCTGCTATTACTTTTGTCTTGGTCGCTAATCCGTCATTCCCCGGAAATACTGCAGCAGACTTAGTTCGCATCGCTAAAGAAAAACCTGGAAAGATTGACTATGCCTCTGGTGGCAATGGCTCACCCCAACACATCGGTATGGAAATCTTTCGCCAATACACTGGTGCACCCATTGTTCATATTCCTTATCGAGGAGCAGCAGCTGCAGTGACTGATGTCATGGCAGGACAAGTACCCGTGATGATTAGCGCGCTATCAGTTGTGCTTCCCCACATTCGAGCAGGCAAACTGAAGGTCTTAGGTATTGCAAGCAAAACACGTTCCCCATTGCTACCTAATGCACCTACCATTGATGAAAGCGTCAAGGGCTATGAGTTCTCTACTTGGGGCGCACTGCTAGCGCCTAAGGGAACACAACCCGCAGTGATCGATAAGCTCAACGAATCCTTAGCAACTGCATTAAAAGATCCGAAGCTTCGAGAGCAACTTATCTCTCAAGGTTTTGAACTAGCCCCCTTAGGGCCAGATCATTTAAAGACCATGATTGCCCAGGGTTTAGTCAAAATGAAAAAAATGATCAAAGATGGCGGTATTCAGCCTGATTGAGTTACCTCTTTATTACCGTCTCTGATAACTATTCGATAAATTGTCTTGCAGCACGTAAGCAATGCCATTGGCAACCAATGAAAACTCCTGCTCTAGTACTCTTGTTTTATAAGACCATCCTGTAGGCAGCTTTAATTGTTTGGCTAGATCTGGCAAATCACTCATAGTCAGATTGGGATTAACGATTTGGGAATATGACTGCATGACATAGACATCGCCAGCAGGTGACGTGAGTTCATAAACAGGTGTTCCTGCTTTATAGATGAAGGCAGTTGTTCTAACAATCTCATTGGGTGAGTAGTGCTTACTACCCATCAATTGCTTCATTAAGCCCAACTCAATTGTTGCCCGCAAGTTCATCTCAATACCACCAAAAGATTCTTTGGTCTGGTTCACTGTAGCGCCTGCTGCTTTAATTTCATCCATCATCCAGTAGCGCGGACCATTCAACACCACAAAGGATGCGCTGTAGGTTTTTTCAATAGACTCTTTAGTGAGGGTCTTCCATTGATCTTCCGGACAAAGATTCAGCCCTTGCGTATTAAAGACTTTTACTTCTAATTTGAAGTAATGTCGTTTCCCATAAAGCACTTCGCAATAACGTTGGTTGCGCAAGTTAGAGACACTTTTCTCATATGAAGGCATTGGCTCTGACGTTTGACTCATCCCAGGCGCGCCATAGAGTAATAAGAAAGCAATAGCAAAAGTGCTTAAGGTAGATTTCTGAAAAATCATGAGTACGCCTATTTAATGAGATGAAGTATTCAACCCACTTTAACAAATAAAAAACGCCCGGTCTTGTGAACCAGGCGTTTTAGTTTCTACAGCTTGTTGGCTGTGGAAGGTAGAGCTATTACATCATGCCGCCCATTCCGCCCATTCCGCCCATTCCGCCCATATCAGGCATACCTCCACCAGCAGATTCATCTTTTGGTGCTTCGCAGATAGCGCAGTCAGTGGTCAACAACAAGGCTGCAACAGAAGCCGCATTTACCAATGCAGTTTTAGTAACCTTAGTTGGATCGATCACACCTTGAGCTACGAGGTCGCCGTATTCGCCAGTAGCAGCGTTGTAACCATTATTGCCTTTGCTAGCCAATACCGCATTAACAACTACGCTTGCTTCGTCACCAGCGTTAGAAACGATGATGCGAAGCGGCTCTTCCATTGCGCGCAATACGATGCTGATACCAGCGTCTTGATCAGCGTTATCGCCTTTCAGACCTTTGATACCTTGCATAGCACGTAATAAAGCTACGCCGCCGCCAGGAACAATACCCTCTTCTACTGCAGCACGAGTTGCGTGCAATGCGTCATCAACGCGGGCTTTCTTTTCTTTCATTTCAACTTCAGTAGCAGCACCAACACGAATCACTGCAACACCGCCTGCCAACTTGGCAACGCGCTCCTGCAATTTCTCTTTATCGTAGTCGCTAGTGGCTTCTTCGATCTGAACACGAATGTTCTTCACACGCGCTTCAATTGCTTTAGCATCGCCAGCACCATCAATAATGATGGTATTTTCTTTGCCTACTTCGATACGCTTCGCTTGACCTAAATGCTCAAGAGTTGTTTTCTCGAGTGTGAGGCCGATTTCTTCAGCAATCACAGTACCGCCAGTCAAAATGGCGATGTCTTCCAACATAGCCTTACGACGATCACCAAAGCCTGGAGCCTTAACAGCACATGTCTTGATGATGCCGCGAATGTTATTCACAACCAAAGTTGCCAAGGCTTCGCCTTCAACATCTTCAGCGATGATGAGCAATGGACGACCAGACTTCGCTACTTGCTCGAGTACTGGGAGCAAATCACGGATGTTGGCAATCTTCTTGTCAAACAAGAGAACGTAAGGAGATTCCAAGATCGCCACTTGTTTTTCAGGTTGATTGATGAAGTAAGGTGAGAGGTAGCCACGATCAAACTGCATACCTTCAACTACTTCAAGCTCATCTTCTAAAGACTTGCCATCTTCAACAGTAATCACACCTTCTTTACCTACCTTTTCCATCGCTTCAGCAATACGCTGACCAATGCTGTAGTCGCTGTTTGCAGAGATAGAACCTACTTGAGCGATTTCTTTAGTAGTTGTGCAAGGCTTGCTGATTTTTTTAAGTTCTTCGAGCGCAGCCGTTACAGCTTTGTCGATACCGCGCTTCAAGTCCATTGGGTTGTGGCCTGAAACTACATATTTCATGCCTTCACGTACGATAGATTGAGCTAATACAGTAGCGGTAGTTGTACCGTCACCAGCGATGTCAGCAGTTTTAGAGGCAACTTCCTTCACCATCTGCGCACCCATATTCTGGAGCTTGTCTTTGAGTTCGATTTCTTTTGCTACAGATACACCGTCTTTAGTTACGGTTGGACCGCCAAATGAACGTTCCATTACAACGTTACGACCTTTTGGTCCTAATGTAGTTTTTACTGCGTTCGCGAGAATATTGACGCCTTCTACCATCTTGGTACGGGCGCTATCTCCAAATACGACGTCTTTTGCTGCCATGATTGAATTCCTTTCTTAAATACTGAAATTACTTCTGTACAACAGCCATGATGTCTTCTTCGCGCATGACGAGAAGCTCATCGCCGTCGACTTTGACTGTTTGACCTGCATATTTGCCAAATAACACGCGATCACCTACTTTGACGTCAGGTGCATTCAACTTACCGCTGTCATCACGTTTACCTGGACCAACTGCCAATATTTCACCTTGGTCAGGTTTTTCAGCAGCAGCGTCCGGAATGATGATTCCAGAGGCAGTTTTTGATTCTTGATCTAAACGTTTGATGATTACGCGATCATGTAAAGGACGCAGATTCATTCCTTCTCCTATGTTAGTAAGTGTTAACTAATTAAAAAACCAATATAAATCAATGCTTTATAATCTCTTCACACGGAAGCTAAG
>CANCIL010000107.1 GCA_947378095.1 Betaproteobacteria bacterium
AAGAACTCAGGATTTTTACCGGAAGAGCGTGCATGGCTAACTAATCTGTTCGACAAAGTTGGCTACGTTGATGTCTATCGCAAGATTGAGCCTGAGGCCGGTGAGGCTTGCTATACGTGGTGGAGTAACCGTGGCCAAGCCTATGCCAAAAATGTGGGTTGGCGTATTGACTATCAGATTACTACGCCAGGAATTGCTAACAGCGCTCATAAAACTTTCATCTATAAGGATGAGCGTTTCTCAGATCACGCGCCCTTAGTTGTGGATTACGACTGGTCGATTTGAAAGGGGCTTAAGCTTACAGCTGATGGGAAACTTGGGCATCGTGCTTTGTAAATTCGACCATATGAAAGCGAATAGCCAACCAAATCAAGACTAGCACTGGTGCCCCAATAATGGCCGTGCAATAAAAGAAAACTTGGTAACCAAAGGTGTCAACAAAGGCTCCCGAGAATCCAGCCAACCATTTAGGCAAGAGCAGCATCATCGAGCTAAATAAAGCGTACTGCGTTGCTGAATAACGAATATTGGTTAAGGACGACAGGAAGGCAATGAACGCAGCGCTGGCAATTCCAGAGCTTAAATTATCTGCTGAGATCACCCAAATCAAGCCGTGCAAATCATGCCCCTGGGTTGCTAGCCAAGCAAACAACACGTTACTCAGTGCTGACAAAATGGCACCTAAGAACAAGATGCGCATCACACCAAAGCGCATCGTTAAAACACCGCCTACAAAAGCGCCAACCAAAGTCATGATGACACCAAATACCTTACTCACGGCGGCGACCTCGTCTTTGGTGTAACCCATATCCACATAAAAAGGGTTGGCCATAATTCCCATCACAACATCGCCAATGCGATAGATCGCAATCAACGCCAAAATGATGACTGCGTGCCAACCATAACGATAAATAAATTCAGCAAACGGCTCAATCAATGTTTGATGAAGCCATTCCTTAGCATTGCGCACTTTGGCAAGTTGGACTTTGATAGGCTCTTGACTCAATAAGGTGGTAATGACTCCAATGGCAATAGAGGCTGCCATACAAAGATAAGCAAAGTGCCAAGCATCTACATCATAAGAACCCGATCCAGTCTCAACGCGGGCTGCCAACCATAAAACACCTGCACCAGACCAAATTAAAGCAAGCCGGTAACCGGTTTGATAAGTGGCTGATAAGGCTGCTTGACGATCGCTATCTGCTGACTCAATCCGGAAAGCATCTAGGGCAATATCTTGAGTGGCGGAACCAAATGCAACTAGCAAGGCGAACCACACGATTTGATTGAGCGCCACCTTAGGATCAACACTTGCCATACCAAGGAGGCCAATAACAATTAAGGCTTGTGAAAAGAGTAGCCAACTACGCCTTCTACCAAGCACTCTCGTCAAAATGGGGATGGGCAATCTATCTACCAAAGGCGCCCAAACCCACTTAAAGGCGTAGATCAGACCAACCCAAGTTAAGTAACCAATAGTGCTGCGGTCAATGCCGGCCTCCCTCAACCAGAAGCTGAGTGTTCCAAGAATGAGCAAGAGAGGCAAGCCGGCAGAGAAGCCTAAGAAAAGCATTCTCAGGCAAGGCCATTCCAGGTAAACCCGAAAATCTTTTAGCCAGGACTGAATGCCACTAAGCACGTCGAACGCGGAACAAGGCAAGGCTACCAAACAAATTGGGCAGCAAGGTCACTTCTCTCCCTTCATGCAAGATGCAGCGATCCACTATTTTTAAGCCGAGAGTAGAGGCTAGTCTTTCAAAGTCAGCCACTGTCAGTACGCGAACATTCGGTGTGTTGTACCACTGGTATGGAAGACTCTTAGACACTGGCATATGGCCCATACCCACTGCCAAGCGATGGGACCAGTGGCCAAAGTTCGGGAAAGATACAACGGATTCTTTGCCAACACGAACTACTTCACGCAAGATTTTTTCGGTTTGATGAATCGTTTGCAGTGTCTGAGACAAGACAACCATATCAAAACTCTCGTTCTCAAAAAGCGCTAGGCCCCCTTCAAGATTTTGTTGGATCACATTTAAGCCTTTTTGCGCGCAAGATAGAACGCGTGCGTCGTCAATCTCTACGCCGTAAGAATGTACCGGCTTTTGCTTTTGCAAAAACTCTAAAAAACTACCGTCTCCACAACCTAAGTCCAAAACTTGACTGTTGGGAGCGATCCATTTAGCAATCGCTACAAAATCTGCGCGCTTCATTTAAGAGCCTCACGCATTTTTCTAAAATAAGCCCGAATAAGATTGTGATAACGGGGATCATCTAGTAAGAACGCATCGTGCCCATGAGGGGCATCAATCTCTGCATAGCTCACTTCACTCTTATTGCTCAACAAAGACTCAACCATTTCGCGACTGCGGTTTGGAGGAAAACGCCAATCCGTTGAAAAGCTCACCACTAAAAACTTTGCTTGTACATCTGCAAGGGCGCGGTTCAGACTACCTTCGTAACGACGAGAAGGATCAAAGTAATCAAGTGCACGAGTAATTAATAGGTAAGTATTGGCATCAAAGTAAGTGGAGAACTTATCCCCTTGATGGCGCAAATAACTTTCAACCTCAAACTCGACATCAAAGCTAAAACGATAGTCGTTGGATTCACCATTGGGACGTTGTAATTCACGGCCAAACTTTTCAGCCATGTCGTCATCAGATAAATAAGTGATATGGCCAACCATGCGCGCTAAGCGCAAGCCACGCTTGGGGACAACGCCGTGCTCGTAGTAGTTACCACCATGAAAATCAGGGTCAGACAAAATAGCGTTACGAGCTACTTCATTAAAAGCAATATTCTGCGCACTCAATTTTGGAGTCGAGGCTATTACAACGCAGTGATCTAAACGTTTTGGAAACTGAATCGACCAGGCCATGGCTTGCATGCCACCAAGACTTCCGCCCATGACTGCAGCAAATTTACGGATACCTAACTTGTCAGCCAGGCGCGCTTGGGTATTCACCCAATCCTCTACAGTCACAACGGGGAAATTTGCACCATAAGGCTTGCCAGTTTCCGCATGAATACTCATTGGCCCCGTAGAGCCAAAGCATGAACCTAAATTATTGACGCCAATAACGAAGAAATGATCGGTATCAACAGGTTTACCTGGGCCAATCATGTTGTCCCACCAGCCAATGTCTTCAGGGTCTTCGGGAGCCGGGCCCGCTACATGATGAGAGGCATTGAGCGCATGGCAAATCAGTACAGCATTACTTTTATCGGCATTTAACTTCCCATAAGTTTCAATGACGAGGTCGTAGCCGGATAACATGGCGCCACTTTGCAAAGGCAAGGGCTCGGCAAAATGGATAGTATTTCTAGAGAGGTATAGCTCGCTCATTCGGAAAGAAGAATGCGAAGGCTAATATCAGATGCTTCGGTTGGTAGCTTCTTAAAGCCACTACGAGCAAAGCGATGCCAGCGACCCAAAACAAAACTCATTAACATAGCCGCACGAATGCTAATCTCATCTTGACCCGCCTGCCCCCACGCACTACCTTGGGATTGGGCAATTCGTAAGGCCTGCTTTAACGAGGCCTCAACGCGATCTAGCACTTGAGTAATACGCTCTTGTAAGCGATCATCTTCTTGCAACAAAGCATCGCCTAAAAGAACTCGGGTCATGCCAGGATTTTTTTCAGCAAAGAAAAGCAGCATCTGCAAAATACCACGCACCTGCGCAAGGCCTGACTCTTCTTTTTGATTAATTTGATTAATCAACCCAAAAACTGTTTGCTCAATAAAGGCAATCAAGCCCTCGAACATTTGGGCTTTACTAGCAAAGTGTCGATAAAGCGCTGCCTCAGAAACCTGAATCTTAGCTGCCAACGCTGCAGTGGTTACGCGCTCACCTTTAGGGTTTTGCAACATTTCCGCAAGCACTTGCAGAATTTGTAGGCGGCGCTCTCCTGGACGTGGACGCTTGCGTGTCTTGCCAGCCTCAGCGGCGCTACTTTCAATTTCTGATGGCTCTAAAGAATCACGCATAGTTATCACTTATCCATAGCTCATCTAGAACGAATCATCGTTCCAAAAGCCTGCTCAGTCAGAATTTCTAATAATAAAGAGTGCTCAATGCGGCCATCGATAATATGCACTGAATTCACACCACTCTTAGCAGCGTCTAAGGCCGAGGAAATCTTAGGCAACATACCGCCTGAAATAGTTCCATCAGCAAATAAATCATCAATTTCTCGAGCAGTTAAATCTGTCAAGAGAGTGCCATTCTTATCCATGACGCCTGGAATATTGGTCATCATCACCAATTTCTCAGCATGCAGAATTTCAGCCATCTTGCCAGCAACCAAGTCAGCATTGATGTTGTATGCCTGACCTTCAGCACTAAAGCCAATTGGAGAAATCACCGGAATAAACGCATCATCTTGCAGAGCTTTTACAACCGCAGGATTGATGGCCTCAATCTCACCCACAAAACCGATATCGATTTTTTTTCCTGGATTTTTCTCATCGGGGATCATCATTTTTCTGGCATGAATCAAGCCACCATCCTTACCAGTCAAGCCAACTGCCTGTCCACCAAAGTGATTAATCAGCATGACAATATCTTGTTGTACTTCGCCACCAAGAACCCACTCGACTACTTCCATAGTTTCATCATCGGTAACGCGCATACCCTGAATAAACGTGCCAGTCTTGCCGATCTTCTTCAGAGCCTCATCAATTTGTGGGCCACCGCCGTGCACTACGACGGGATTCATGCCGACAAGTTTGAGCAAAATTACATCGCGCGCAAAGCTTTCTTTGAGGCGCTCTTCTACCATGGCATTTCCACCGTATTTAATCACGATGGTCTTACCGTGATACTGACGGATATAAGGCAAAGCCTCGGCCAAGATTTCCGCCTTCAATAAAGGTGGAATATCAGCAAGGGTTGGTAGGTGCTTAGTCATTGCAGCAGAAGTATTAAGAGGTTATTCGCCAAACAACTTTTGACGGAGTTCACGACGCTCTTGTGCCTCAAGGGAAAGATTAGCCGTCGGTCTTGCTATCAAACGGGATAAGCCAATTGGCTCGCCAGTCTCTTCACACCAACCGTAATCAGCAGTCTCAATGCGAGCTAAAGCCTGCTCTACTTTTTTCAGCAACTTGCGCTCACGATCGCGGGTGCGCAATTCAAGTGCATGCTCTTCTTCAATCGTTGCACGATCTGCCGGATCCGGAACCAAAATGTTTTCACGAAGATGCTCAGTAGTTTCTGATGCATTCTTCAAGATGTCCTCTTTGAGGGTCAATAATTTTTGACGGAAAAAATCTAACTGGGCTGCATTCATGTAGTCCTTGTCAGCCATTTTGAGCAGTTCAGCTTCAGTTAAAGGTGCACCCTTTGGAGCTTTGCTACTTGCAGCCTTGCTAACTTTTGGAGTCGCTGCAGTTTTTGTTGCTGTTTTTACCGTCATCTCATTCTTTCCATGGGTTTGAAGCATTATTGCCTCATTCTGCCAAAGTTTTACGACCTTTTATCAATATTGACCGTGGCGGCAGATTGTATCCGAACCCGCCTAAGCCAAACATCCCTCGAGCCCTGCCAATAGGGTGTCCTTAGGCAAGTCAATGCCAATAAACACCATACGGGTTTGCTTGGGTTCAGCCCCCCATGGACCAGCTAAATCGCTGCCCATCATCTGATGAACCCCCTGAAATACCACTTTTCGG
>CANCIL010000108.1 GCA_947378095.1 Betaproteobacteria bacterium
TGCTCATCGCAAGCTGCCTGAATCTCTGCTGAATCCGTAGCGACCACTACGCTTTGTGCATTCGATTGTTTGGCACGCTCTGCAACTCTCACTACCATCGGCTTACCACCTAAGTCGGCTAGCGGCTTTCTGGGTAAACGTGTAGATCCTAGTCTTGCCGGAATCACCACCAAAAAATCAGTGGCTTTAGATGGAGGGTTCATTGAATAAAAAATGAATGAATTTAGACTTCATCTGCACTCAAGCTGCGCGCTTCATCTACCATCATGACGGGGATGTCATTACGAATGGGATAAGCCAAGCGATCTGCTTTGCAAATAAGCTCTGTTTTCTCTGCATTCAAATGCAAAGGACTTTTGCATAAAGGGCAGACCAAAATATCAAGAAGGCGTTTGTCCATAATGGTTCGAGTTTCGTAATAGAAGTATTGATTACAAAGTGTAACGGTTTGGATCGGGTCTTTGTAGGATGGATTGCAACCAGTCAGCTAAGTCATCAGAAACCTGCAAGTTCATGGGGACAACCCAAATACGCTCATCCTGAATATGGACGCATTTAACGGCATCCTTTTCAGTAATGAGGATGCAAGCAGCATTCATTGTCTGAAAAAAGTCTGGTGTAAATACCTCATGGTCTGGAAGGGCAATGCATTTACCCGCGATGCCGTTATTGAGCAGATCATCAAAAAAGCCCTGAGGATTGCCGATGGCTGCTACCGCAGTAATTTTGTTCGGAAGATAGTCATTCGCTATAGTTTCAAGCGATTGAGTATTGTTGTGATTGATTAATTGGTAAGGCAGGCCTAATTTATTGCTCAAAGTAAATGCTCTACGCCCTAAGAAGTACTCATCCGTATGTCGTGCCTCTTCAGCGAAGGTTTGCTTACCCATTAACAAGGTGGCATCACGCTCTCTAGTGGCTGGTTCGCGTAAGGGGCCAGCTGGCAATAAAAAGCGATTACCTTCACCTCGGGTATCGCGGACCACGAGTTCGATATCACGACCGCCTTCACGGGCAGGCCAACGTACTAAACCTTGGTGCTGAAGACCATCATCACTGATGATGACATTGACCTCAGGCGAATGCCTTAACAAAGCCTGAATACTCAGCTTACGTTTTGGAAAAACCCAAATTGGAAATTGATTTTGCGTACGCTTGGCAATTAAGACAGGTTCATCACCAACTAGTAAAGGATCTGAATCACTATGCACTTGTAGTGGCGAAGTTTGTAATTTGGAACCATAACCTCTGCTGATAATTCCTGGTTTCCAACCAAGTTGGTTTAAGCGTTCAGCGATGGCAATCACAATCGGTGTCTTGCCGGTTCCGCCCACGCGAATATTACCGACGATGATGATCGGTACTGGCGCAGCTTGTTGTTTGACTAACCCTAAATCTGCAATCAGTTTGCGGATGCGCAGAATGAATCCATAGATCCAAGACAGTGGCCACAACAGTAAGCTCGTTGGCCCACGTCTTTCCCAAAATCGAGGGGCCTTGCGAAAGAAAGAAAAAGACATGAGCAGTGTTGTCTTTCTTTATTTCTTGGTTTGACTGCTAAATACAATATTCGATAGATTGGCGTCACGAGCAGCCTCGAGTGCGCTCATGACCGCTTGGTGAGGCGCTCTAGCATCAGCGTCGATGTTGACTTGCATTGAGTTGGCAACTTCTTTACTAGATAAGCCTTGGTTGCTCATTTGTGAAAGTAGAGCGCTCAATTGTGTGCGATCGGCAACCTTACCGTTAACAGCAAAACGGCCATCACGACTGACTGCAATATGAATTTGCTTTACCTCGACTTGAGACTCGTTACCGTTAGCAGTCGGTAAGGTAATAGCGAGTTCTTGAAAGCGAGTAAAGGTCGTCGAGATCATCAAGAAGATCAAGACAACTAATAAGACATCAATAAACGGGATGAGATTAATCTCAGGCTCAGCAGGAGAAACCATTGTCCCGAGGGAAAACTTTCTACGAGAAGAAGCGTTCAGCCAGCTCATGGCGTTGTGATGGTATTCGGGTAGAGTTTTTTAAATAACTGTCTTGTGAATTCTTCGCACTCACGTTGGCGTTGATTAGCGAGTGCACGTAATCCACGCCACGCTGCTAATGCAGGAATGGCGATCAATAAACCAAAGGCTGTGTTGTACAGCGCTACTGAAATACCGTGAGCAAGTTGTTGTGGGCTACCAGCGATGCCATTGACGGTACCTTGGCTACCAAAGATTTCTATCATCCCAACAACAGTACCGAATAATCCGAGCAAAGGAGCGACAGTAGCGATGGTGGCAAGGGCACCTAAATAGCGATCCAACTTCAGCCAGCTAGTTTGAGCGGTAGCTTGTAATTCTTCTAGAGCAGAGTCGGCGCTAGCGCCATGGAGCTTTTCACGTAAGACGCAGGCAAATAGATTACCAACCGGCGAACTTTGTTTAATGGCCGTAATTTCCGATTCCGACACAGATTTACCGCTGGAAATGTCGTTTGCCAGGCCAAAAGCAGATTCCAAACAATCTTTTGGAAATACCTGAATTTGACGGAGATACCAGGTCCGCTCAATGACTATAGCCAGCCCGATGATGGAGATGATTAAAAGAGGCCAGATGGGCCAGCCAGCAGACAGTAAGATTGAGTACATAAGCTCAGTACTTTAGCTGAATTAATAAACCGTTTTCTGAAAGCCAGCCTGTGGATAACTCTGTGCGTAACTTTTTTGAGAATGAGCTGTAAGTCTTTGATTGATCGTGAGCAAGCTTTGTTTTGGGTTATTTTTGAAAAAATAGAGTCTAATTTTTAGTGATCTAAATCAATGACTTATGATTTATATGTTGGATTTATGAGACGTTTTGGGTGAGTGATTACTTACTTATTTTTACTAGCCCTAGGGTCTATAGGGCTCTGTGGATATTTATGGCCCTCCAAGCCTTATGTTTTTGTAGATAAAGAGAAAAAATGTCGGAAATATCAAGGGAAATCCTCTCGGTTGGCGATCTAAACCGCGCCATTGCTGCCTCCTTAGAGGAGCGTTTCGATACCGTCTGGGTTAGTGGGGAGATTTCGAACTTCAAAGCCTATGACAGCGGGCACTGGTATTTCTCTTTAAAAGACGAAGAAGGTCAAATTAAGTGCGTCATGTTTCGTGGACGTAACGGGCAGGTTGGCTTCATGCCCCAATCTGGAGACTTGGTTGAGGTAAGCGCTAACTTAGGGATGTATGTGCCACGTGGCGACATTCAGCTCACCATCCAAACATTACGACGCGCAGGCATGGGCGGCTTGTATGAAGCCTTTTTAAAACTCAAAGCCAAATTAGCTAAAGAGGGTTTATTTGATCCTGATCGCAAAAGGGATATTCCATCTCATCCAAGAGCGATTGGCATTATTACTTCTCCACAAGCGGCTGCATTAAAAGATGTGTTGAGCACATTGGCAAGAAGGGCGCCCCATATTCCGATTGTGATTTACCCAACACTTGTGCAAGGACCCGATGCTCCTGCCGGAATTATTTCTGCGCTGAAGGCGGCTGAAAAAGAAAATGTAGTCGATGTCATTTTGATGGTGCGTGGTGGTGGCAGCATTGAAGATCTCTGGGCATTCAATGATGAACACTTGGCGTATGCGATTGCAGAGTCGAGTATTCCGGTTGTCAGTGGTGTGGGTCATGAGACCGATGTCACAATTGCTGACTTCGTTGCAGATCTACGAGCACCAACGCCAACGGGAGCGGCAGAGTTAGCTGCGCCACGTAAAGATCAAATGTTGCAAGAGCTTGAAGCAATTAAGCAGGCGATGCTACAGCGCGTTCGTCAACGAGTAGAGCGCGAGGCGCAAACCTTAGATCAATTGGCTTTGCGTTTAAGCCATGCGCTGCCTAATCCAGATCGTATGCGTGAGCAAATCGAAGGATGGCAGAAGCGCTTAAATCAAGCTTGGTCAGTGAGAGTAGATTCATGGAAGCGTAATCAAGTCCATTTTCAGTCTCAACTCGAATTACTAAACCCGCAACGTACCTTGGAGCGAGGTTATGCGGTGGTACTCAATGTCTCAGAGGGTTTGCATGCTGTACGTGAGCCTGGTGAACTCACTGCAGGACCTGAGTATGAAATCCGCGTTGCTAAAGGCAAGGCAAACGTAAGACTAAGCGAGATCAAGATTCAGGGGTAGGGCGGTAGAGCGGTAGGACACGCTCTGCTCAAAGAATATTAGGCTCGATATCTAGTGTGACGCCGTACTGCTTTTGTACAGTCTCTTGTATCTGTTTAGCTAAATTCAAAATGTCCGATGCACTGGCATTGCCATAATTTACGATCACTAGCGCTTGTTTTTCATATACACCTGCTTCTGCTAGGCGCTTACCTTTAAAGCCACATTGATCAATTAACCATCCAGCAGCCAACTTTCTTTTACCTGCGGCATCAGGATAAGAAACGATATTAGGAAATTGCTGTACAAGAGCGTTGTATTGCTCGGTACTGACGATCGGGTTTTGAAAGAAGCTACCAGCATTGCCGATTACTTTCGGGTCGGGTAATTTCTGTGTACGAACCTGGCATACCGCATCAAAGATCTCTTGTGGGCTTAGGGTTGGAGCTAGATCGGCATTGGATTGATCTGCAAAGAACTTGGCAAGGTCTGCGTAGTGCACTCGAGGCTGCCAAGCTTTAGGAAATTTAAACAAGACTTCAGTCACGATGTATCGATTCGGGTTTTGTTTGAAGTGGCTATCGCGATACGCAAACTGACAGTCTTTATTTGAGAGGGTGACAAACGCATTTTTGTGGGTATCAAATGCAGTCACGCTTTCAATGTATTGGGCTACTTCAACACCATAGGCGCCAATATTCTGAATAGGCGTTGCGCCTACCGTTCCCGGAATCAGTGCCAAATTTTCTAGGCCGGGGAGATTGTGGGTGAGTGTCCATTGCACAAGCTCATGCCAGTTCACACCAGCGCCAACTAAAAGATACGTATTGCTTCCATCTTCATTGGCGACCTCTTGGCCGGCAATATTCATCAGAAGGGTGGCACCAGATAAAACGGGCGGAAGAATGACATTGCTGCCACCGCCTAAAACACGCCAAGCCCATTGATTTTGTGCAATCTCATCCATCAACGCCGGAATTTGATCTGGCTGGGTAATTTCAAAGGCGCGCTCGGCACTGACTTCGAGGCCGAAGGTATTCCTAGATTTGAGCCCAAGATTGGGGATCAATTTAGGTGGCAGAGGCGCATTTTTTGCACGGTTCATGCCACAATCTTATTCGTCTTCGGATTTTCGGGAGAAATTTCTGGAAAATCCCCACAATGCACTCTTGTAGTAGAGATGAATCACAAAAGATAAACAAGGAGTTGATATGCCCTCATTTGACGTAGTTTGTGAACCGGATATGGTTGAGCTGAAAAATGCGATTGAGCAATCCAATAAGGAGATTAGCAATCGTTTTGACTTTAAGGGCTCCGATAGCCGAGTAGAGCAAAAAGACGAAACCTTAATTTTGTTTGGCGATGATGATTTCAAATTAGGCCAAGTTCGCGATGTGCTCTTTGGCAGGATGGCTAAACGCAATGTAGACGTCCGTTAT
>CANCIL010000109.1 GCA_947378095.1 Betaproteobacteria bacterium
TTGAAGATTCTGGCTGGCATTGAAAAAATGGATGATGGGCTATTGCAATATCAGCAAGGTTTGCGAATAGCGTATGTGCCGCAAGAGCCTATTTTTGAAGCCGAGGAAACGGTCTTTGATGCTGTCTCAAAAGGGGTGGCACAAGCTAAAGCATTGCGTGAAGAATATGAGGCATTGAGTGTTGGCGAATGGGATGATGTCTCTCATCATCGCTTAGATGAAGTGCAGTCTCAGCTCGAAGCCCTTAGCGGCTGGAATTGGGAACAACGCGTTTATGAAACACTCGATCGTTTGCATTTAGAGGCGGATGTCAAAATCAACACCTTATCAGGGGGTACTAAAAAGCGGGTGGCTTTAGCTCGCGCTTTAGTAGAAATGCCTGATGTACTTTTATTAGATGAGCCTACCAATCACTTGGATTTAGATTCGATCGCATGGCTAGAAGAGCTTCTTAAAGAATATCAAGGCTCTGTTATCTTAATTACCCATGATCGCGCCTTCTTGGATAACGTCTGTACGCAGATTGTGGAGTTAGATCGCGGTATTTTGCGTTCTTACCCTGGAAACTTTTCTGCGTATGAGGTTCTTAAGGATCAAGAACTCAATTCAGAGTCTTTGGCAAATGCGAGAGCAGATAAATTACTGGCACAAGAAGAGGTGTGGATACGTAAAGGGGTAGAAGCCCGACGTACTCGAAGCGTAGCCCGTATAGCTCGCCTAGAAAATCTCCGTGCTAGTCGTGCGCAACGTAGAGATGCCATTGGTCAGGTGAAGTTGGCTGTATCTGCTGGTGATCGCAGCGGAAAAATTGTTGCTGATTTACAGAATGTATCAAAGGCATATGATCGCCCGATTGTGCAAGACTTCACGGCAACCATTTTGCGTGGAGATAAGGTGGGTTTACTGGGCCCCAATGGGGCTGGTAAAACGACTTTGTTAAAACTGATCTTGGGAACTATTGAGCCTGACTCCGGTACCGCCACCATGGGTACTCGTATTGAAGTAGCCTATTTTGATCAAATGCGTGAAGGTCTAGATCTAAATGCTTCATTAGAAGACTACATCAGCCCGGGTAGCGAGTGGATTGAAATTAACGGCAATAAAAAGCACGTAAAGAGCTACTTAAGCGACTTTTTATTTGCACCTGAAAGAACGAACTCTCCAGTAAGTACTTTGTCTGGTGGTGAGCGCAATCGATTATTGTTGGCGCGCCTTTTTGCAAGACCGGCTAATGTGTTGGTATTGGATGAGCCAACAAATGATTTAGATATTGATACCTTGGATCTGCTTGAGCAATTACTACAAGATTACAAAGGCACCGTCTTCTTGGTAAGTCATGATCGCTACTTCTTGGACAACGTCGTCACTAGCATCATTGCCAATGAAGGCGCTGGATTTTGGCGTGAGTATGAAGGGGGTTATGAAGATTGGAAGATTCAGAAAGCCCGCTCAGATAAGATTCGTGCCACTAACGCAAGTAGCTCGGAAAAAGCGCCATCTAAGGTGGAGATAAAAAAGGTAGAGGCAAAAGCTGAAGCCAAAGTCGAGGCAAAGCCGGAAAAGGCTGCAAAGAGTGGGGTGCAAAAACTCAATGCCAAGGAGCGTCAGGAGTTAGAGGCTTTACCGCTTCAGATTGAGGGGCTTGAGACAGAGCAGGCCGATATTGGGATTGCCATGAGCAATCCTGACTTGTATAAAAATGAGCCTGAGTTGGCCGCTAGTATGCAGGCTAGATTAACGGAGATTACAGAGCAGTTAGATCAAAAGCTGCAGCGCTGGGAGCAGCTCTTGAGCCGCTCTGAGTCTTAAGCGTTTTCAATTACCAATCTGTAGGCGGGCGCGCAGTTGGGCGATCTCTTCTAAGAGGTCTAGTGCTAAGGCAACACCCGGAACATTAAGCTCAAGATCATGTGTGAGATGAGCCGCCGTCTTCGCTTTGCGAAGCGAGTCTCCGCTAAATCGCCAATCTTGCGGAGATGAGCCTGTTGGGCTTAATACCCCTTCAGAAACCCAAGACATAATGAGATCTTCGGGAGTGCGTGAAGCATGGGATAGCTCCACAATACTCATGTGTACTTCATTCTCTACAACGCTACCTTCAATCCAGGTGATATTGGTTGGTGTCATCTTCATCATCCCTTCAAGTGAGTTCTTGGGTTGAAATCAAAAGCCTTCTCAAAATGTTGATAAGCTTCTTTTTGTACATCGGTTTGTGCAGGTGGTAATGCAATTGTTGGAACAACATAAAGATCGCCAGCTTCAGCGCTTGGAATGCCTTTACCTTTGAGTCGCATCTTGCGACCAGCTATTGTTCCAGCAGGAATCTTGAGCTCTAAGGTTGAGCCTGCAGGGGTTGGCACATTAACAGTAGTTCCCAGGGCAGCTTCCCATGGGGCTAGAGGAATATCAATGTATACATCTTTACCATCAATGCGATAGATAGCACTAGGGTGAAAGTCAATTTCTAAATAGAGATCACCAGCACCACCTTCACCCATGCCAGGGCCACCTTGACCAGAGAGGCGAAGATTTTGTCCGGCCTTAATTCCTTTTGGAATACTGACATCCAATTTACGTTCTTGAGTGCTCACATGACCTTGTGCATCTTGAGTAGGCATGTGCAATGCGATTGTGCGTTTGGCGCCGTTATAGGCATCAGCTAGATCAATCAAAATTTTCGCGTGATGATCTTGGCCTTTGAAGTTCATGCCTTGACGAGGATTTCCGCCGCGTCCACCCTGGCGATGTCGACCTCTGCCAAAAAGAGATTCAAAGAATTCGCTTTGATCACCGTCAAAGCCACCGCCATAGCCGCCATGTCCGCCGTTATCAGCATATTCAAAACCTTCATTCCAATTTGGCGGCGGGGTAAAGTCTTGACCGTTTTTCCAGTTTTCACCAAAGCGATCGTAGGCAGCTCGTTTCTCGGTGTCTTTGAGAACTGCGTATGCCTCACCAATGGCTTTGAACTGTTCTTCAGCACCAGATTCTTTATTGACATCTGGGTGATATTTGCGAGCTAATTTTCGGTAGGCTGATTTGATCTCAGCCTCGGTAGCGGAGCGCGCTACCCCCAAGGTTTCGTAGTAATCCCTAAATTTCATAAGCCTTATAAATTTCGATTAAGTCTTGTTTGAACTTCAAGGATTAATTCTACCGTTCAATTAGCTCATCACGCCGATTTGCCATGGAACAAACTCGTAATCGCCTAGGCCCAAAAGCTCGCTTTTCGAGGGCTCTCCAGAGGCGGTACGTAAAAACAGCTCAAAAATACGCTGCCCCATTTCCTGAACAGAGACCGTCCCATCGAGGATTTCACCGCAATTGATATCCATATCTTCGGTCAAGCGCTCATACATCGGGGTATTGGTCGCCAATTTAATGCATGGGGCTGGCTTGGAGCCAAACATCGATCCACGGCCAGTAGTAAATGCTACAAGGTTCGCACCTCCCGCAATTTGTCCGGTAGCTGACACTGGATCAAATCCTGGGGTATCCATAAAGACAAAGCCTTTAGTTGTTACAGGCTCAGCGTATTTATACACCTCCATCAATGGACCAGTGCCTCCCTTCATAGAGGATCCAAGAGATTTTTCAAAGATATTAGCTAGCCCACCAATTTGATTTCCGGGGCTAACTTTACCGTTGATCTGCACATCCCTACCTACTGAGTACTCATCTTTCCACCAGCGAATCCGCTCAATCAATTTCTCGCCAATGGCTTTGCTAGCTGCTCTACGAGTAAGGGTGTGTTCAACACCATAAATTTCAGGGGTCTCGGACAGGATGCCTGTACCACCATGGCGCGACAAAATATCAATTGCGGCACCTAGTGCTGGGTTTGCAGTAATGGAGGAGAAACCATCTGATCCGCCGCATTGCAAGCCGACAGTTAAGTGGCTAGCAGAAACGGTCTCACGCTTGGCTTTATTGGCTTCAGGTAGCAATGCCTTGACTGCTTCGATACCTGCTTCGATAGTCTTGCGGGTGCCACCAGACTCTTGCATGATGAAGGTATGAAGATTGTGACCTTCTTTAAGATCTTCTTGCTCCATTAAGCCTTTGAGTTGATTGCGTTCACAACCAAGACCAACAATCAATGCTGCCGCTAGATTTGGATGGCGCGCATAACCTGCCATGGTCCGACGGAGTAGTTGCATTGGTTCTCCACTCATCTCCATGCCACAACCAATATCATGACTGAAGGCTACGACACCATCTACGTTTGGATAATCTTTTAGGCGTTCTGGCGTAAACCAATCCGCAATTCGATTCACAACGGTTGCCGAGCAATTCACGGTTGCCAGTATGCCAATGAAGTTACGTGTTCCTACTTTGCCATTGGCGCGCACATAACCTTGGAATGTAGCGCGTTCAGACTCTGGCAGCATATCTGTAGGTTTATATTCGCTTGCATAAGCATAGTCACGATCAAATTCCCGAAACTCTGTGTTGTGACTGTGAACCATAGTGCCCGGTTCGATGTCGACATTCGCAAAACCAACGGTTACGTTGTATTTCAGGATGGGCTCACCCTTAAGGATTTTCTTAGTAGCTATTTTGTAGCCCGCAGGCACTTGACTGCGACTGGTAAAGTTCTCGCTCGGTACTTCGGCGCCAATACCTACGTCAACTCGTGCCACCACAATATTGTCGTTTGGGTGCAGGCGAATAATTGGGCCAGCTAATTTTTTTCCAGTAGTTTCGATCATGTCAGTCTTTCAGTAACGTAAATTGTTTTCTTGTAAATCGTCTCATTATTCGTTTTAATGCAATTCAAGGCCTTGTTAGGGCGCGGACACTGCTTAGCATATCGGAAGAAGTGCTTCTTGCAAAAGGAATGTCAAAATACTCAATCTCATGTAAGGTTCTACCAATGAAAATCACTCAAGCGACCATTTTCCCGCTTTCTATTCCGCTCATAGAGCCGATTAAGATGGCGCGGGAATTCGTGCGAGATGCCAAAACCGTTCTTCTCTGCTTGACTGATGAAGAAGGGCGCAAGGGCTGGGGTGAGGCCTCAGTAGCGCCACTGATGACCGGTGAAACCTTGGATAGCCTTATAGGCAGCGTGAAGTATTTAGTGGAGGGCGCCAAGTCGTGCGAGTGGGGTGACCCAAAAGATTTTGCTGGCATATTTTCCAGTATTTTGTATGGCAATGCCTCTGCTAAATCCTGTGTTGAGATGGCCTTATTAGATCTCTTTACAAAAAGAAGATCCATTCCCCTATGGAAATACTTGCGTGCAGAAAACAATCTCTCCCATCTTGCCGATCCTGAGCCCATTCCCTTGCTACGTATGCTTGGTGGTTCGCCTGAGAAAGAAGTGGCTGATGCTAAGGAATACCG
>CANCIL010000110.1 GCA_947378095.1 Betaproteobacteria bacterium
AGTCGCTTTGCTGGCGAATAGCAATGTAATCAGGTTCCCAACCACGCTTAGCTAAGGTACTCTCAGCTAACTTTTCAATCTCACTGAGCGCTTGGGTATTGCGTGCACCTAGATCAAGAACCTGATGACGCACTTGTTGAAGTATTTTCTGTAATTCAGGCGCTTCAGCGCGCTCTTGTGTCGACAGATAGCCATTGCGGGAGGAGAGGGCTAGACCATCTTCGGCGCGAATGGTTTCGCCGGGAATAATATCTACGGGTAATGCAAATTGCTTAGCCATTTGACGAATAATCATCAATTGTTGGTAATCCTTTTTTCCAAACACGGCTACTTTTGGTTGTACGCAAGAAAAAAGTTTCAAGACGACGGTGCAAACACCTTTGAAGAATCCAGGACGAAATTCACCCTCTAAAATATCGCCTAATTGATGAGGTGGGTCTACGCGATACTCTTGTGGCTGAGGGTAGAGGTCACGCTCGGTAGGTGCAAATAAAATATAGACACCTTCTCTCTCCAACTTTTCAATGTCATCCTGCATCGTGCGAGGGTAGCTATCAAAATCTTCGTTGGGACCAAACTGGAGGCGATTAACAAAAATACTAGCCACCACTGGGTCACCATGTTGGCGAGCAAGGCGCATGAGGGATAAGTGGCCCTCATGGAGGTTACCCATCGTAGGTACAAAAGAAGCGCGATTTTGTCCGCGCAAATGATCGCGTAACTCCTGAATATCGCTAATGATTTTCATGCAACTGGCGTGTAGGCAAGCCGAACGTAGATAGGGGCATAGGGCTCTGCCTGGGTAATCTCTACCAAGGCTTCACGTGAGAGCTCAAGCATTGCAATGAAGTTCACGATGACAACAGGAATACCTTTTCCGGACTTGATGGCTTCTTCAAAGAGTTCACCAAACTCAACGAAACGGGTGCTTTGCAAGCGACGCAAAATGCGAGTCATAAAGTCGCGTACGGATAGTTCTTCGCGGGTGATGGTGTGGTGTTGATTGAGTTTGGCGCGATGAAGTACGTCACGCCAAGCCATCTGCAAATCATCTAGATTAACTTCTGGCCAAGTAATGGCAACAGTTGTATCGACATAGCCATGAGCGATCTGGAAGTCGCGACCATGCTGTGGAATTTGATCTAACTCTTGTGCAGCTAGTTTCATGCGCTCGTACTCGAGTAAGCGACGTACTAATTCTGCACGTGGATCTTCTACCTCTTCTTCGCTGTCAGCCTTTTTCATCGGCAGCAACATGCGAGATTTAATTTCAATCAACATGGCAGCCATGAGCAAGTACTCAGCAGCAAGTTCAAGATTGTGATGACGAATTTGATCGATGTAGCTCAAGTACTGCTGAGTTACTTGTGCCATTGGAATATCTAGCACATTGAAATTCTGCTTACGGATCAGGTAAAGCAATAGATCTAATGGTCCCTCAAACGCCTCTAGAAAAACCTCTAGTGCATCCGGTGGAATATAAAGATCGGTAGGGAGTTTAAATAGAGGCTCACCATAAAGCTTGGCGAATGCCGATGACATCCCATCAGTTACTGCAGGGGTGCTATCGATTAAATCGGGTAAGGGTTGAGAATTAGGATCAGTCATTCGAATAGACGTAAGCGCGTTGTTTTAATTTAGCGGCTTTTGCGCGACGCTGATCTTCAACGCTTAATGGCTCTTTGTCCCATAACAGGGCGCGACCAGCTTGCTGGTCTGCTTCGAGGTTTGGCTTCTCAGTTTTCAGTTCATTTAAGAACTGGGTGAATTCGGATTGATATCTT
Organism: Betaproteobacteria bacterium; assembly: GCA_947378095.1. Taxonomy (GTDB): domain Bacteria; phylum Pseudomonadota; class Gammaproteobacteria; order Burkholderiales; family Burkholderiaceae; genus Polynucleobacter. Next base: position 1,785 of record CANCIL010000110.1, read on the forward strand.
GCCATGTCATTTCCTAAAATACTCAATAAATTCAATGACTTAGTAAATTTAATTCAAAAAGTCACTTGAGGACTACACCCGCCATTATAGGTGGTTTTTGAGGGCCTTTTTACAAGTTTGCCGCCAGCAAAGCCTCAATTTGTGGGGCTTCTACTCGGGTCATGAGGTGCTTGTAAGGCTTAATGGGATTTTGGCTGGTGAGGGGATGATGAATATCACTCCAGCTTAAAGACGGCAAAGATAGAAAATCTTCTACGCCAGCAGCAACCTGAGGAATTACTGGCTTGAGGTATAGGCTCAGCATTCTGAAAGCTTCTAATGTGATGCTGCAAACACGTTGAAGCTCAGCTTCTCGTACTGGGTCCTTAGCGATTTCCCAAGGCTTATTCTCATCTACGAAGCCATTAACCTTGTCTGCTAACTCCATGATGGTGCGCAAGGCTTTTGCATACTCACGACCTTCATATAGTTCTGCAATTTTTTCGTTTGCAGCAGCAATCTCTTTTAGCAAGGCGTGATTCATTGCTGCATCTGAGACTACTCCACCAAATCGTTTGACAAGAAAGCCAGCGCTACGACTTGCGATGTTGATGTATTTGCCCAAGAGATCGCTGTTTACACGCGCAACAAAATCTTGCAAATTCAGATCCAAATCTTCCATGCTGTCGTTTAACTTCGTAGCGAAGTAATAACGGAACCACTCTGGATTAAAACCGCATTCGATCACGCTATTTGCTGAAATAAGGGTGCCGCGAGACTTGCTCATCTTTTCGCCATCAACCGTTAAAAAGCCATGTGCAAAAACATTGGTAGGCGTTCTATAGCCTGCGAACTGTAAGGTGGCTGGCCAGAAGAGAGTGTGGAAATACAAAATATCTTTACCGATGAAGTGATATTGCTCGGTGGTGGTATCAGGCTTAACCCACTCATCAAAATTCAGGCCCTTTGATTGGCAGTAATTGAGGAAGCTAGCGTAGTAGCCAATCGGAGCATCAAGCCACACATAAAAGTACTTGCCAGGCGCGTCGGGGATCTCAAAGCCAAAGTAGGGGGCATCGCGGGAAATATCCCAGTCGCCTAATTTGCTCTCACCGGGTTGCCCAACCCATTCCTTCATCTTATTACGGGCTTCAGGTTGCAATGGTGTTTTTACTTGAGTCCAGTCGCGCAAAAATTCTTCGCAGCGTGGATCAGATAACTTAAAGAAGTAGTGATCAGAAATCTTTTTGATGGGTGTTGCGCCGCTGACTACTGAGAATGGATTCTTCAGGTCTGTCGGCGAATAAGTTGCGCCGCATTTTTCACAGTTGTCGCCGTATTGATCCTTTGCTCCGCACTTGGGACACTCGCCTTTGATAAAGCGATCTGGTAAGAACATTTCCTTGACGGGATCATAAGCTTGTTCGATCGCACGCTTTTCAATCAGACCAGCATCTCGCAATTTCAAATAGATACTTTGTGAGAGCTTTTCATTCTCAGGGCTATCAGTGGTGTAATAGTTATCAAAAGAAATCAGGAAGTTATCAAAGTCGCGCTTATGCTCTTTCCAAACATTGGCGATGAGCTCTTTTGGTGTTAGCCCTTCTTTCTCAGCACGCAACATGATGGGGGTGCCATGAGTATCATCGGCTCCGACGTAATGAACTTCGTGACCACGCATACGCTGAAAGCGAACCCAAATGTCAGTCTGGACATATTCCACGAGATGGCCGATATGAATCTGGCCATTGGCATATGGCAAAGCGGATGTGACAAGAAGGCGACGCGGGGAGCTACTCATGAAATGCGGACTTAAATAAGAGGATTAATTAGGGACAATGTAGGATTATGCTAGTTCAAATATATTGATTCAGCAGTAATTTTAGTCTGCAGTTAAAGTTATACCCCGTTGCTGGTCAATAAAGGCCGATAAACTTCGGTTTGCACCATTTAAAGAAAGCGTTTTATGGCAGTTAAGCCCACAATCCAGATGTCAAATGCCTCCGTGCCGGTAGTGCATGAGGTTGAGATATTGGATGAGATGGGGCGCCGCAAGCTAACCCATATCCCTGGAGAGCGCCCGCTGACCATCTATTTGGATAAGCGTGAGATCGTCACTCTCATGACTTTGGGCAGTGCCCCAGAGGCTTTGGTCCTAGGTTATTTGCGTAATCAGCGCATGGTCGAGTCTCCGGATGATATTGAAAGTATTCAGGTGGACTGGGAGACGGATTCGGCGGCAGTGAAGACGCGACGCAGTACGGTTGATATTGATGTACTCACCAGCAAGAGGGTGGTCACCACGGGCTGTGGTCAGGGCACTATGTTTGGCGGCCTGATGGAGGAAATGTCGGAGATTCGTTTGCCCGATGGTCCAAGCTTATCTCAAGGGGCAATTACTGCCTTGGTAGAGGTGATTCGGTCCCATGACACGATTTATAAGAAATCCGGTTCAGTCCACGCTTGCGCGGTCTTTGAAAGACGCGGAGATACCGGGGTTGAGCTCTTGCATTTTATTGAGGATGTGGGGCGCCACAATGCGGTCGACTCCATCTCCGGTCTGATGTGGTTAGCCAATAAGCCAGGAAGAGATTTGATTTTCTTTACAACCGGACGGCTCACCTCTGAAATGGTCATTAAGGGCGCTCAAATGGGAATTCCCTTTCTCTTGACCCGCTCTGGTGTGACACTCATGGGCCTAGAATTGGCTCGCAAAACCAATCTCACCATCTTATCCCGTTGCTCTGGTAAACACTTCGAGATCTACAACGCCCCTGAGCGTGTAATTTTTAGCCAAAACGCCTAGTTTTAGGCTTCCTTACCCCTATAAAAACTGGGCAGTAAGCAGCGAAGGTTTTACAATTCGGCCATGACTATTAAATCTGACCACTGGATCCGCCGCATGGGCGAGCAAGGCATGATCAGCCCATTTGAACCTGGGCAAATTCGCCAAGACGCTGCAGGCAACAAAATCGTGAGTTATGGCACTTCAAGCTATGGCTATGACATTCGTTGTGCAGACGAATTTAAGATCTTCACTAATATCAATAGCACCATCGTTGACCCGAAAAATTTCGATGAACAATCTTTCGTCGATTTCAAGGGCGATGTCTGCATCATTCCGCCAAACTCATTTGCCTTGGCAAGAACGGTGGAGTATTTCAAGATTCCTCGAAGCGTACTGACAGTCTGCGTTGGAAAGAGCACCTATGCTCGTTGCGGAATTATTGTGAACGTAACGCCATTCGAGCCAGAGTGGGAAGGTTATGTGACCTTGGAGTTTTCAAATACCACGCCATTGCCTGCCAAAATTTATGCAGGTGAAGGTTGTGCGCAAGTACTCTTCTTTGAGAGTGATGAAGTGTGTGGCACATCCTACAAAGATCGTGGTGGTAAGTATCAAGGTCAGCGGGGCGTTACCCTGCCT
>CANCIL010000111.1 GCA_947378095.1 Betaproteobacteria bacterium
TTAGCTTGTGCCACCCCTTTTGAGACAGCATCAAAGACCGTTTCCTCGGCTTCAAAAATAGGCTCTTGCGGCACATACGCTATTCGCAAACCTTGCTGATATTGCAATAGCCCATCATCCATTTTTTCAATGCCAGCCAGAATCTTCAATAAGGAAGATTTGCCAGTGCCATTACGGCCAATTAAGCCAACACGCTCACCCGATTCCAGTGAAAAAGCAGTGTTTGCGAGGAGGTCAACATGGCCAAAAGCCAGTTTTGCATCAGTAAGTACGATTAAAGCCATGGCGACATTATCGTCACTATAGGAAAAGACGGGATATTTCGGTCAAATTCTGCGAGACTAGTCTCAAATGATCTGCAAACTGAGCCCCTCTGCACCCCGCCTCATCCTCTTTGCTGGCCATGCTGGCACAGGAAAATCAACGCTGGCCAAGCGGGCCTTACCCCTTCTGATTGAAAAGACAGGGGAAGATTTTTTCTTTTTAGATAAAGACACCGTGTATGGCGCCTTCAGTGCCCATGTGATGGAACTCACTACCCACAATGGGAATGACCGTGATAGCCCCTTCTATCTTGAAAACCTCCGTGACTGGGAATACCGAGGTCTCATCGAGGTCGCCAAAGAGAATCTTTTGCTCGGTGTAAACGTCATCCTAGTTGGCCCCTTCTCTAGAGAAATTCAGAGTGGGCAAATGTTTGATCCAGAAGCCCTTGGTGTACCCCCACAAACCCGCATTGAGATCGCATGGATTGATTTAGCAGAAAACGAAGCAAAGCGACGAATGGAAAAACGTGCAGACCCACGAGATGAGTGGAAGTTAGCGCACTGGGATCAATATGTGCTTCGCCGGATTGATCCACCCCAACATGCCGCAATTAAACGCTTTGATAATCTTCATTTTGATGAAGAGCTATTTAACAAACTCATTGATGATTTGATTAAACAAAGCAAATAACAACTAAGCCAAATAATCTAGCGCTACTGCTTCTGCTACTTTAATCCCATCCACCCCAGCAGACAAGATTCCACCGGCATATCCCGCTCCTTCGCCTGCAGGATAAAGGCCTCTGATATTTAAACTTTGGAAATTTTGGCCCCGGGTAATGCGTAAAGGTGAAGAGGTTCGCGTCTCTACTCCAGTGAGTACCGCATCCTTCATTGAAAACCCTTTGATCTGTTTCTCAAAAGCAGGAATAGCCTCACGAATAGCTTCAATGGCATACGCTGGCAAACTTTCTGCCAAATCCGTCAGATGTACGCCGGGCTTATACGATGGCAGCACGCTACCAAATTCTGTAGAAGGCTTGCCTTCCAAAAAGTCACCTACTAATTGACCTGGGGCTTCATAAGTTCGTCCACCTAATTCATAAGCCTTCGATTCAATCGCACGCTGAAACTCAATTCCGGCTAATGGACCACCAGGGTAATCTTCAGGAGTAATGCCCACTACGATCCCTGCATTAGCGTTGCGTTCATTGCGACTGTATTGGCTCATGCCGTTAGTCACTACCCTATTGGGCTCTGAGGTGGCAGCAACGACAGTGCCGCCTGGACACATACAGAAGCTATATACAGAGCGACCGTTCTGAGCGTGATGTACTAATTTGTAATCTGCTGCACCGATCAACTCATTGCCCGCATGCGGACCCAACCTTGCCCGATCAATTAATGACTGCGGATGTTCAATTCGGAAGCCAACTGAAAATGGCTTGGCCTCCATAAATACTCCTGCATCATGTAAGGCCTGAAACGTATCCCGCGCACTATGACCTAAAGCCAATATCACATGATTGGCTGCAAGATCAGGATGATTCTCAATTTTGATGCCCGTGATTTGATCATTCTGAATATCAAACCCAATGACTTTTTGATTAAAACGAATTTCACCACCAAGATCGATGATGTGCTGCCGTATTTTCTCAACCACACCAACTAAACGGAAGGTGCCAATATGAGGCTTAGCAACATAGCGAATTTCTTCTGGTGCGCCCGCCTTAATAAATTCCGCAATGACCTTGCGACCATAAAACTTCGGATCTTTGATTTGACTATAGAGTTTGCCGTCTGAAAAGGTGCCAGCACCACCCTCTCCAAATTGAACATTGGATTCTGGGTTGAGGATATTTTTACGCCATAAGCCCCAGGTATCTTGGGTACGCTCACGCACAGGCTTGCCACGCTCTAAAACAATCGGCTTAAATCCCATTTGCGCTAGTAGCAACGCGGCAAAAATTCCGCAAGGACCAAAGCCGATCACTACAGGGCGCAATGCTTTTCCGCTCGCAATTGATTCAGGCGCCTGCGCTACAAAGTGATAGCTAGTATCTGGCGATGGACGTATATGTTGATCATTAGCAAACTTCTTTAGTACATCGTCTTCATCTTTAAGGGAACAATCTACTGTATAGATAAAGGCTAGCGCCACATTCTTTCTGGCGTCATAGCTACGCTTAAAGATCTCAAATGACATGAGATCTTTACTGGATAACTGCAAGCGCTTAAGAATCGCCTCCTCTATTGCCTCAGGAGGATGGCTGATTGGTAAACGAAGTTCGGTAATGCGAATCATGAAAGCGTATTACTCAGCTTTTGCTCCTGAGCTTTTCACTACGTTCGCCATACGATCAAAATCTTTTGCCAGCAATTGATTGAATTCGCTTGTATTCATATTACCAATCTCAATTCCTTGACGACGCATGCGCTCAATAATGTCAGGCTGCTTTAAAAGCTTTGCCATTTCAGTAGAGATTTTATTGGTCACCTCTTTTGGTGTTCCAGCAGGGGCCAGTAATCCAAACCAACTATCAAATACATAACCCTTAACCGTATTGGCAATCGGTGGAACTCCTGGAACAAAAGGGGAAGGCTTCTCAGACGAAACACCCAAAAAGCGAATTCGTGGATCATTCATAAACGGAAGTGCAGCCACATTGGCAGCAATGACTGCTTGAGCACGCCCTGCTAACAATTCGGTAATGGCATCGCCAGTACCCTTAGTTGGGATATGAACCAAGTCAATTCCCGCCATACTGTCGAAGTAGGCCATTGCTAAATGGGATGCACTACCGTTACCAGCGCTCGCGTAGTTGTACTGCCCTGGCTTGGCTTTTGCTAAAGCAATAAATTCCGCTACTGTCTTAGCTGGGAATTCAGAATTCGTCATCATCACATAGCTACTAGTACCAATATAAGCGGCGGACGTGAAGTCCTTAATCGGATCAAAACTCAGCTTAGGAAATAAGGTGCCATTAATATTGTGACTAGCCGCTGCCATGACGAGGGTATAGCCATCTGGCGCAGACTTGGCCACAATGCCGGTACCAACAGTACCACCTGCCCCAGCTTTATTTTCAACTAGGACGGTTTCACCTAGCGCTACCCCTAACTCATTTGAAAATGAGCGCGCTAAGGCATCTTGCACGCTGCCTGGAGAGAACGGCACGATGATCTTGATAGGCTTAGTTGGCCAGGGTGCAGCCACCGCAGACAATTGCATAAAGCAGGCTAAAAACAGGCCTCCGAGAAGGTTAGCCGCTAAGCGAATTTTTTTATCAAAACAGGCCTTCATGACGTGCTCCATTAAATTGAACAAATTCCCAAAATGATACTGGGAATATCCCAATTCGCGGCGTATTTACCGTAAAAGGCGATAATGCGCCATGGCTCTACGCGCAACTATCCACAAAGCTGACCTCCACGTCGCTGATTCCGACCGCCATTACTACGGCAGCCACTCCTTAACGATTGCCAAACACCCATCTGAGACAGATGAGCGCATGATGGTCAGAATCATTGCTTTTGCCTTACAGGCCCATGAAGATTTAGCTTTTACCAAGGGTTTAAGCGATACCGATGAGCCTGATTTATGGATCAAGGATCTGACTGACTCCATCAAGCTCTGGATCGAAATTGGGCAACCTGACGAGCGACGCATTTTGAAGGCCTGCGGCAGGTCCGATCAAGTTATGGTCTATTGCTATGGCGGGCATACCAGCAAAATCTGGTGGGATGGCATTGCCAATAAATTAACCAGAGCTCGTAACCTCCAAGTGGTATCTATTCCCGCTGAACAATCCCATGAACTATTGCGACTGGTAGAGCGCAGCATGGTGCTTCATATCAATGTACAAGATGGTGAAGCGTATGTCTCTTCAGACCAAGGTCAAGTCACGATTACGCCTGAGGTATGGCGCACTAATCAATAGTAAGGTCCAACAACCCATTTGCAATGCAGTCAGTCATTTTTGATACCAATGTCTTGCTTGATCTATTTGTCTTTAATGACTTCAGAGCCATTCATCTAAAGCAAGCTTTGCTAGATCAAAAAATAGATGCGCTAGCGAGTCCCACAACACTAGAAGAATTTGCGGATGTGATCTCTCGCCCTTTGTTTGCCTTAGATGCTGATGCCCAAAAGGCGATACTCCAGCAATGGAAAAATCATGCACGCATCTTAGAGGAAAGTATCTTAATCAAGGCGCCATGGCAGTGTCGCGACCATGATGATCAAATCTTTTTAGATCTTGCGTTTACTGCAAAGCCTTGTGTACTCATCAGCAAAGACAATGAGATCCTCAAGTTAGCCAGTCAAGCTGCCCCAGCAAGCGTTGTAATTACTGCTGATTACAACGCAATCGATCAATACCTATAAGGTTTGAGCTGCGTGTGCAGCGATTTCAAAAGACTTAAGGCGGGCTTGGTGATCAAAGATTTGCCCCGTCACAATTAACTCATCAGCACCGGTGAGATCTAACCAATGACGCATTGTTTTTTTCACAGTCTCGAGTGATCCTACTGCTGAAACTTGGAGAGTATGTGCTGCCGTCATTTTTTCATGAGGTTGACAAAAATCATCTAGATCTGCAATCGGTGGAGGTAATTGGCCGCGCGTATTACGACGCATCCTAATTACGTTTTGCTGCAAAGTCGTAAAGAGATGCTGCGCCTCTT
>CANCIL010000112.1 GCA_947378095.1 Betaproteobacteria bacterium
CAGCAGGACATGGGCTGGGCAGTGGGTTACATTCCGCGGCATTGTGCGTGGGTAAGCCAGGCGTATTGCACGGTAACCGCACCTATTTGCTACAAGATGAAAATGGCCAGATTTCTGAAACCCATTCTGTTTCAGCAGGCATGGATTACCCAGGCGTTGGGCCAGAACATGCTTGGTTGAAGGACTCCGGTCGTGCTGACTATGTTGCCATTACTGATGAAGAAGCCTTACAAGCATTTCATGATTGCTGTCAGATTGAAGGCATTATTCCTGCATTGGAATCTTCCCATGCCATCGCTTATGCCTGCAAGCTGGCCAAGACTTTGCCTAAAGATAAAACAATTTTGGTGAACTTATCTGGTCGTGGTGATAAAGACATGCATACCGTTGCTCAAGCAACGGGTTCTGAAGGTTAAGAAAAACGATGTCAAAAATTACTGCACTCTTTAAAGAATTAAAAGCATCTGGCAAGAAAGGCCTCATTCCGTTTATTACGGCAGGGGATCCTGATCCAAAGCAAACAGTTGAGCTCATGCATGCATTGGTTCGCGGTGGCTCTAATGTGATTGAGTTGGGCGTACCATTTTCCGATCCGATGGCTGATGGTCCAGTGATTCAGAGATCATCTGAACGTGCATTGACTCACGGTGTAACTTTGCATGGCTGCTTAGAAATGGTGAAAGAGTTTCGTAAGAAAGATGCGAATACACCAGTTGTTCTGATGGGCTATGCAAACCCTGTAGAGCAAATGGGCGCTGAGCGATTTGCCACTGAAGCAAAAGCTGCCGGTGTTGATGGTGTGCTAGTGGTGGACTACCCACCAGAAGAGTGTGTGGATTTTGCTGCTCGTATGCGCATTGCCGGCATTGATCCGATTTTCTTATTGGCACCAACTTCATCTCATGACCGCATTAAAGAGGCCGCTAAAATAGCTTCTGGTTATATCTACTACGTTTCTATGCGCGGTGTCACTGGTGCTGCGCACCTCAATACTCAAGATGTTGCTAGCATCATCCCTAAAATCCGGGAAGAAACCGATATTCCAATTGCTGTCGGGTTTGGTATTAGTGATGCAGCCAGTGCTAAGGCCGTATCGACTAGTGCTGATGCTGTGGTGATTGGTAGTCGGATTATTCGTCTTTTAGAGGATGCGCCCCCAGGCCAGGCAGTACAATCATTGGAAACCTTTATTCGTGAAATTCGCGATGCTTTGGATAGCTAAATACTCATGAGCTGGATTGATAAGTTACTCCCACCCCAAATTCAACATACCGATCCAGTTAATCGCAAATCGGTGCCTGAAGGATTGTGGGTAAAGTGCCCAGATTGCGCAACTGTTCTCTACAGCACTGACCTTGAAGCAAATCTATCCGTTTGTCCTAAATGCAGTCATCACATGCGTATTGGTGCACGCCAACGTTTAGACAGCCTCTTGGATGAAAAAGGTCGCTATGAAATCGGTGCAGACATTTACCCAACTGACCCCTTAAAGTTTAAAGACTCTAAAAAATATCCCGATCGGATTAAAGAAGCCAATGATGCTTCGGGTGAGACAGAAGCTTTGATTGCGATGGGCGGAAAAATTGAAGGCAACCCAGTAGTTGCTGCTTGTTTTGAATTTCAGTATATGGGCGGCTCGATGGGCTCAGTAGTGGGTGAGCGTTTTGCTAGAGGTGTGCAAGAAGCAATTCATAAGAAATGCGCTTTTATCTGCGTTACTGCAACTGGTGGCGCACGCATGCAAGAATCTCTCTTATCCCTTTTTCAAATGGCAAAGACAAACTCAATGCTGACTTTGCTGGCTAAAAAAGGCCTGCCTTATATTAGCGTTCTTACTGATCCCACCATGGGTGGTATTTCAGCAAGTTTTGCATTTATGGGTGATGTTGTTATGGCCGAGCCAAAGGCCTTAATTGGTTTTGCGGGACCACGCGTAATTGAGCAAACGGTTCGCGAAAAATTACCAGAAGGATTCCAGCGCTCTGAATTCTTAATGCAAAAAGGTGGTATCGATATGATTGTGGATCGTCGCCAGATGCGCGCTGAAATTGCTCGCTTGCTTGCCTTGTTGCAAAAACATCCAGAACCTGCGATCGCGGGTAGCGCAGCTGTTTAAGCGCTTGACTACCGCACCCTCCACCCCCATTTTATTTTCTAGCCTTGAGGCTTGGCTAAGCCACCTCGAGTCGGCCCATCCTGTCGGTATCGACATGGGTTTAGAGCGAATTAATCGTGTTAAGTTGGCTCTGAATTTGCATTTTGATTGCCCTGTGATCACGGTCGCTGGCACAAATGGAAAAGGATCAACCTGCGCCTATTTAGAGAGTATTTTGCTGGCCTCAGGTTATCGAGTGGGTTGCCATACCTCTCCTCATCTATTGAAGTTTAATGAACGTGCCCGTATTAATGGCGCTGATGTGAGCGATGCCCTTTTGCTAGAGAGCTTTGAGGCGGTTGAGAGGGCGAGAGTAAGTTTAATAGAGGCACCTACACTTACTTATTTTGAATTCACAACTCTTGCCATCATGTATCTATTCTCGAAATCGAATTTAGATGCCGTGGTATTGGAAGTTGGTATGGGCGGTCGCTTAGATGCTGTCAATATTGTGGATGCTGACTGTGCGATTGTGACAAGTATTGATATTGATCACGCAGATTATTTAGGTGGAACACGAGAAGCAATTGCGCTTGAGAAAGCAGGAATTTTTCGTCCGGGACAGATTGCAGTTTGTGGGGATCCAATGCCTCCACAAACCTTGATTGATTATGCTGAAAAATTAGACTGCGATCTTTGGTTGCAAGGCCGTGATTACAACTTTCAAGGTGATAAGCAACAGTGGGGTTGGGCTGGTCGTAAAAAGCGCTTTAGTGGCTTAGGCTATCCTGCATTACGGGGTGCCAATCAGATTCTTAATGCTTCTGCCGTGATAGCAGCATTGATGGCTTTGCACCAACGCTTACCCGTGAGCGCTCAGGATATTCGGAATGGATTTGCTTTGGTTGAGCTTCCTGGACGATTCCAAGTTTTACCGGGCCAACCTACAGTGGTGCTGGATGTTGCCCATAACCCCCATGCAGCCGCTACATTAGGCCAAAGTTTAGAGAAAATGGGCTACCACCCTTATACCTATGCCATTTTTGGCGCCATGGCGGATAAGGATATTGATGGGGTAATTAAACCCTTATTGGAAACCGTTGATTTTTGGTTTTGTACCGACCTTCCAACCCAAAGGGCTGCAAGTGCCCAGGATTTGGCCAAGAGGCTTGAGGCGCTGGGTGTGAAGCCAAAAAATGGGTCTGACGGGGGTATAGAGTGCTTTTCTGATCCTGCTGCAGCGTATCAAAAAGCGCTATCTCAGGCGGGTGAGGGTGATAGAATTGTGACCTTCGGATCCTTCTATACCGTTGCAGGCGTAATGGCTTATCGAAACAACCAGGCGCATTGATCCATGATTCGTTTACCGAAGCTTTTTAAGCGAAAAACACAGGCTGATGACCTTAATTTAGGTTCAGCAAGGGGTCGCCGCACCGCCAAGAATCCAACGCCACGAAGTTTCCAACGCGCTACTGAAGCTGAAGAGCTTGCGCTAACCGAAGATCCAGAACAGCAACGCGCTCGTCATCGATTGATTGGTGCCGCTGTTCTAGTGCTCATTGCCGTTGTTGGTTTGCCCCGGATCTTAGATAACAAGCCCAAGTCTGTCACGAACGATATTGCTGTGAATATCGTTACTAGTCTGCCAATACCTTCTGCTGATCCTAAGCCTAGTGAAAAGTCAAAAGTAGGCACCTCATCAGAGACATCATCTAAAGAGATGGTGGCTGAGCCTAAGGCTGAAGCAAAGCCTGAAGTGAAGCCTGAGGTCAAGGCAGAAGCGAAGCCTGCTGCGCCTGTCAAGCCCACAGGCTTAGGCTTAGCTGCAGGCGAAGAGGTGGTTGGTACTCAAGTAAAGCCGAAGGCAGAAGATGGCGCTGCTAAATCTGCAGCTACAACTACTAGCCCGAGTCCCACAGGATCAGGAAAGTTTGTCATTCAGATTGGCGCATTCGCATCTGAGGAGCGCGCAAAAGGTTGGATTGCCAAACTGAAGGATCAAAAAATTCCGAATTATGTTTTAAATAAGAATGGCACTGACGGAACTAAGTTATACATTCTGCGTGCAGGCCCTTATAGTGATAAAGAATCTGCAGAGGCCGCAGAGAAAAAAATTAAGGCGATGGGTCTGACTCCAAGACTCGTCGAGACTGGTAAACAGTAATGGAATACATATCCACCCTCAAATTTACAACGGTGGATTATTTCACCCTCGTGGTCTTGCTTGTATCGGCTTTAATTGGAATTTCTCGTGGCCTGTTTAAAGAAGTTCTAGCCTTGGCCTCGTGGTTTGCGGCTGCTTGGGTTGCTTATCACTATAGCTATTACTTATCTACCGAATGGCTTTCTACTTTTCACCTTGATGAGTTACTGAGCTTAGGAATTAGCTTTTTAATTCTGTTCATCTTGACTTTGATTGCCTGCGGTTTATTTGGTGGAGTGATTCAAAAAATTATTTTGTCTGCGGGCTTGAGTCTGACAGATCGTTTCTTGGGATTAATTTTTGGTTTGATGCGTGGCGCGTTGATAGTGGTAGTTCTAGCAACTCTGGCTGCATTGACCCCTATACCTCAAAGTGTTGCCTGGCAAAAGGCGATTACACGCCCAGCTATTGATATGGCCACTGGATTAATTAAGAGTTGGTTGCCCGCAGATTGGGCAAAGCAGTTGGGTGATGCAATGCCTAAAGTAACTCCAACCATTACACCTAAATTAACCATAGGGATCTAGAAATATGTGCGGCGTCGTAGGAACAGTTTCCCACTCCCCAGTTAATCAGCTTCTTTATGACGCCTTGTTGCTCTT
>CANCIL010000113.1 GCA_947378095.1 Betaproteobacteria bacterium
GATTTACTGCAGGGCCGCCTGGCATATTTTCAGCTGCGTTTGCCAAAGCAGTGCCAAAGGCTGCTACTAAATAGAGCGAAGCCCTAGTGACTTTTCCAAATAAATTCATCTTATTCTCTGTTTATTGTCGCGAGCACAGGAGCAAAAAAACGCCCCCTAAATGCTCAAAATGCGGTCTGAAGCCAATACATCCAGCGGTGATTATAGGGTTAATTGGGCTCAAGAACAAACCTGCTTACCCCAGTCTCATCCAATCTTGATAATGCTTAAAATGATAGTGAGTACTTACACTTAAGCAGAATCTCACCTAGTCTTGCGCCCAATTTGATTTATATCGATATAGGCAACGCTGTCCTGAGCCTTTGCCAGGTGTTTTCCAATTACCCATGCATGCCCATAAACCACCTCTAGGGTCAATTTTTGCGGTAAAAAGCCTTTTCCCAAAGCATGGGTCGGCTTCATTTGAAGCAATTTCAAAGCATCTGCATCGGCCAGCAATAGATCATCGGATTCGTAATCTAAGTGAAGGTATTCCATATCCATTACAGGGTCAGAAAAACGCTCCCCCAATAATGCGTCCCCCATATCGTGCATATCCCAAGGACTTGCTAAATTCTTGAGCTTCAAAGTCCCCACTTCTAGGGCGCGCAACTCTTTGCCAGTATCGGGCCCAAGATAGCTAAAAGTCAGCAAGCCACCCTCCCTTAAAACACGCCAGCATTCTTGTAAAAAATGTGGCGGATCGGGTAAATCCTGCAATAGCAAATCGCAAAAAATTAAATCCACTGAGCTATCGGAAAGCGCCAACTTTCCAGTTCGAAGATAGTCTTTGAGGGGGCTTCTATGGGCGCCCTTAAAGACGCGCTGCCAAAGTTGAAATAACTTTGTTCGCATCGAAGTAATACTGGAGACATCTTCTTCATAAAGGCCATCCACTCGAGCGCCTGGAAAGCGCTTCTTCAAGACTGAAAAATATTCGCCAGGAAATTCAGGAATAAGTAATACGGCTTTGGCATCCAATTTCACAATGTCTAGTTTTTGCAGCATACGATCTGCAATTTCATCCTGTAGCCATGTGATTGATTGGGTCATTCGCTCAGTATACTCAGCGCCCCATGCAATTTCTACAAAATATCTTTCACTCTTTTTGCTCGCACGGATTGCCGACTTCATGCATTGTGTGTGAGTATTTTCAGAGATCTAGGATTTGCGAAACTTGTAAGCAAATTGTGATGAACGAGGCTTTATGTCATTACGAATGTTGCTATCAATGCGGAATCCCTTTAATGACTCACGAGCTTATTGACCAGCATTGTCATGGCTGCAAAGTAAGGGCGCCTTATTTTGATGAAACCCATTGCTTAGATCGCTACGAAGGTCATTTGCAAAATGCACTGCATCAACTCAAGTATCAAAAACGGATTGCCTATGCACAAGGACTTGCAGATATCTGGAACACTGTTATGTCTAAGCAGCTCAATGAAATCAATGCGGATTATTTATTTCCCGTTCCACTGAGTATTGAAAAGTTAAGCTTACGGGGCTTTAATCAAAGTTGGGAATTGGCTAAACGCATTCAATGTAAAAGTAGCATTCAAAAATTATCTTATATCTTGAAGCGTAAGCACGATCCAGCACCTCAAGCTGGCAGCTCGCTCATTGCAAGGCACTCCAAAATTCGTGACGCTTTCTATGTGGAACAAAGTGCGCTACCTTTGTTGCAGAATAAATCTGTCATTATTTTTGATGATGTGATGACCAGCGGAGCCACCTTGGATGAAATTGCACGCATTCTGAAGGACAATGGGGTCTTACGCGTGATGAATTGGGTTTTACTGAGAACTAACAAATCATCCTAAAAGATAAGGTAAGAGCACGAGATGTTTAACATCGTTTTATTTGAACCTGAAATACCGCCTAATACGGGCAATATCATTCGGCTTTGTGCAAATACGGGCGCCAAATTACATTTGATTGAGCCTCTAGGCTTTCCAATGGAAGATGCAAAGTTGCGCAGGGCGGGTTTGGATTATCACGAGTTCGCCAGAGTAAAAGTGCATTCAAATTGGGCACAATTTCTCAAAGACGAGCAGCCAGATCCACAACATCTATTTGCCTTAACCACCAAAGGCTCTGGCAAATTTCATGAAGGTCGATATGCCCCCAATGATTACTTTATTTTTGGATCAGAAACTAAGGGCATCACTGATGAAGTGAGGAACTCTATCCCTGTCGCCAATCAAATGCGCTTAGCGATGCAAGATAACAGCCGCAGCCTTAATTTATCAAACACCGTAGCGATTGTGGTTTACGAAGCCTGGCGCCAGAATGGTTTAGTGGGCGGCCAATAACTCTAAACTTCGATCTTTGGATCACGCCCCATTAATTTTTTCACAGCATCTTGTGCTGCCAGCTGACCTGACAAGACTTTGCCCATCATTTCGGTAATCGGCATTTCTACCTGTAAACGTTTTGCCAAATCTCCAATGGCTGCCGCACAAAGCACACCTTCAGCTACATGACCTAAGCTAGCAAGAATGTCCTGCAAGGGTTTGCCTGCAGCAAGTTCAAGACCGACTCGGCGATTACGCGAAAGATCACCCGTAGCAGTCAAGATTAAATCGCCTACTCCGGTTAAGCCCATACAAGTTTCTGATCGACCACCAGCAGCTTTTACTAAACGCATCATCTCTGCAAGACCCCGAGTGAGTACAGCCGCTCTGGCATTTAGGCCTAAATTTAAACCATCTCCAATACCAGCTGCAATAGCCAAGACATTCTTAACGGCGCCGCCTAACTCAACACCAATCAAATCATCGCTTGAGTAAATACGCATATTGCCGTGATGAAATGCTCTCTGAACAATGCCACAGAGATCTTTCGAGTCGCTAGCTACAGTTAATGCGCAAGGCATTCCAGCAGCCACTTCTCGAGCAAAGCTGGGCCCCGATAATGCACCGAAGGAATGCTCAAGACCATGGCTATGCAATTGATTCTCACGCTTAACTACTTGATGAGGCAAAAAAGCCGTTGCAGGCTCTAAGCCTTTACAAAGCCAAATAATATTTAAAGGATGTTCCGCAACTTTTAGAGCATGTGCAATCGTTTCGGAGAGTCCTGACATCGGTGTGGCCACTACCAATAAATCATGTGGCGACAGTCGCCGAATAGCGCGTGAAAAGTCACTCTCTAATTTCAGACCCTGCGGTAATTGAATGCCAGGTAAGTAAGCGTAGTTCTCTCTGCTCTCTTGAATACTCGCTAGCTGAGACGCGCTACGAGACCATAAACAGACATCATCAGCTTGCAGGTAGCGCGCTGCTTGAGCAGCCATCGCAGTTCCCCAAGCTCCAGCACCGAGCAGCGTCACTTTCATGATCTGTGGGCCTGTTTTAGCCTTAGTTAGAAAGAGTTCCCTTGCTTTCCGCGGCAGCTACTTGCTGAGCTTGCATCAAACGATGCTCGTACATGCCATGGAAATTAATCTCGTTCAAATGAATCGGCTGGAAGCCAGCGCGACTAATCATGTCAGCGATGTTGGAACGGAGATAAGGGTACAAAATAGTTGGGCAAGCAATACCCAACATTGGATCAATTTGCTCTGCTGGAATATTGCTAAATTCAAAAATTCCGGCTTGCTTTGCTTCTATCAAGAACAGCACCTTAGTATCTACTTTTGCAGTGATAGTTGAGCTGAGAGCAACTTCAAAAATACCATCTGTTAGAGGCGCTACAGCAATATCTACCTCCACTTGTATTTGCGGCTCAGATGCAACCATCAAAATTTGCGGTGCATTAGGCTGCTCTAAGGAAAGATCTTTTAAGTAGATCCTCTGAATCCGAAATCCCGGCTCATTCGAGTTATCCATTCCTTCTTGAGGCGCAGAAGATTGTTCAGTCATCGCAAACTTTCTTTTCTTTAAGTATTAATGCATTAAACCAATAGAGGATCTAACTTACCAGCACGATCCAGTGCGACCAAGTCATCGTATCCGCCGACATGGGTCTCACCAATATAAATTTGTGGAACAGTACGACGTCCTGTTCGGGTCATCATCGCTTCACGTTGAGCAGGATCGCGATCAATCAAAATCTTTTCTAAAGTAGCTACGCCTTTCTTTTGCAAGAGCTTTTCAGCCATCACACAATATGGGCAAACCTGCGTGCTATACATCGTTACTTGCGGCATTCCTTCTCCTACTTAACCAACGGAAGAGCAGCGGCTTTCCATGCTTGGACGCCACCATCAAGAGAAGCAACTTCTGCAAATCCCAGTTTTTTGACTTCAGATGTTGCTTTACGAGATTGGACTCCGGTTTCGCAAACCAAGATGAGGGGGTTATTTCGATCTAGCTTGAGCTTTTCAATAGCAGCATTGAGTCCTGCAGCATCAATATGTTTTGCGCCTGGCAAATGCCCAGCCTTGTAGGCCTCAAGCTCTCGTAGGTCCAAAACGGCCGCCTTACGTCGATTAATCAAAATCGTGGCTTCAGTGGGCGACAAGCCTTTTCCGCCAATAAGCGTAGATAATGTGGGTAGGAAAAGCGCGGTGCCCGAGACTGCTAAAAGGGCAATTAGCGCTAAATTATCAATTTGCGTGAGAAAGTTCATCACCGGATTATAGAATGGCTCTATGAAACAACTTGTCCTTATTCGTCATGGCGAATCCGCCTGGAACCTTGAAAACCGCTTTACTGGCTGGGCAGACGTTGACTTGACCCCAAA
>CANCIL010000114.1 GCA_947378095.1 Betaproteobacteria bacterium
GATTTCATCTGCGGATGAATTGGACACTGACTGCAGTCCATCAAGATGGCAGTATCAAACAATGGCTTTTGTGGAGGATTAATGACCACGTCATTTTGCGCATTAAATGAATACTTGCCAATTGCGTTGGGGCGGAAATAAGAATCCACATCATGCCAGTCAAATCCTGAGCCACTGATGGTAATCATGCTTTGACGGAGTGGAGCACCCTTCATTCCTTCAGCCACCATGGGTCCTAAGTTGCTGATGATGCCGTTATTGAAATAGAAAAAGCTATTCCCAATAAAGGCAACTGATTTGGGCGGATCCTTGGGATAACTTTGGACTGTCGGTTTTTGTTGAGCTAGAGCATAGTGATGAGCAAATACAAAACTAGCCGCAATGAAAAGTAATTTCGAGATCTTCATGATTTTTAGTGGCTCTATCGGTTAATTGTTAAATAGCTTCTTTAAGAAAGCATCGATTTCACGAGTTGATTTTTGTGTTGCATCATCATCCCGCCCAACATGGGGATCAAGCTGAACACAGGCATCTGAATATTGAAACTCTTGATTAGTTTGCGTATTGATCAAGATTCCGGACGTTTTTTCCATAATTTTGCATGCCCTAACCGTTTGCGCATTCTTAGAAATCACTGGGGGTACTGTCCCCAGTGGTGAATCAAAGGCATGAGGGCCAAAGTCATATTCAAATATTTCTATATTTTGATTAGCTGCCTTTAATTTACTGACGTATGCCTTACATGCTCCGATAGGGTTGTAATCATCCGCCTTGCCATGGTGCAACTGAATAGGCTTACCAGTGGTTTTGTCGTCTCCAAGGTAGCTCGTTACACAATCAGCATAAAACGGAATGTGGGCTGCAAATACGGTTCCACTTTTGTTCCACTGCTTATTAAAGCGATCGACGCTGGCAAAAAGCGCTGCCTGGCCACCCCTTGAAAATCCCATCATGACAAACTTATTCGAATCTAAACGAGGATGCTTTGCCAGAATCTCCATCGCCCGATAGCTATCGAGAATTAGATTTAATCTTCCCAATAAGGCTTGATTAGGGCCAACCACAGTGAGCCCCCTACCTGTAAATCCGTCCAAGCTAAATGTGGCATATCCTTCGCCAAGAAAATGATTGGACCAATATTCCACATTAGCCCCTATACCGCTGGATCCATGGACCAAAAAGATCACCGGAATTTTTTGACTGATCGGTTTTGGAGGAAAACGCAAAATACCATTGACGGTCACTTCTTTGCCATTCTTATCGCCCTGCAAAAACTGCTTATCCGATATGGTCAAACTTGGTATGGAATAAATTTCTGCACGAGGGGGGTAGACAATCTCAGTTGCAGCTTGTACGGATAAGGATAGCGCTGCCAAAATGGCAATCAATAGATACTTCATTAGCTTTAGTCTCCCAAAAAACGATGGTTTAGCGACGTATTTTTATAATATGTGTCGTTAAAACATCTTACCCTATGCGGGAGAAAAAATGCCATTTGCAAGCTAGCAAAAGCTTACTTAGCCATCCACTGATTAAGCTTATCTTTCCACCATCTTGCTTGTCCGGTAGTGGAATGCCCTAAGGTCTGCTCACTAGCAGGGATTAAATAGAGCTCTGCACCGCTCACCCTTTTTAATTCTTTTTGCATGATGCCTAACTCAGGAGGATTCCGTTCATCATCAGCAGAGTTAATCACTAGTACTTTTGCCTTAATTTTTTCTAAATCAGGGCCTGGATTAAAGTCTCGTGATGACTCCCATTGGTAAAGGAAGTCATTAGCATCCATTGCTAAAGGTGCATTTAATCTTTCATTAATGATGGCATCAGCTTTATCACTATTGGGCGCCAGTAATTGCAAACGCTGATTGCCGCCGGTTGTGGCAAAAGGATAAAAGACGCTCGCAAAATGGGCGCTCTTAGGCTGAGCCTCGTAATTGCCGCCATTCCATGCAGGATCTCGACGAATAGATTCAGAGATAAAGCGCCTCATCATCCAATTGCGACCAGACATGGCGCTTGGTGTCGATGCCATTGGAACCAAGTAGTCAGCATAGCCTGGATAGTTCGTACCCCACAACCAGGCTTGCATACCACCCATAGAATTACCTAAAACTAGCCTGAGATGCTTGACGCCTAAGCCTTCGGAGACCAAGCGATATTGACCTAAAACCATATCGTTATAGTTATAACGAGGAAATTGCGCCCTCAATCCATCAGAAGGCTTACTAGATTTACCAACGCCAATCGAATCTGGAATGATGATGAAATACTTATTAGCATCTAAAGCTTGCCCCGCCTGAAATAACTCCCCACCAAAATCTTTTCCAAGCATGCCTTTTGCAGAACCCGCAGTACCGTGCAAAATCAGAACGGCTGGATGCTTAGGGTCACCAAGAGTGATGTAGCCAAGCTTAACTTCTTTAAGAACTTCCCCGGTGTGAAACTGAAAATCCTTTGCAATCCAGACGCCCTCTTTTTGATTCGGGTAGTCATTAGCAAAGCTTAAGGAACTGATAACGGCGAGAAATATTAGTAGGAATTTTTTCATATTGATCTTTCGCTATTACCGATACCAGAATTCATAAAAAACTGAATGCTTTACTTCAGGGCATCTAATACTGCTTTGGCCATAGATGCAGTATTTCCTTTGCCATTAATGTCCCCTGTCCTGGCATTGGGGTTTGCCAAAGCCACTGTGGTTGCCTCAGACATTGATCTTGCCATCGCTACAGCCTCAGGTATTTGCCTACTGTGGCCAAGCCAATCAAACATCATCCGAGTAGATTCAATCATGGAGTATGGGTTGGCAATGCCTTTGCCAGCAATATCTGGAGCTGATCCATGGGTAGCCTGTGCCATCACTACATCCCCATCGCCAATACACAAGCCTGGTGCCATTCCCAAGCCACCAACAAGACCGGCAGCCTCATCTGACAAGATGTCGCCAAACATATTGGTTGTCACTATGACATCAAAGTTTTGAGGATCGCGCACCAAGCGCATTGCCATAGTGTCCACAATGACATCATCAACCAATACGTCTGGATATTCAGGAGCTAATTTCTTGCACTCCTCTACAAACATTCCACAACCTAGCTTGAAGACAGTATCTTTGTGGACATAAGTCAAATGTTTCTTTCGTTGACGCGCTAATTCATAGGCAGCTTGCGCCACGCGACGGCTACCAGTTCTTGTAATAACCCGCATAGAGAGTGTCATCTCATCGCTTGGACGGAACTCCGCATTACCAACCAGCATATTGCGGTCCGGCTGAAAGCCTTCATTATTTTCACGAACAATAATTAAATCAATATCATCGCGAAGACACCCAATATCCGGGTAAGAGCGTGTTGGCCTGACATTTGCAAATAAATTAAATTGCTTGCGCAAAATAGGATGTGGGTTGATGGCATTGGCTTGCTTTGGATAAGCGCGATGTCCAATGGGACCTAAAATCCAACCATCTAAAGTATGCAGAGTCTCTAAAGTCTCTGGCGGCAGAGTATGCCCATGGGTATCGAGTGCGCTGCGTCCAATAGGCAATGGTATCCATTCAATGTCGACTTGATGAAGCTTGGCAGCTGCTTTGGCAACCTCAACTGCAACCGGCACGATCTCATGACCAATGTCATCACCCTCTAGCACCCCAATACGTAATTTCTTTGACATGACTTACTCTTCCAATTGAATATTGCGGGCTTTTGCCAAGGCAGTCCATCGCTTATTTTCATCTTTAATAAATTGACCAAATTGTTCGGGAGACATAGGCATTGGTTCAACCGCTTCAATCAATAACTTTTCCCGCATTTCAGGCAATTTCAGTGTAGCAATTTGCGTCTCATTCAAACGCCTCACAATATCAGCCGGAATGCCTACTGGCCCTACCGTTCCATACCATTGCATTGCATCAAATCCTTTAAATCCCAACTCTTCCATCGTGGGAACGTCCTTCAATACTGGACTGCGTCTTGAGCCGGTAACCGCTAATGCACGAACCTTACCTGAATGTATATATTGCAAGGCAGCAGCTAAACCCGGGAACATCGCTTGGGTTTGACCCCCCAATAAATCATTGATAGCCGGAGCTATACCACGATAGGGAATATGCAGAATATAAAGACCGGTCTCTTGCTTAAATAATTCCATCGTCATATGGGTTAAAGACCCCTGACCAGCAGTGCCGTAACTTAGCTTTCCTGGATTCTTGCGCACATAGTCGATAAATTCCTTCATATTTTTAACAGGAATCTGGCTATTTACAACTAAGACATTCGGTGTGGCACCAATCATCCCGATCGGCGTGAAATCTTTAATAGGGTCGTATGGAACTTTTCGTGTCGCAGGATTTGTGCCATGAGTTGCGACATAACCCTGCATCAAAGTGTATCCATCCGGCGCCGCTCTCATTGTGCTTTGTGAGGCAATCACTCCTCCACCGCCACTTTGATTTTCTACTACAAAAGTTTGGCCCAGTAAACGCCCCCAGCGCTCAGTTACAACTCGCGCAATCATGTCAT
>CANCIL010000115.1 GCA_947378095.1 Betaproteobacteria bacterium
TTTGGCCAAAAATATAAGCCGCAATGAGGCGAAAGCCCTGATTCGACGCATCATCTAAGTCACCGTCCACTTTGACTTCAGCCAAAATCATTGGGGCATATTGTCTTACTTCAAATGGCTCTGTTTTTTCAATAACAGAATATTTAGGCTCTTCTATAGCCATCGCTGCTCCAGCAAATAGTTGCGCAAGGAAAAGAAGTGGAAAAACAAGGCGCTTGATCATGTTTTGTCTCACTTGAATATTTACCACTGTGCTTGAAGCATAAAACCTTCAGGACTACATGTCAGAATAGCTTTAACACCAACTGGCAGAGTTAATTTATCGGCCTGATGCCCAAAAGGTAAGTCAGTCAAAATAGGAATTGAATTAGGCAAGCGCTTTCGAATCGCTTCTATGGCGCTTTGCAAGGAGTAGCCGCGATCATTGTCGAATAGACGGTAGGCAGAAAAGCCGCCCAACAGAATTGCACCTTGGTTTGCCAAAATACCTGCTTCTAGCAATTGCATCAACATTCTTTCGATGCGATAAGGATGCTCATTCACATCCTCCAGAAATAAAATACCGCCTTGCGTTTGGGCTGAGCTAGGCATATAGGGGCTTCCTACCAAGCTTGCGAGTACCGTTAAATTGCCGCCCCAAAGCATTCCTGATATCACTTTAGAGCTTGTATCTCCCAAAAAAGATTGGGCAGCAAGGACTTCACAATCTAATTTACGCTCATTAACCGCCTTCAAAAAATACTGCCACATCAATTTGTCTGGACTAATGGTTTGGCCATCATCTTGAGTGCGGCCAAAGTCATAATTGAGCATAGGTCCCGATAATGTCATGGCACCAGTCTGAGCCAATAAACCCAATTCGAATGTAGTGAAATCGCTGTGGCCACAAATTTGTAAACCGCTCTGAATAGCTTTTGCAATTGCTGCCCATTGAATATCGGGTAGCAGACGATGAATGCCATAGCCACCACGCATCGCCATCACGAGTGTTTGAGGTGATAGCTTAACAAGTTGATTAAGTTCAGCCAAACGCTCTTGATCACTGCCAGCAAATCGCTCAAAGACGCGATCAACACAGGCGGCATTTTCAATTTGAATACCTTGAGACTTGAGCCACTCCATACCAGCCAAAGGAGTTTTGACATCTAGGCTAGCTCCTGAAGGAGCAATCAGATGAATCGCTTTCAACGCCGCTCCTTAAAGAAAGATCTTAGTAATTGACCGCACTCATCACTCATGATGCCACCCTCAACGCTGGTTTGGTGATTAATTTGCTTAGAAGAAAACACATCAGTTACGCTGCCTGCGGCTCCCGTTTTAGGATCGGGTGCACCGAACACTACCCTATCCACCCTAGCATGCAAGATGGCGCCCGCGCACATAGTACAGGGCTCAAGAGTGACATATAAAGTGGTACCAGGTAAGCGGTAATTTTGCTCTGCAAGTGCAGCCTGCCTCAAGGCAAGCATTTCAGCATGGGCGCTAGGATCATGATGGGTAATGGGCTGATTAAAAGCCTTGGAGACCACCTGTCCCTCACGAACGAGCACAGCGCCAACTGGAACCTCTCCTGCGAGCGCAGCCAATTGAGCTTGCTCTAAGGCTTGCTGCATAAACTGGCGATCAAGCTCCGCTTGCATGATGTATTAGCAGCTCACATCCGCCCAGCAATTGGGGGTTTCATATAAGCGCAAAGAGCTCAGCTCAAGATGCCCGCCAAAGGCTTGCTTAAAGACGGGCTGCAAAATAGCGAAGGCAGTATTGGCTAAATTTTCTACTGTAGGCACATGCTCCATGACCACTGTTTTGTGATTCGGAATTGAAGCCAAGAATGAAACTAGCCCCTCGTCTTCTTTAGCGACTAAAAAGGCGTGATCCCATAGCTCAACAATATGTTGATTGGTTAAGCGCTTAATGTCTCCAAAGTCGAGCACCATGCCATCATCAGCCTTACCTGGATGATCAGCAACCTCACCAGTCAGAGTCACCTCAATAGCATAACGATGGCCATGCAAATGACGGCATTGACCCCCATGATTTGGGATACGGTGTCCAGAATCAAATTCGAGACGACGGGTAATAGAGATCACTGGTGATTTGGTAGTCATGCTGGCTTAAATAGTATTTCTGGCTTTTGCCAAGTTATCGAATTCCGATCAGTTTATGGGATTGGAGACTTAATCTCCACAGCGGCCGTTTTTGACATAAGCTAACTGCTAATTCAGTATTCTTCTTTAGATCAAGCCCATCCATCGGCTGTAAATATCGATGACGGTAGTCCATCTTTTCAAAGCGTGCCAACACATTCTCTAGGGCATGGTGATTAGCTTGTGGAATCACGAGCTTTAGCTCATCTGCTTGCAGCACGATTAATTCAGAGCCAGCTTTGGGGCTGACGCAGACCCAATCAACACCCTTTGGAATTTTGATCGTGCCATTGGTCTCAATAGCTAGCTCAAATCCCTTTTGATGAAGTGCATCAATTAAGGGTGCATCCAATTGAAGCAATGGCTCGCCACCAGTAAAAACAACATATCGTTGTTGTGGTCCTGCCGAGGTGCTTTTCCAAGCAAGTTCGATTGCATTCGCCAGATCTGACGCTTGTTGAAACTTTCCACCGCCATACCCATCGCTGCCAACAAAATCCGTGTCACAAAATTGACAAATGGCAGTTGCACGATCCTCTTCCCTGCCACTCCACAAATTACAACCAGCGAAGCGACAAAAAATCGCAGCTCTTCCAGTGTGAGCACCTTCGCCTTGAAGGGTGGGGAAAAGTTCTTTAACGGTATACATGGTAATGCGCATATTTTAAGCGCATTAGCCCTATTGCTCATTTACTTCCAGGAGAGCAGTTGCCACTCAAGATAGTCATCCCAATAGGCGTTAGACCAGGAAACACCCAAGGTAATGTAGCGCCCAAGGGATCTGCGAACGACCCAGCGTCCAATTTCGGGGGCTAACCAGACATCCTCTTCACGATAATTACCTACCCTAAACACATCATTACTCTCGAAATAAGGATTTTCATTGTGATATTTAAGGGCATTGAACTGACCAGCTGGCACTAAAATTCTCTCCCAGCCAAGCGCTTTGCTAGACAAACCCCAATAGTAACTGGCATTTGGATAAGCAGGAACTTGGTAACGAGTGCGATAAAAATCCGACCAATCCGGAATCAGTTTTTCTGGCCACAGGGGCAAGGCTTTCTCAAAACGTTGGGGTGGATTCCACTGAGGATTCTGCACAACAAATCCCCAGGGCTCTTGGATTTCATCAGGCAATAGTCCTGACTTTTGACCAACGCGCTCAATCCGAATTTGTGGCGTTATTGCGACCACTGTCTCGGTAACAACATCTACGACTTCCTGATTGAAAACATTACGAACCTGATAAACCCATTGTTGCCCCACTTGAGGGGTACGCATGCTTGGCGCACTCAAAGGTGTCGCCAAGGGTGTCGTAGTTGGGTATGGCTGCGAAGAAATACACCCAACTAAGAGCAGAGAAAAAGCAAAGGAAAAGAATGAGCGAAGCATTAATTATTTATAGGCCGTTAATTGCCACTGATAACTGTCTTCTAAATTAGGTGTACCCAGTTGACCTTGGATCATATAAGAGCCAGAGGATTCCCTTGCTACCCAACGACCAATACTGGGGGCAAACCAAATAGTCTCTTTGCGAATGCAATTTACCTTATTAGGATCATTACTTTCATAATTAATTAAGTTTTGATAGCGCAAAGTTAAAAATGTTCCGGCTGGAACAGTAATCTGCTCCCAACCATGCGCGCCCATGTATTCTTGCCAGTGATAGGAGGAGTCTGGATATCCTGCCAGGGTATATTTAGTTGTAAATTGTTTTGACCAACTCGCAGAAAGCTCCTGTGGCCAAAGCGCAATAGGCGGATTAAATGTCATCGTGCGAGACCAATGCGGATCCGTAATGACCATTCCCCATGGGCCTTGGACCTCATTAGAAAATTTTCCACCACTCTCATCGGATCGCTCAATCACAATCATTGAAGCTATGCTAGCCACTCGCTCAGTTAACAAGCCTAAAGTTTTACCGTCAAATACGTTGCGCTGAACATAAGTCCACTCTTGCCCTACTTTTGGTGGACGAACTACAGGAATGGGCTGAGGCTGTGCGACGGGTGTACCCCTTTCATAACTTAGTGGAACGCCACACGCTACTGGAGTTAAGGCTGTTGCTGTAATAAAGGTTCTGCGTGATACGTTCATCAATTCATTTCCTGTTTTATTTTCAGACAG
>CANCIL010000116.1 GCA_947378095.1 Betaproteobacteria bacterium
ATTCTCAATCGCGATCCAGGCTATGCACAGTGGACTCGCTCAAAGAGCTTTAATACTTTTGGTGTCTTTGGCCCCTACATCACTACCGATGTGGATCCTAGCAAATTGACCATTAAGACGATTTTGAATGATCAAGAGCGTCAAAACTATCCTATTGCGGACATGATTTTTCCACCCGCCAAATTAGTTAGCCTCATCTCTCAAGATGTGTCATTATCGCCAGGAGACATCATTGCCTGTGGCACTTCAGTCGGCGTTGGCTCCATGAAACCAGGCAGTAATGTCAGCATCATCATCGATGGTGTGGGTCGCCTAGATAATCGCTTTGAATAAATCAGTTACCTTTAAAACAAAAGCCCTTGCTACTTTACATAGCAAGGGCTTTTTTAATACTGAGTTAACTTCAGTTTTTCAGCTTAATAACCCGATACAGATGGCAGAGCCAAGCTTCCTTTAGACGCTTGAACGTTTTCATCCAAATACTTCGTTAATGCAAAGACGGTATTCAGACAAGGTGTTGGAGTCTTGGTGATCTTACCTAGCTCAATCACTGAACCCAATAACGCATCAATCTCTAAGCTACGACCAGCCTCTAAGTCTTGCAACATCGAGGTCTTGTGTTTGCCGACTTTTTCAGCACCAGCAATACGACGCTCGATATCCACTCGAAATGTCACGCCAAGCTTCTCAGCAATAGTCTGCGCTTCAGCCATCATATTGCGCGCCAACTCTTTGGTTAAGGGGTACTGGCAGATTCCCTCTAGAGTGCCATGCGTTAGTGAGCTAATCGGATTGAAGGTCATATTGCCCCACAACTTGAGCCAGATCTCAGAACGAATGTCATCCAAAATTGGTGACTTAAATCCTGCTGCAGTCATCATCTCCGACATCTTCTGAATGCGCTCTGTTGATTTGCCATCAAGCTCACCCAATGGGAAGCGATTTCCCTCAACGTGACGAATCACACCAGGAGCCTGAGTAAAGGTTGCCGGATAGACAACGCAACCAATAATGTTATCTGGATTAATGGCTTTTTTAGCCATACCACCAGCATCCACAGTTTCAACGGAGTGATCTTGATACTCGCCACCCAACTTCTGGAAGTACCACCATGGAATTCCGTTTTGCATCGGAATCAAAATGGTCTCTGGACCCATGATGGCTGCTAAGTCATCAATGATGGGTTCAACTTGATGCGCTTTCACCGCCAAAATGACGACATCCGGCGTTTCAGCATCTCTAATTTTTTCTACTGCCTTCACTTCTGCAACCAAAGGCTCTGGTTGCTCATCCATAATCAGAGCAAGTCCACGCTCTTTTATGGCCGCTAAAGTAGCGCCTCGTGCAACAACAGTGACATCATTGCCCGCTCGTGCCAACATAACAGCAAGGTAGCCGCCAATTGCGCCCCCTCCACCGATCACACAGATTTTCATAGGAACCCCATAAGAACAAAAAATTTTGAATTACTGTCATATTAGATGAGAATATTTTGCAGTGCAACAAATTTGGTTGCTTATTTTTTAGGCAGATATGTCTTTAAACTGGTTTCAGCATGTCTTTTGGCACCAAACTACCCAAAAGCATGCCCGCAATGCTAGCAAAAAGGCCAGCTAATTGGGGGGGCAAAATGCCGTGCGGAGCCAAAACCTCACAACTAATCCAAACAACTAAGCCAAAGACTACAGCCAATAAACCCCCCAGAGAATTTGCCTTTGACCAATATACCCCAAAAGCCAGAGGCACAAAAGCGGCAACTAAAGTGACTTTATAGGCACTCTCAACCATCTTAAAAATCGACAGTTCTGAGTTGATTGCAAAAAAAGTGACTACTACAGCAAAGCACAAAACAGTAATACGCATGACCTTCAGTAAATCCTGGTCAGTTAGATGCTTAAAGAAGCCGCGAACAATATTTTCCGCAAAGGTGACTGAAGGCGCTAATAAAGTAGCACTGGCACAACTCTTAATTGCCGAGAGAAGCGCACCGAAGAACATGACCTGCGCCAAAATCGGAGCGTGATTGAGGATGAGTTTTGGCAAAATCATTTGGGGATCGGTATCTAAATATTGCTTTACCAGATCGGGACTAATTAAAGTTGCTGAATAAGCCAAATAGAGTGGCACGAATGCAAAGATGAAATACAACACTCCGCCCAATATCGCAGCTTGTACTGCGATATTGACGTTCTTAGAAGAGGTGATGCGCTGGAATACATCCTGCTGGGGAATTGAACCCAGCATCATGGTGCATAAGGCCGCCGTAAATCCTAGAATCGAAGCCAAATTCATATCGGGCCAGAAGTTGCTAAATTGACCTGCAGCCGCGGCATGCTCAATCACTACACCAATGCCACCAGTCTGCATGGTCATCTCGCCGCCAATATAGAGCATGCCGATCACAATAATGATCATCTGAATAAAGTCGGTAATCGCTACAGACCACATACCTCCAAACAAGGTATAGATGAGCACACTACCTGCGCCGATTAACATACCGCCCGTTTGAGAAATGCTGCCCTCAGAAACTACATTGAATACCAAGCCGAGGGCTTTAATTTGCGCAGCTACCCAGCCTAAGTAAGAAACCACAATGCACAAGGTGACAAGAACCTCAACCGTGCGTCCATATTTTTCACGGAAGAAATCGCCAATAGTGAGCATGCGTCGGTTATAGAGATGCCTGGCAAAGAACAGGCCAACCAAAATCAAACACATGGAGGAGCCAAAGGGATCAGAAACGATGCCGCCTAAACCCTCTTTCAAAAAAGTAGCCGGAACACCTAAAACCGTTTCAGATCCAAACCAAGTAGCAAAAACTGTGGCCGTAACAATGGGCAAAGGCAGGCTATGACCAGCCGCAGCAAAGTCTGCAGTGTTCTTCACGCGTAGTGCGGCCCACAAGCCAATGCCTACAGATACCACCCAATAGATGATGACAAACCAAATCAACATCGCCCAGTTTCTCCTTCAGGAAATTGCTCAAATTATATGGCCATGTCACTTTTGACAATAAGGGAATAAGTACCGATTTGAAGCAGACTGGTCTGACATAATTCAGGGGTGAATTCCCCGAAAGAGAACCCCAATGCCGATTTGGCATATCAGAAAACCATTTTGGGATCTGTCTCTCGCACCTTTGCGCTCACCATTCCGCTACTACCTCCAACCATTGAGAAGGTGGTTGGCAACACCTATTTACTATGTCGTATCGTAGATACGATTGAAGATGCGGCAGATTTAAGCCCAAGTAGCAAACAAGCGCTATCCAAACTTTTCTTGGATGCCGTTCTCGAAAAATCCCCAGTAAATACTTTTGTTGATCCTTGCTTAAGCGCCCTCAAAAATTACGGCAACCAAGATGAGCTCGATTTAATTATTCATACGCCAACCGTTCTGCGCATCTTGCATACCTGCTCGATTAAGGACCAAGCTGCTGTCAGTCGTTGTGTCTCTATCATGTCTGATGGCATGTCTCATTTTCATAACAAGCAAACTCAAGCAGGCCTCAAAGATCTTCAAGAGTTTGAACAGTATTGTTATGTTGTAGCAGGAGTAGTTGGTGAGCTACTCACCACCATCTTTAGCAATCATTCACCTCAATTCGCACAGCGCATTCAGGGGAAAGAAGATTTAGCAATTGCTTTTGGCCAAGCACTACAAATGACCAATATCCTTAAGGATTCACCCGAAGATCAGGCACGGGGTGTTTCTTGGAAGCCTGCTAATGTGAGTCAGACTGAGTTGCTGTGCATTGCCTATCAAAAGCTGGAAGAATCTTTGCGCTATATCCTCCTTATTCCAAAGCAAGAGATTGGTATACGTCAATTTTGCTTTTTGGCATTTGGATTAGCATGCATGACTCTGTCGAAGATTGCTAATCACAAGCAATTTACGCACAAAGATGAACTTAAGTTATCTCGCCATACCGTGATGGCTTTTTACAGCTTTACAAAGATCGCTGCTGGTAATGACACCCTCATCAAAGCATTTTTTTCTTTGTCTACCAGATTACTAAGAAAGTTGAGTCAACCCTAAACCCCCGTTACGCAACTACAGCACACCCTCATGCTTTAGAAGCCAGATCTTGATTTGACGATAAAAACCGGGAGCATCCTCTTTCATAAAACCTCCAAGGCCTTGCGCTGACACTACTCGGTGACAAGGCGTGACCAAAGGATAGGGGTTAGCACCGCATGC
>CANCIL010000117.1 GCA_947378095.1 Betaproteobacteria bacterium
TGTCTTTATAACGATCAATGATCTTATGGCCAGTCACTCTGGAGATTCCAAACTCCTGGCACAGGGTAGTAATTTTCTCGCCATCGAGGTAACGCGACACAAATTTGAGCTTTTCATCCATCTTCGTACTTTCATTCCACGGCATAGAGCGGTCCCTCCTATGCCAAAAACTGTAAAGTATGTGTCCGGTATAAAGTGTTAACTATGTGTCGAGTCGTACAAAACCCTCATCAGAAATGGTGGGGGTTTTGTCTTTTGGGTTTTGCTTTAACTAAGTAGCGCTTATAGTTGATGAAGGCATCGCCCGGGGATTAGATTTCTCTCGATAATAAATCTATATCCAAGCGGAGAAAGTCTCCGCGATAGGTTAGCTCACCCAAATAAATAACGGTACCATCGGGCGCACAAAAAACTCTTCTGATTTCAGCTACGGGAGAGCTTGCAGAAATGTTTAATGCATTGGCGGCCTCTAAGCCTGCAGTAGAAATAGTCAGTATTTGTCTTGCCGATCCTATCTCAACTTCTTTAAGATCCATCAACACAGGGATTACTAGTTCATTTCTAAATCTTTTTGGGGCGAGCTTAAATATTCTTTCATCTATGTATGCAGATATGACGGAGGTTAGTTGATTGTCATACGAGTGAACTCGGCGCAGGAGATGGTATTTTGGTGCGGCCATGCCGTCAGTTGACTCAATTTTTGGTGTAGCAGGACCCTCTTTAATTGGCATTAATCGAGGCGTAAGATCCCTGTAAAGATCAGCAAGTGCTTCAAGTGAGCTGGCAACTTGCATTTGCGGAAGAGCTAAAGGCTTAGCCTTTACAAAAGTTCCGCGACCCTGCTCTGGTTGTAGTAGGCCTTCATCTTTTAAAAGCCGCACAGCCTGACGTACCGTTATTAAAGCAACGCCAAACTCTTCAGAGAGGAGTGGTAGTGATGGGATTTGCATTCCAATTGGCCAAACACCCTTAACAATGCGCTCTCGCATTGCATCAGTTACCTGGGCATACAGTGGGCTAGTACTGTGCTGAAAAAAATGCCGCATTTGTTCCTTAGGTATTGCTATGCCATTGATTTATTGGTATTTAATTGTATATTAACAAGTCTGATTAAATATAGTATGATATAAAGAATATAAAAATAACTTTGACAGGCACTTTAAGGGGACATGTGTGAAATTATTAATCCGAAATACTGTACTGCTGTTTTTTTGCTTATTGGTTCCAGGTTTTATACATGCTCAAGAGTACCCAAATAAGCCTATTCAATTGGTGGTCCCATTCCCACCGGGGGGCGTAGTTGATATTACGGGTCGCCTACTCGCAGATCAGTTAAGTCGTGAACTGGGTAAGCAAGTAATTGTTATTAATAAACCAGGAGCAGGCGGAACAATCGGTGCTGATTTTGTTGCCAAATCTCCTGCTGATGGTTACACGATCTTATTGGGTGGTGCCGCAACCCATGCTTTTGCGCCGGCCATGTATAAGCAGTTGCGTTACGATCCTACGAAAGATTTTGTTCCAATTACGCAATTTACCGAGGGACCGTTAGCGCTTACTGTAAATACAAATTCTGGAATCAATTCGGTAGATGAGTTTTTTAAAGTGCTAAAGAGTAAGGGTGCAAGCGCCAACTATTCCTCTAACGGTATAGGAACTTTCCCGCATCTTTCTGTTGAACTACTCAAGGAAAAAACAGGAACCAAAGTAATGCATATTCCATATCCTGGCGGTGGCCAGGCTCTGGTGGCGGTTATTTCAAATGAAGTATTATTTTCACAAAATCATCTACCGGTAGTTTTGCCACAGGCACAAGCTGGTCGCGTACGAATTCTTGCTACTACTGGCTTATCTCGATCCTCTGTTCTTCCAGATGTACCCACTCTAAAGGAGATGGGTTATGACGTAGTTGCCTCGGCTTGGTTCGGATTATTTGCACCTGCAGGAACTCCACAAGCAATTATTCAGAAGCTATATGAAGCAACTGCATTAGCAGCTAAGTCTCCAGCTTTACGGGATAAATTAGCCCTTCAAGGTGATGATGTATTGGTTGCTGGACCAGCTAAATTTATGACATTTCAAAAAAATGAATTAGATAAATGGAAATTTGTAATTACTACTGCGGAGATTAAGCCGGAATGACAAAAGATAAGACACGTCCAAACATCATTCTGATCATGACGGATCAGCAAAGGGCTGACACAATTGGTGCATTGGGGGCTCCATGGATGAAAACACCAAATCTAGATCGCCTCGCTAAGGAAGGGGCTGCTTATAGTGAGTGCTTCGTAACTTCTCCTGTTTGCGTGGGTGCAAGGGCTAGTTTATTTACTGGTAAGTACCCTCATGGTTGTCAAGTCTTCAGCAATTTTCAACCATGGCAACCTACGTGGGTAGGTAGTCTTGCAGACTATGGATATCATTGCGTCAATATCGGCAAAATGCACATCAATCCTTACGATGCACCAGGTGGATTTCATCAACGCCTTATCATGGAAAATAAGGATAGACCGCTATTCCTTGAGGAGCGTGATCGAGCGATTTACGATGAATGGGATAAAGCACTTCATAATCGAAAATTAACAAAGCCATCTCGTTACAACCGATTTGCTGCAGACCCAGAGGGCTATAAAAAAGCGCTTGGTGCTTTTACATGGGATCTAGATCCTGATATGCATCCTGATAACTTTATAGGCGATACCGCTTGCTGGTGGATAGATGATCGTAAAAATCAGGATCCTTTATTTTTGCAAATTGGATTTCCTGGCCCCCATCCTCCTTACGATCCTCTTCCTGAGGCTCTCGCAGAATATGCTGATGTTGATATTCCTACGCCTGATTTTAGTGAGCAGGAATTGCATGCGCAACCCGGCGCCCAGCAAAAGTTACGCGACAACATGATTGACTTTAATTTTGATTCAATTGCTTGGCGCCGTGATGCTACCAAAGAGGATTTTCTCCGCTTAAGGCGTCACTATGCTGCTAATGTGAGCATGATTGATATACAAGTAGGACGAATCTTGAAGTCATTGGATGCGCGTGGTTATTTGGATAATGCGCTTGTCATATTTACTTCGGATCATGCGGATGCCCTGGGTGATCATGGCCACATTCAAAAGTGGACTATGTACGACTCTGTTGTGCGAGTCCCATTAATTTTCTGGTCTAAAAACCTAGATATACAAAAAGGGATTCGAAATGATCTTGTGCAGATGTTCGATATTGCCCCAACGATATTAGAAACTGCGGGCCTACCAATTCCTGAGGATTTTGAGGCGAGATCTCTCTGGGGTTCTTTATCGCATTTGCCAAATTATCAAGCACGAGATGCGGTTTATGCCGAGCTTGCTCGAGATCATATCCAAAACGGGAGTGAATTTATTCTGATGCGCCGAGATTCAAAATGGAAGATAGTGCTTTATCTCGACGATACTTACGGTGAGCTGTATGACCTTGGCGCTGATCCGGGAGAAAAAAATAATCTTTGGAATGATGAGTCTCTGCTTTCAATGCGGAATGAGCTAAAAATTGATTGTCTGAGCTGGTTGGCACGTGGATCATTGACTGCCAATCGTCGAAGTAGTCGTTCACCTCAAAAAGCAATGAAAATTTAGATGCATGAGCTCTAAATTATCGAATACAACATGGGATTACATTATTGTTGGAGCCGGCTCTGCTGGATGCATTTTGGCAAACCGGCTCAGCCAGGCTGGCAATCGCGTTCTCTTGCTTGAGGCGGGAAATTCTGACAAAGGTTTTTGGCTTCATTTACCTATCGGCTATTTCAAAACTATATTTGATGAGCGGTATTCAAGGCACTTCAGTATCGAGCCCCAGGAGCAAACATCTAATCGCACCATGATGTGGCCACGTGGAAGAGTCCTTGGGGGGTCAAGCTCTATCAATGGGTTGATTTATATTCGTGGCCAAAAAGAGGATTACAACGATTGGGAGAAAGCTGGTGCCAGAGGTTGGGGCTATGAAAGCGTACTACCTTTATTTAAAAAATCAGAATCGTATTCTGAGGGCGCTAACAAATATCACGGCGCAGAGGGAGGTTTAGGTGTATCTAATCTTCGAAATAATGATCCTACATGTAGCGCATGGTTAAGGGCAGCCCAAGAATTTGGTTTGCCATCAAATCAAGACTTCAATGCTGATACTGATTTTGGTGTTGGTGCATA
>CANCIL010000118.1 GCA_947378095.1 Betaproteobacteria bacterium
ATTACGATTGGAATAAGTCTCTCACGGCTTTATAGCAATCAAACCCACCTTTGAAATCACTTCGGCAACATCAGGGGAGCTTAAGAAGTGAATCAAACTTGCGAACCATCTCAATCTGGAGCTTGGCACCAAAGGATTATG
Organism: Betaproteobacteria bacterium; assembly: GCA_947378095.1. Lineage (GTDB taxonomy): Bacteria > Pseudomonadota > Gammaproteobacteria > Burkholderiales > Burkholderiaceae > Polynucleobacter. The sequence continues at coordinate 142 of CANCIL010000118.1, forward strand.
AGTATACAAATTTAAAAATGAATTTATTGAGGAACTATTCCAATCGCCTTTACCAAATCCCCATAACGCTGATAGTCTTTTTTATTGAGGGCATCAAAATACTCTGGTGACTGAGTCACCCCAATTAAGCCATATGTAGCTAGTCGCTCAGCAACTCCAGGCGCCTGAATAGCCACATTAATTGCCTGATTCATCTTGTTTACAAATTCAGTTGGCGTCCTTGCAGGAAAAACAAACCCGAACCAACCATTCACTACAAAGCCAAAAATGACCTCACTTAGTGTCGGCACTCCAGGCCATTCAGGAAGTCTTGTACCATTGGTTGTTGCGAGTAGTCGAATATTTCCAGACTTAATAAAGGGTGAAAAGCCTGAGATCCCATCAACCGCAACCATGATCTCGCCAGCCCCAAGATCGGTAGCAAGCCCTGATGTCCCTTTATAGGGAACATGGGTATAAGTAAAGCCGACTTGACGTCTAAAATCCTCGAACCAAAGGTGCGAAAAGCCCCCCTCACCCGTACTACCAACCGTCAGCTTGTCAGGATTGGCTTTAGCCCAAGCGACCATCTGTTGTAGCGTTTTAAATGGTGCAGTATTAGAACCGGCCAAGGCATTGTAATTCCAGGCCGAAACAGCTACCGGAGCGAAATCACTAATGGTATTGTATGGCAGATTTTTTACGGTATGTGGCTGAACAATCATTGGACCTCCCTGAACCGCACCAAGCGTATAACCATCTGAGTTGGCGCGGGCAATTGCAGCCATACCAATCCGGCCGTAGGCGCCAGCAATATTATCAATGACGATTGATTGCTCCAATATTTCACTCACTTTTGGCTGGACTAATCTTGCTAAGATATCGATTGTATTTCCAGGAGGAAATGGCACGATTAAGCGGATAGGCTTTGATTTTGGCCAAGCGGTCTGAGCAAAACTATCTCCGACAAATGCAGCGCTCGATGTGAGTGCGGCAATCTTTAGGAAGCCACGACGATCAAAGGAATGTCGATCGCCCATAATTAAAGCCCCTTCAAACTTATCTTTAAATGAATGTGCATTAGAAATAAGCCTCGCCACGTTTTACGGTTGGCTCCCATTCACACTCAGACCAAGGACCATCGCCATTCTCCTTGATGTAGGAAATATTTCCCTCTTTGGTAGGAACCTGAGTGCCATCAAATAAATTTTTGAGCCAATCAAATACATAATCATGGCAATCCATGCCGCCCAAATTAGCAATACTCCATAAAGGATGATATTGATTCTCAAAAACCCACATCTCCTTCGGAACCTTAAGATCTTCATAAGCCTCAATTGCATCCTCTAAAGGACAGAGCGGATCAAACTCACCAGTAACCAATAAGGTAGGGCATGTAATTTTATCGAGATGTCCACGCACAGTCATATCTTTGACCACCTCATCATCAAAACGCTCTTCATCTTCGTAGCCTGCCATATACATAAACATTTGCTTAAAGCGCGGAGAGGACTGGGTAAAAATTGTATTGTTTGGGTTAAAACAAGCGACAGATGAAACTACTGCTGCAGCACGATGATCATAGCTAGAAAGTCGCAATGACCAATAGCTACCCATACTAATTCCATAGATTGCAATCTTGTCTTTATCAACCTCAGGGCGAGTCATCAAATAACTAATCACTGCAGCGCCTGCGCGCTCATAGTTATCACCAACAGATCGTATTTTTTGTATGTTGGAATTCCCTTGACCAGGACCATCCATAGCTAACACATGAAAGCCTCGTGCCAAACCAATATTGTGATATGCCTTAGGAAAAACCTCCTTAGTTTGGTCCATTCCTGGAACATAGATTACTACAGGCGCTTTACGACGATCTGGAAGAAGATGCAACAAGCAAGATATCGTTTTGCCATCATCAAACTCCACCTCCACCCGCTCTATTGGGTAATCAGCAGTCTCACTACGCAAATCAACCATCTCCGATAATTTTATGTATAGCTTTTTCTTAACCGGATGATCATCAAAATAAATCGGATGCTGAGCATGACGATAAGCCTCAATCGCATGGTCAAAATGATAAGTAGCGGAAGCATTGGCGCCGCGCTCTTTTGCAGCCTTAGCTAAACGCTCATGTCTTTCAGCGGCCTCACGCCATACCTTGGGAAGCATGCGGTAATTTCGAGCGCGTTTGCCAGTTGGTACCTCAATGTCATCACGTTCAAAGTTTTGTACTCGACCTCGCATATTTAAAGCTAGATCTAGCATCCACTGTTGATTGTCACGTTCTGTTCTCAGTTGTTTGATCATTGTGTCTCCATTAAGAATATTTATTGGTATATTTATAAGGCTGATATTACATTTATAAAATACTATAGTGCAAGTTATTTTATTTGTCCGAATAAAAGAGTTTTAATAAACGTAAATATTCGGATATTAATCGGAATGAAGAATCCAATTAGAAAAGGTATTTCAAGATGAAAGTCCATATTCAACATCGCTACTTCACACTGTATCTTCACATATTTTTACCGCTTTTGATTTTTTTGGTTCAACCATTTTTTTTGCGTAATGTACTTGCTCAAGACTCGTTATTTCCTAATAGGCCAATTAAGCTAATTGTTCCTTTGGCGCCAGGTGGAGCAACTGATACTGTTGCTCGAATATTTGCAAAGCAACTGTCTTTAAAACTTAATACGCCCGTACTTGTTGAGAACAGGGTTGGCGCAGGAGGGATGATTGCTTTGGATTCCATGTCTAAAGTGCCAGCCGATGGATACACATTATTTATTGGCAACCTCAGTACCAATGCACTAAATGAAACCTTACTAGCAGGAAGGATGAAGAAAAAGCCTTCAGAGTATTTAGCTGGAGTCACAATCCTGGCAACGATTCCACATATTTTAGTTGCTTCAGCACAATTAGGGATCAGCAGTGTTCAGGAACTCATTACCTACGCAAAACTAAATCCAGGGACAGTCAATCATGCCTCCCCTGGCGTAGGATCCTACTCAATGCTAGATATGTTGATATTCGAAAAAGCAGCTGGCTTAAAGATGGTTCACATACCTTACAACGGTGGTGCAGGCCAATATATTGTTCCAATGGTAAGCAATGAAGTGCAAATTGCATTTATCAATGCATCATCAGTAATTGAAATGATTCGCTCCCAAAAATTACGTGCATTAGCTGTAACAACAGAAAAACGTCTATCAGAATTACCAAGTACCCCTACTATGAGTGAAGTTGGTTTTCCAGGAATTGGAACAAACGCTTGGCAAGGTTTGTTTGCCCCTATTGGCACACCAAAGCCAGTTTTGGAAAAGTTATTTAACGCCAGCTCTGACGCCCTAAAAAATGAGGAATTAAGAGATGCCTTTAAGAAGCAATTAATTGCACCAGCATCAAGCGCATCTCCAGAGGATTTTAGTCGCTTTGTACAGAATGAAGTCAACCGATGGGCTGGCATTTTGAATAATTTAGATGTCAAGTCTGATTAATTGGCGTCTCAGGCAACAAGAGCATTGGATAAATTTGATATTGCAATTCAAATCAAAGAGAACACCATATATCGAAATACCAAAACCTTGCTAAAAAAATAATCTCATCAAGCTCTATTTACTGGTATGGGTAGACTAGAAGTTGAGGCCGAGCCACTCTTTGACTTGAGCATGCAAGTCACCAGTAAATTTAGATTGATCTCCTGAAGCGGTGATGGATCCCAAACTAAGTACAAATATAGTTTGCGACATTCTTACCACACGCCGCACGTTGTGATCAATTAATAAGACTCCAATACCCCTTTCAGTAAAGCGATCTAGCCAAACAAAAACCTCCTCGGCTACTTTAGGGGATAAGCCAATGCTAGGCTCATCGACCAAACACAATTTGGGCTGCAAAATCCA
>CANCIL010000119.1 GCA_947378095.1 Betaproteobacteria bacterium
GCAATCCATGATTTGGAATCGGGATATGTTTTTTAATCCGCGCTTTCGCATGGTGGGCATGTTTGGAGTACCCTTTTTCTTTATCTTTGAAGCACTCTCAGCCTTAGTAGAGGCAGCATCATATCTATTGGCGCCTATTGCCTATTACTTTGGAATAGCTACCTTGGATGATGTTTTCTTGCTATTCATCTTTGGCGTAGTGCTGGGCACAGTGGTATCGGTTTGTGCTGTATTGCTTCAGGAGTTTTCTCGTTTTAGACAAGATAGGACAAAAGACTTAATTCGCATGCTCAGTACAGGCTTTCTAGAGCAGTTTGGCTACCACCAATTTCATACCTATAGCCGTTTGATCGGTATCTATGACTTACTCGTGCGCGGAAAGATCGCTTATGGCTACCGAGTACGCTCTGGATATCTTACCCCTGCCAATAATCAACAAATGAAAGATCAAAAATGACAACCATTGCAATCGTTGGGCTAGGATACGTAGGTATACCACTGGCAGTAGAGTTTGGAAAAATATATCCGACGATCGGATTTGATCTTTATAAAGAAAAGATTGAACTATTCAAGCGGGGAATCTCACCTACAGATGAAATTACTGCCGAAGAGTTGCGCTCAGCAACCCATCTGACATTTACCGATGAACCCGTGCAATTACGGAAGGCAGACTTCATTATCGTGGCCGTGCCAACGCTGATTGATGAAGCTAACCAGCCCGACTTTTTGCCCCTCAAAAACGCTACTGAATTGGTCGGCCGTAATATGAAAGAGGGTGCCACGGTCGTTTATGAATCCACTGTCTACCCAGGCGCTACTGAAGAGGTTTGCATCCCGATTTTGGAATCCGCCTCTGGTATGGTCTGGAAGAAAGGCTTTCATGTGGGTTATTCACCAGAGCGTGTAAACCCAGGAGATAGAACCCATACGCTGGTCAAGATCATCAAGATTGTTTCTGGAGATACTCCACAGACCTTGGAGAAGGTTGCAGAAATCTATAGCAAGATCATTACCGCAGGAATCTTCAGGGCATCTTGCATCAAGGTGGCGGAGGCTGCAAAAGTGGTTGAGAACACTCAACGTGATCTCAATATTGCGCTGATGAATGAAGTAGCAGTCATTTCACATCTGGTGGGTATTGATACCAATGAGGTAATTGATGCTGCATCGACCAAATGGAACTTTATGTCAGTGCGACCAGGCTTGGTTGGCGGGCATTGCATTGGTATCGTGCCTTATTACTTAACCTATAAAGCAGAGATGTTGGGTTATCACCCCGATGTAATTCTTGCGGGTAGAAGAATCAATGATGGTATGGGGAAATATATCGCTGATCAGGTAGTTAAGCAATTGATAGCTAACAATATCAATATTAAGGGCGCCAAAGTCAATGTTTTTGGTTTGGCATTCAAGCCGGACGTTCAGGACACCAGTAACTCCAAAATAGTAGATGTTATTGCTGAGCTCAAAAGCTTTGGAGTCGATGTTTATGTATATGACCCAGTTGTTAAAGTGAGTGATGCTAAAGCGCGTTACAACATCGATCTGATTCCATGGGATGAGCTTCCCGTTGCTGATGCCCTGGTGATGGCTACACCCCACCAAATATTTCTAGAGATGCCGCTTGATAGACTTTTATCCAAGGTATCAAAGGGCGGCGAATTTTTTGATATTTATAGCAGCTTTGATCAAGCCCAGATTGAGTTATGCGGATTAGTAGTGTGGCGCTTATAAATGACCCAGGGGATCAATATAGGAACATAATCAAAGGATGACCAACAAATCCCTTAGTAACTTCGTTTCTGATAATGCTGCTGACCTCAAGCAAGAGATGCAGAAGCGCGGAGCTGCTTTATCAGCTCTTTCAGAGGCTGCAGCAGCACTCGCGAGAGCAAGTTCGACCGATGCATTGATCCAGGAAGTTTGTTCTGCCATTGCATCACAAGCTCCCTATGTTTTAGCTTGGGTTGGCAAGGCTGAAGACGATGCCGAAAAGACAGTGACCATCATGGGTGGCTCTGGTTCTGCCATAGCCTATACAAAAGATATTTTGATTACCTGGAATGATCAAATTCCATCAGGCTTAGGTCCTGCTGGCGCTTGTATACGTTCCGGCAAAACTACTTTCGTAATAGATTCAGAGACTGATCAACAGTATTTGCCTTGGCGTGACAGAGCGCGAAAATTTGGCATACGCTCTGCGATTGCTTGCCCTATTCAGGATGGTGTAGAGAAGTTACGCCGTTGTTTATTGGTGTACTCATCTGAACCCAACTCTTTTGGAGAAACCGAAGTTGAGCTTTTTCAAAGCCTTGCTCATGAAATTGGATTTGGTCTTCGCTCTATCGAACGACAAAGGCAGTTGGATGAGCAAATTCATCAAAAACAGCTGACACAGGAGCGCCTGGCAAGCGCATTGCGCTCCACTATTGAGGCGATGTCTAGAACCATGGAGTGGCGAGATCCCTATACCGCAGGACATCAGAAACGAGTGGCTTTGATTGCAATGAGAATTGCGGATAAGTTGGGGTGGAGTAATGAAGATTCCCAGGCGCTCTATATGGCAGGAATGGTGCACGATATTGGTAAGGTAGCAGTGCCCTCAGAAATTCTGACCAAGCCAACACACTTGACTGACTTAGAGATGAAGATGGTGCAAGGGCACGTAGAGGCTGGCTATCAAATTCTGAAAGATATTCCTTTTCCATGGCCGATAGCTGAGGCAGTCTATCAACATCATGAGCGCTTAGATGGTAGTGGCTACCCGAATGGATTGAAAGGCGATGCAATTTCTCAAGGGGGTCGTATCTTAGGTGTGGCTGATACGATTGAGGCGATGTCCACCCATCGCCCCTATAGGCCAGCAAGGGGCTTAGCTGCTGCAATGGATGAAATTCAAGCAGAGTCCGGCGTGAAGTTAGATTCAACAGTAGTGAATGCCGCTCTAGATTTATTAAAAGAGGGCAATGAGCTGCAAAAAATTATTGAGTCTGTCTAACGATGATTCTGGCGCTATCCCTCTATTCAGTCGCATTAGCGGCTCAACTTATAGCGGTTCTTTATGCTATTTATCTTTTTACCCTTTCTAAGTCCTACCGATTAGCTGGCGGTTGCCTGGCTATTGGCCTAGGTCTAATGCTGGGTAGACGACTTAATCCGATTGTCTTTATTTGGAATGGTGGTGACATCAATATTGTCGATGCCTTTTTAGCGGTACCGATATCAGGCTTTCTATTATTGGGCGTACTTCATATCAAAGCCTTATTAAATCGCTTGGAAGTACAAAATTTTTCATTAGGCCAAATATCCAAGATAGACCCGCTCACTTTAGCCTTGAGTCGTGCCGAGACCTTCGCTAGATCTGAACTAGAAATCCTAAAAAGTTTTCGTAGTAAAAAAAGTATTGCTTTCATGATGGCGGATATCGATCACTTTAAAAATATCAATGATGCCTATGGTCATCCCATAGGGGATGTTGTGCTCACCAATTTGGTCAAGACTTGTCAAATGGAGTTGCGCGAGATTGATATTTTTGGTCGTGTAGGAGGTGAGGAGTTCCTCATTGTTTTGCCTGAAACTACTCAAGAAAAAGCCCAAGAGGTTGCGGAGCGCTTGCGCATCTTAGTTTCAGAAACTATCTGCGCAAGCGCACAAGATCAAGAGATCCGCATTACGATCAGCATCGGACTGGTGATGTTTGACCCTCTCAAAGCTATGGACAACGATCCAAGCTCAATCCTAAAAGATTGTTATAACGCCTGTGATCAAGCAATGTACCGCGCTAAGCAAGCCGGCAGAAACCAGATCAGCACATAAAACACATATTTGCTTTATAAATACTGCATTGTTGACTATTTA
>CANCIL010000120.1 GCA_947378095.1 Betaproteobacteria bacterium
ATCAATTCAATATCCCGAATAAAAATTTCTACATCATCATGACGTTCAATATCGACTGTCACGATCGCATTTTTCAAGTGAATGGATTTACGCTCTGAATACATCTTTAAAGTCATGCTGGTGCAAGCTGCTAATGCGGCGCCTAAATATTCATGGGGCGATGGTCCTGTACCAGAGCCTCCTTTAGAAACTTCTGCATCAGATAAATATTGCAAATCACCCGTACTGAGTTTTTGCTGAAGGGGGCCTTCTCCAAACTGTGACACTACTTTTCTCATAATGACCTTTAAGTTTTTCTTAGTAAATGCATTCTAGATTCATATTAAGAGTGAGGATTGATACTTTTCTCTGTCGACTTTTTTTGAATCGGTAATGCCGCCTTTTTCCAAGCGCTAAAGCCCCCTTCTAAATGACAAACCCCTGGTAGACCCATATTCTGCAATGCATGAGTAGCTAAGGCCGAACGCCAGGCGGAAGCGCAATATAAGACAAAGCGTTTGTCATCCGCAAAGACAGGCTTGTAATAAGGGCTGTCCGGATCAACCCAAAACTCAAGCATGCCTCTTGGTGCATGAAAAGCATTCGGAATCATTCCCTCTCGCTCTAACTCACGCACATCCCGAATATCAATAAATACGGTATTGGGGTCAGACAATAATTGCTGAGCCTCCTCAAGCGGTACAGTTTCAATTTCGGCCATCGCACGAGCAATCAACTCCTGGCATCCAATCTTCAATTTCACCAAAATCTCCTTAAGTAACAATCTCTTGATGTATTTAAGCACCTGCTAACATTCTGCTATGAACTTTACCCCGACAGAGCTTGGTGCAAGCATTATTTTTGCAATCGCAGTTTTGCATACTTTTTGCACCGCCTATTTTGAAAAGCTTGCCAGCAAATCAATTAGACATGCTGGCCTATGGCATCTGCTCGGTGAAGTCGAAATTGTCTTTGGTTTTTGGGCGGCGGTCCTCATTATCTTTATGAGCTTGAGTGATAGCTTAGATGCCGCCAAATCATTTCTAGATCAACGTAATTTCACTGAGCCATTATTTGTGTTTGCCATCATGATCGTGGCAGGCAGCAAGCCTATTTTGTATGTTGCAACACAAATATTGCATTACCTTGGCAAGGCACTACAAGTGCTACTACGCATCCGTAGTGCACCTGCTCTGTATTTCTTAACGCTCGCCGTAACCCCTTTACTAGGCTCGGTCATTACAGAGCCGGCAGCAATGACCTTGGCTGCATTTTTATTACGCGACCTAGTTTATAAAAACAAACCGTCTACTAAATTAATGTTTGGCACGATTGGCGTCCTCTTTGTCAATATCTCGATTGGTGGTACGCTCACCAATTTTGCTGCTCCTCCTGTACTCATGGTAGCCACTACCTGGAACTGGAGCTCAGCATTTATGTTTTCTAACTTTGGCATTGAGTCTTGCATTGCAATTTTTATTAATGCTCTTGGTGCTACGCTGCTGTTTCATCGTCAACTAGTAGATCCACAATCCACCAATAAGCCCGCTAAGATTCCACTAGCAGTGATCTTGATGCATCTCCTGTTTTTGCTGGGTGTCGTCGTCTTCGCACATGACCCTATCATGTTTATGTGGCTTCTTTTGTTCTTTATTGGCTACACCACTGCTTATCCAAAACATCAAAATCCCTTGATTCTGAAAGAGGCTCTCTTGGTCGGATTTTTCTTGGGTGGTTTAGTTGTCTTGGGAGCATTACAAGGATGGTGGCTGCAACCCATCCTAGAAATCATGAGTCCTACCGCCGTCTTTTATGGCAGTCTTGCACTCACGGCTATTACGGATAACGCCGCCCTTACTTACTTAGGCTCACTAGTATCAGGTACCTCTCCCGAATTCAAACTTGCCTTGGTTGGTGGAGCAGTAGCTGGTGGCGGCCTCACCGTGATTGCAAATGCCCCTAATCCAGCGGGAATCGCCATTTTGCGCGCCTACTTCCCCAATGGCGCTGTCTCAGCGCTATATCTATTGATTGCTGCCATACCACCCACCTTGGTAGCCATTGCAGCTTACCGACTCATCTAAGTCCATATCCCGTAAAATCTGAGCTTCGCCCCCAGCTACAAACCTGAGAACGGCATATGAAAAAGCTTTATATCAAGACCTTTGGTTGTCAAATGAACGAGTATGACTCGGGCAAAATGGCCGACATATTACATGCCGATGAAGGCATGGTGATGACTGATACACCCGAAGATGCAGATGTAGTTCTTCTGAACACCTGCTCGATTCGAGAAAAAGCAGAAGACAAAGTATTTTCTGATCTTGGGCGCTTACGCGAGCTCAAGAAGTCTAAGCCCGATTTACTGATTGGCGTCGGTGGCTGTGTTGCCAGTCAAGAAGGCCAACAAATTGTGAGCCGCGCGCCTTATGTCGATGTAGTGTTTGGTCCACAGACATTGCATCGTCTCTCCGACTTAATTGCACAACGTCGCAAAACTGGCATCTCCCAAGTCGATATTTCTTTTCCGGAAATTGAAAAGTTTGATCACCTGCCTGCATCACGACAAACACGTGGCTCTGCCTATGTCTCCATCATGGAAGGGTGTTCTAAATATTGCAGCTACTGTGTAGTTCCATACACGCGTGGCGAAGAAGTATCGCGCCCGTTTGATGATGTCTTAACTGAAGTAGCCGGTCTCGCCAGTCAAGGCGTTAAAGAAATCGTCCTGCTGGGACAAAACGTCAATGCCTATTTGGGCAAGATGGGTGACTCGGAGGAGATCGCTGACTTTGCCTTGTTAATTGAATACATCGCAGAAATTCCGGGAGTCGAGCGCATTCGCTTTACTACCAGTCATCCAAAAGAATTTACGCAACGTTTAATCGACGTTTACGCCAAAGTACCTAAGCTCGTGAGTCATTTGCATTTACCCGTTCAGCATGGCTCTGATGCCATGCTCTCGGCTATGAAGCGAGGATATACAGCACTAGAGTACAAGAGCATCATTCGCAAAATGCGCGCTGTACGCCCTGACTTCACACTATCAAGCGATTTCATCGTGGGCTTTCCAGGTGAAACTGAAGCGGATTTTGAAAAACTTCTCAAGATGGTTCGCGATTTGGAGTTTGATAATAGCTTCTGCTTTATTTTTAGCCCACGTCCAGGCACGCCAGCAGCCAATCTGAGTGATGACACGCCTTATGAAGTCAAACTCAAACGTTTACAAACTTTATTAGCACTCATTGAAGGCCAGGCCAATCAAATTAGCCAAAAAATGTTGGGTAATGTCGAAAAAGTTCTAGTAGAAGGCTATGCAAAAGACGGCATTAATCTTCAGGGCCGTTGTACAAATAATCGCGTAATTCATTTCACGACAAATGGTCAAGATGTAGAGGCTTTAATTGGCAGCATGGTAGATATTGAAGTCACCGAGGTTCTCAATTACACCCTCAGGGGCGAACTGATTCAATCCCATGCCACTGCCATCTAAATCAAAACTCCTTATTGAGCTGCAATACGCAAGCCCTGCAATTGAAGTCGCGCTGGCTACACAAGCTTCAGCGAATCTGATCAAGAAATGGGTCAAAGCGGCTAGCCCAGAAAATGGTCTACTGACATTGCGGTTTGTGAATGCAGCCGAAGGAAAAAAATTGAACTTTGCTTTTCGAAAGAAAGATAAGGCAAC
>CANCIL010000121.1 GCA_947378095.1 Betaproteobacteria bacterium
TGGGGGCTTCATTCGTTTCAACGCATCGATCAAGAGCCGCTGCATAGCCAGTCTCCTGTAGAAGCGAAAGCTCAAATGGCCGCAGAATTTCCTCCAAACCCTTGGACTCAAACTCAAGGTTAGAGAGTGCATTGATGGTTTGAGAATAACTATCGTAGAGCTTTTCGTATTCATCCTCTCGGGCTAAAAACTTCACCAATAATTCATTGAGGTAAAAGCCGCAAAGGAGCGCATCACCGACAAGCGATGGCATTCCGCCAACCCACTCTGACTTAGTCAAAGTGCGCAACTCCGATTTGCCACTCCAAGAAACTAATAGCGGCTGAAAGCGTTGCAATACTGGGCGTAATGTGGAGTGAGGACGTTTAGCGCCCTTGGCAATCAGAGCCATGCGACCATGCTGTCTGGTAAATACGTCCAAGATCAGACTTGTCTCTTTATACGGAATGCTGTGCAACACAAAAGCGGGTTCGTCAGCAACTCGAATCGAGGCCATACGTTTTATTCCAGACCTTGTGCCCGCAACTCAGCACGATCATCAGCCCAGCCGCGCTTCACTTTGACCCAGGTTTCTAAAAACACTTTGCCATCGAAGAGTTTTTCCATATCAATGCGGGCATCGGTTGAGATCTTCTTCAAGCGCTCGCCTTTTTGACCAATGATCATGGCTTTATGGCTATCGCGATCCACCAAAATAGTGGCAGCAATACGGCGCATCTTGCCATCCATCTTAAATTGATCAATCACAACAGTACTGGTGTAGGGTAATTCTTCACCAGTAAAACGAAAGACCTTCTCACGCAGAATCTCAGCTGCCAAGAAACGTTCACTGCGATCGGTTAGGGTATCGCCATCGTACACAGGCGGTGCTTCAGGCAAGTACCCTTCCAACACATCTAATAATCTTTGAACATCACCCGGGCTCTTAGCGCTCATCGGGACGATTTCAGCAAACTCACATTTGCCTTGATCTTCGTGCCCACCTAATTCAGTCCAAGGCTGACTCATCTCTTTCATAAAATTCAGCAAAGCCTGGTCACGCTCTGACGGAGTCTGAAAACGACTATTAAAGAGGTCTAATTTATTCAGAACCAAAACCACTGGTAGATCATTCGGGAGAAGGCGAAGCACTTTCTTGTCATCTTCACCGTAATAACCTGCCTCGACTACAAAACAAGCTACATTCACATCTTGTAAGGCAGTCGTCACCGTCCGATTGAGCGCCTTATTTAAGGTATTCATCAAGCGTGTCTGAAAACCAGGTGTATCAATGAAAATAAATTGCGCTTCTTCGCGGTTCTGTATTCCCAGAATGCGATGCCGCGTCGTTTGAGCTTTACGGGAAGTGATACTGATCTTTTGACCAACTAAGGCATTCAAAAGAGTAGATTTGCCCATATTGGGACGCCCCACAATGGCGATGGTGCCGCATCTAAACACGATTAGCCCTTCAGCTTAAGATTAAACTGCTCTTCGGTCACTTCTTTTTTAGCCGCCTTCTTTTTGGCCGACCGAGTCTTCTTGGGTTTACGAGATTCTTGTGGCAAAGCTTTTAGCATGGCAATCAAAGCCAACTTTGCTGCCGCCTGCTCAGCAGCGCGACGTGATGCTCCCTCACCTTTTACCGCTACCTTGTGACTCGGAATCAAACATTCCACTTCAAACTGCTGATTGTGGGCAGCCCCAGTAGTGCCAGTGACGTTATAGGCTGGTAGTGGCAACTGATAGCTTTGCAAACATTCTTGTAATAGCGTCTTGTCATCCTTGCCCAAGGTCTTAGGATCAACGTGCGCCAAGATAATGGAATACAGCTTGCGCAAACAAGTTTTGGCAGCATCAAAGCCACCATCCATAAAGATTGCCCCGGTCACCGCCTCTAAGGTATCAGCAAGAATAGATGGGCGACGAAAGCCCCCACTCTTGAGCTCGCCCTCACCTAGGCGTAAGTAATCCGACAAAGACAAAGTTTGGGCGATTTCATATAAGGCTTGTTGCTTAACCAAATTCGCGCGCACACGAGAGAGGTCGCCCTCATCTAAATCGGAGTAACGCTCATAGAGCATTTCTGCAACAACGCAATTTAAGATGGAGTCACCTAAAAACTCTAAGCGCTCATTATTTTTCTTGCTATGACTGCGATGCGTAAGAGCTTGATTTAGTAGCTCCGGCTTTTTAAACGTGTATCCCAAGCGCTCTTGAAGCGGTGCAGTTTCAATGACGGCGCGCGCGTTCATGATGCTTACTCAAAGCCACCGATGCGGCTAAGATTTCCGAGGTTTAACCAAACAAAGAAGGCTTTGCCAACAATGTTTTTATCTGGCACAAATCCCCAGTAGCGAGAATCTGCGCTGTTATCACGGTTGTCACCCATAGCAAAGTAATGGCCAGCAGGGACCTTGCAGGTCAAACCTGTTTGTTGGTATTGGCAAAACTCAATGCCAGGAAAACGCTCTGTCGGGAAAAATCCAGATGGGCGATCAGGATCATTGAGGATATCGTGACGATTGCCGCCTAAATCCGCTGGAAAGCTTTCTGTATATCGCTTGGCGTAGCGCATGTTCTCTGGATCTAGGTACGCTTCGCCACCACTATATTGCAAGGGCTGACCATTCACAGTCAAACGCTTATCTTGATATTGAACGACATCACCCGGAATGGCTACTACACGCTTAATGTAATCAACTGATTCATCGCGTGGATAACGAAATACCACAACATCCCCACGCTGAGGTGACCCTAAGTCCACCACCTTTTGATTGATCACTGGCAAGCGAATTCCGTAGGTAAATTTATTTACCAAAATGAAGTCGCCAATTTGCAATGTCGGAATCATGGATCCCGATGGAATCTTGAAGGGCTCAACCAGAAATGAGCGCAATACAAATACTGCACAAATCACCGGGAAAAATCCTGCGGTGTACTCCAGCCACAGCGGCATACGTGAGATACCTGCCCGCAGTCGCTGCGGGGCAAAGTAGACCTTATCTGCGATCCAGGCGATACCTGAAACAATCACTAAGATAAAGAGAATGAGAGCGAAGTTCATTAATCTTCCACCTGCAAAATAGCTAAGAAGGCTTCTTGTGGGATCTCCACATTACCCACTTGCTTCATGCGCTTCTTACCTTCTTTTTGCTTCTCTAACAATTTGCGCTTACGTGAGATATCGCCACCGTAACATTTAGCCAAGACATTTTTACGCAAAGCCTTCACGTTTTCACGCGCCACAATATTGCTACCGATAGCTGCCTGAATCGCCACATCAAACATCTGGCGAGGAATGATGCCGCGCATTTTGGCAACCACCTCGCGCCCACGGTGTTGGCTGTTACTTCTATGCACGATCACAGAAAGTGCATCTACCCGCTCACTATTAATTAGGATGTCGACTTTGACCACATCAGCCGGACGATATTCCTTGAATTCATAATCCATCGAAGCATACCCGCGTGAGATGGATTTCATTTTGTCAAAGAAGTCCAAAACAATCTCTGCCATTGGCAGCTCATAAGTGAGCTTAACCTGACGACCCAGGTAATTCATATCCATCTGAATGCCGCGCTTACCAACACACAATGTAATGATTGCACCCACATACTCTTGGGGCATATATAAATTAACTGTCACGATA
>CANCIL010000122.1 GCA_947378095.1 Betaproteobacteria bacterium
TCCAAAGTCGCACGCACCTAACCAATTTGTCATCAGCCTGTGCGGGCCGAATAAATATGCTCAATAAGAAAAATATTGGCAAGATGATTATTAGTAGCTTTTTCATAAAAATGAGCCTCTTAAAATGAGTTTCTATTAACGTGGCGCGCCATCAAAGCTTTAAAGATTTCCCCGTTCTTATCTGTAAGCTCATCCAAGATTGTGTAGTGATTTTTTTCGGGTATATTTTTAATGATGCCTTGCGCATTAATCGAATTTCTATACGCTGAAAAATCAATCGATTGCTTTTGCATCTGTGGCAACTCAGCTCCACCTACAAAGATATCCAATGGCTTAGAGACATGCTGCTTGAGCAGCATGGGGGAATTCTTTACTGAAGAAATCTCATCTAGCTGCAGCTTTTCATTAATATAGCAGTGCCTCATCGGCTCTAAATCGTAAATTCCACTAATGGCAGTACCACCAAGAACACTCTCTTCATCCTGCACCATGCTGACAAGATGGGCGCCTGCAGACCATCCTAATAGCCACATCTTTGGAGAAACATGATGCTTGCTCTTTACATGAGCTGCTATTGCTTTTAATCCATCTTTTACATCTTGGACAATTTCATGCATGTTGACATGAGGCGCCAATCGATATCCAAGCATGGCTACGCTAAAACCTGCCTCAACTAATGGCGGGGCAATAAACGTAAAGTCATCCTTGGATCGCATTTGCCAAAATCCACCATGCAGAAAAACGATGAGTGGAGCATTTTCTCCTGCGGAAAAATAGTCAAAAGATTGAGATTTAGAATTTCCATAGGAAATATCGCGATCACCATGGAGCCTTTCCTTGGCCGAGATACTAGATTGAACCCATGACTGCACAATCTCTGAGCTATTGGTAACAGCTAAAGAATTGTTGTAAGCCTTATCTAAATCTTCTTTGGATAAATTTTTCCACATGCCCTAAACTCCTAATGTAGATTCTAAATTCTTAATAGACTTTCAATTAATCATTATGCCCACAATCTTCGAACGCGATAACATCAATGCATTCTGCAAAGAAGCGCCGATAGAAATTCTATCCAGTGCCTCAGGCCCACTTAGCGGACTCACTTTTGGTGTGAAAGATATCTTTGATATCGCCAATATTCCTACTGGGTTTGGAAGTCCTGCCTGGCTTAACTCACATCCCATTCCTAGTAAGTCTGCTCCTTTTATCTCAAGCCTTGTTGATGCTGGTGCATCATTAGTTGGCAAAACACATACGGATGAGCTGACCTATAGCATTCTGGGCATGAATGCACATTACGGCACACCCTTAAATGTTGCTGCTCCCGGTAGAGTTCCGGGAGGATCATCCAGCGGATCAGCCGCAGCAGTGGCTGCTCATTTAGTCGATTTTGCGATTGGCTCAGATACTGGCGGCTCTGTCCGAACACCAGCAAGCTTCTGCGGAATATATGGCTTCCGTCCCACGCATGGCCGTATTAGCCTTGAGAATGCTCGCCCGCTTGCCAAAAGCTTTGATTCCTTGGGGTGGTTTGCACGAGATCCAGAAATTCTTCTGAAGGTTGGCGAAGTCCTTTTTAATGAAACTCGCCTCACCAAATCTAACGCATCCTTCTTTTTCTTAAAAGAGGCATTTGAATTATTGCCAGCCGATGTTGCCAAGCAGGCAAAAGAAGCTATTGCACTACGGCTGGGCAATCCTCAAATTAGCACTGTGAGTATCGGCAATGGCGATCTTCAAGATTGGGCAGAAACTTTCCGCATTCTTCAAGGAGCAGAAATCTGGCAAGAGCACGGTAACTGGGCTAAAGAGCATATAAATGAAATGGGCCCAGGGATAAAAGAACGTTTTGAAGCTGCTAGCCTCATAACAGTAGAGCAAAAGAAAAAAGCGCAATTAGAGCAAATCGAAGTAATAAAGACAATGAATCAATTGCTTGCTGAGAATACCTTTCTCATACTTCCAACGGTAATCGATATTGCACCTCGTTTGAATGCTACTGCTAGCGAATTGGATGCCTTCCGAAAAAATAGCTTCAAGTTGTTATGCATTGCTGGTCTTTGTGGGCTCCCACAGGTGAACTTACCCTTGCTTACCATCCAAGATGCACCATTTGGGGTATCCGTCTTGGGTAAGCGCGGTATGGATATGGCACTTTTAAGTGAAATTCATGCACCAAATTAAAGAATTCCTTTCGTCGACGTCTATTAGATAGGCTTAGGATGCATACATTACCTAAAGGAATGGATGCATGAACTCAAAAAAATTCTCTAGACGCGACACCTTAGTTCTCGGCCTCAAATCAGGCCTTGCTTTAGCGATGGGTTCGCTAGGCTTCACAGCAAAAGCTGCTGAAGAGAAAAAATTACTCATTGGTTATTGGCCTATTGCTGCTGGCCTTCCCTTCTATGCTGCTGTAGAGCGCGGATTATTTAAACAGGCCGGAGTTAATGTTGAGGCCGTGAAATTTGCTAGTCCAAACCAAGTGGTAGAGGCGATGATCACAGGCAGAATTGATGGTTGCGCCAATGGGGTTGCTATTACTGCACTTGCTTTAGCTGATGCTCAAGCTCCAGGCTCAATCAAATTTACTTGCATGAATTTTGCAAATGAAAAATATATCTTGGATCAAGTCATTGTTCCCATTGCCTCAAGTATCAAGAATATTTCAGAGCTCAGTGGTAAAAAAGTTGCCTGTGGCCCGGGAATTAATAATGTCACCCTGGCCAAGGCAGTTTTATCAGGCGCAGGAGTGACAAATGCACAAATAGTAGAACTCCCGATCGCACAGATTCTCCCCGCATTAGTAGCAGGTCAAATTGATGGTGCTTATGTACTAGAGCCAACTGCTGTCATTGGTAAGCAACAAAAAATTACCAAATCCATTGGCGCAGGAGTGGTTTCTAAATATGTTTTAGGCGATAACCTCCCCTGGATTGGCGGCGCAGCAGCGCTTACCTCTAAAACCTTAAAAGAGAAAGCTGAATCTATTAATGGATTTCTCAAGGGTTATGCGGCTGGCGTTGACTATGTTCGCAAAGAAGGAATCAATGCCAACCAGTATCTCAAAGGCTATACCGCTATTGATGGCGAATTAGCCAAAGAAGTCCCCATTAGTGGATACATTCTCTACAACGAAGTGAAAGCCCCCGACGTAAAGGCATTGCAAAGACTATTTGATGTATTTACAGAGCGTAAGGTATTTGAAAAACCAATTTCTGCTCTCACACTGATTTATAAGCAGTCCTAATAATCGTGGCTAAGGCAAATAGGTTTGAAATAAGCTAGGAAGTAATGCGAAAATAAGCCGCATGGAAAGCAAAAAGTCCCTTGTAGGGATATGGAAACTATTCTCCTACGAGGTAGAGATTAAAGAAACGGGTGAGCTTTTTTATCCCCTTGGTGAAAAGCCGACTGGGTTTATCTGCATCGCTGAAAATAATCATGTCATGGTGACCTTGACTGGTGAAGGTCGAAAGCCGGCCTCCAGCAGTGAAGATAGTGCAGAACTATTAAACAGCCTTGTGTCCTACGCAGGCACTTACCGCATTGAAGGCAATGAGTGGATCACGAGCGTTCAGGTCGCCTGGAAGCCTGATTGGGTTGGTAC
>CANCIL010000123.1 GCA_947378095.1 Betaproteobacteria bacterium
AGGGAGTAGTGCAATGGTTACCACTGCCTGTACACGACAAGCTTCACGTAGTGCCTGCAAGATTCGATTTGACCAATGCACCTCCAACTCTTTTCCAGTGGGGATACCCAACAATCCAGAAGAATCTTTCATCGCAAAGAGAATGGCGGCGACCGCTCCAAATGAAAGCCAAAATCCTGGCGTATAAGGTGCCATTGGATCAATGACTAGAACAAATGCGAGCGCCCACCACCAAATATCGAATGATCTTGGATTTCTGCCAGTCCATAAAGCAAAGGCAACGACGCCGACCATATACATCGTTCTTTGCGCCGGTATCTGAAAGCCTGCTAACCATGCGTAGATGAATGCCGTGATAAAACCTGAGGCTGCTGCTACTTTACTCAACGGAATGATAAGTGGCCATGCGCGACGCCGCCAGATAAATCCAGCAATCGACGCCCCAATACCTGCCAACATCGTGACGTGTAAGCCCGAAATAGAAATGAGGTGGCCTATACCGGTTGCATTAAATACCCGCCAGTCATCTTGCTCAATGGCATTTTGATCTCCCATCACTAGCGCAATAATCACGCCGGCATAGCGCGCATCACCTGGCAAGAGTGAACGAATCTTTTCACGTAATTTCCAACGTGCTAACTCCATGCGCAACTCAAATTCGGTCAGACCAATATCAATTGTTTTCAACAATTTGCCAGATCTAACGGATCCACTAGCACCAAAATCCTGATGAAATGACCAACGCTCAAAATCAAAGGTATAAGGGTTTAAAGATCCATATGGTCTCTTGAGCTTGACCTTCAAATTCCAGCGCTGCCCTGGGATTATTTGAGGAACCTCTTCATTGCTTCTCCATGCAGGCTGCCAACTTAGATAGATTCTTTTAGGAAATACACTGATCTTTTCTTTGCCATTCAAAAGATAGCTAATCTCAAATGCAAACTTGGCGCCCGCAGAACTACTTTGTGGAAGAGCGACAACTCTTCCTTCAGCACTGAGTTCTTTGCCCTCTAAATCCTCGGCAAGAATATTTGCCAGTCGCCTATCTGCATAGTTTGCATTCCAAGCAAAGCCCACAGTGAATAAAAGAAGACAAATAAAAATATATCGAAGCCCTCTGATTTGAGGGTCTAGGTATAAAGCCAGCCAACACAAGAAGCTCATAAATAAGCATGCGGGTAGCCATAATGTTGGAACTTGTGGCAAAAATAAAAGAAATGATCCCCCGGCGATGAACGCCGTAATTGCTAAGCGCAAGGGCCTAAGAAGCTAAAGCTAAGTTTGGATTGCCAGTACAGAGAGCCGACCAATGTAGCAATATCTGCACGACATTATCCCGGCCCAAAGAAGAAAATAAATTCAGCTCAGGCAAACGTACCCGACTCACTAGCAAGCTATATATCCTGAAAACTATTTACGCAAACCTAAATTCGTGCCAAGTTTTTCATAAAGAAGAACTTGCTGTTTCACAAATTGCTCCGTTTCAGATGGGGAACGAATTGCTGGAATCGCTCCCGCTGTTTTATTGGCCCCCTCCCACGCTGGGTCTTGAGCCACCTTCTTTAATACTTCAGTCCACTTATCCACTACCTCTTGGGGCAATCCTGGTGGGCCAAATAAACCACTCCATCCCGTGGCTTGCTCAAATTGATTTAATCCCAACTCGCGACTAGAGGGAATATCAGGGAAATCTTTTAGTCTATCTGGCGTAGATACCATCAAACCACGCATACTTCCGCCCTTAATTTGGCCCGCTAAAGTAGTCATCGTGTTACAAACAAAATCGACTTGATTTCCCAGTAAGGCAGCACTACTTTCACCAGCGCTTTTATATGGGATCATCGTAGCCGCTGAAGAAGGCAGGTTTGCTGCATTGAGCAGTATTTCGACGGATAAATGCTGAGAAGTGCCTGCACCAGCGGTTGCATAATTGAGCTTGCCTGGATCAGAGCGCAAAGCGTTAAGCAGATCCTTCATGTTTTTATAAGGTGAGTCGCTTTTGACAACACACACCATAGGATTTAAATCTAACAAAGTAATGAAAGTAAAATCATTCCACTTGTAGGGGGTTTTGCTGTCGAGTGCCGGCACAATAGCCTGAGAACCTACTCGTGAGATCAGCAAGGTATAGCCATCGGGCGGGCTATTACGAACCTTTAGCGAACCAATTGTTCCTGATGCGCCTACGATATTCTGAACAATCAAAGGTTGATTCATCAACTTAGTTGCTACTGCAGCCAAGTTTCTGCCTGAAAAATCGCTATCTCCGCCTGCGGTATAGGGGGCAATTAAAGTAATCGGCTTATTGGGGTAGCCTTGCGCACTAAGACCTAGCGAAACAAAATTTAAAGCTGCAAAAATGAGCCCAAAAATCGAAAGCTTAAGACTCAAAGCATCATTTATTATCTTGCGCAGATTATCCAACATATCATCACACCCCAGGTAGATTTTCAGTTTTCAAAGCGTATTGAGCTCAACACTAAGCTGAGTCCCTGGAACAATAATTCCGCCGCGATCACCCTTGGTAGTAGAGCCCCAACGGGGAACGTAATAATCAGGAAGCGACCGTGCGTTATCAGGAGCAATCCATAATCTGAGCAAATGACGATGGCGCTCAGGCTCTGGCCAATTTTCAAAATCACTTCTTGAATGAAGTATTTGATGGTTATTCAATATTTGAATGTCGCCAGGCTCAAACTCCATAGACAACACAACCTTTCGCTCCGCCAATATTTCATCCATCAAATCCATGACTTCAATCTGTTGACTCGTTAGCCTAGGAGCATCTGGAAAGTTCATTTGTGCTGCGTCGATATATTGACGTATGTAGGTACAAGTTAATTGATCTTCATACCAAGTAAAAATTGGCATGCTGTACCAAGGCTCATAACCATCGGGAATCTCGCCTCTCCTATCCGTTGGATAAGGCATAAATAAAGCCTCTACTAAATCTGGGCGCCTATGCGAAACCTCGTTATACAAGCTAATAGAACTGGCAATATAAGACTCCCCGCCCGACTTGGCCTTTTGAAGACAAAGTAAGGCCACTAAATCTGCAGAATCCGTATGAAAGTCTAATTTTTTATTGGTTTGATAAAAGCGGACATCTTTATTCTTGATATCAACACCTTGATCTTTAACATGTCCCAATAAATGTCCCTTTGCATTACTACTACGCAAACTTCCAATATGAGAACCAATACCAAGATAAATGGTGGCAGACAATTTAAGCTCTAGCTGATCAACAGGCAATCCTCTGATCAACAAAAACCCGCGCCCAAACAGTAATTCATTTGAAAACTCTTTTATCTTTTTGGATAAAGAGGGTATTGGGAACAGTTTTGGAGAAATCTGCTCTAGCGGCTTATTCAGTGACAAAAAATAATTCCCCGCCTCTATAAGCTCGCGAATTTCATCTTGAGTCCACTCCAGAATCCAGGATGTATCCTTTTGTAACTCTTGCCCATTCCATGCGGCAGGCCCAACAATCGCTTTAGGTAGTTGCAACTTCGGTATCAGATCATTCATCTACATTCCCAAGGAGAATCATTTGCTAAT
>CANCIL010000124.1 GCA_947378095.1 Betaproteobacteria bacterium
ATATTGCAGTCGAAAAACCCTCTCTCAAGAGCTAATAGGCTAGGGCATATAACTGCCAGCGGTCTAGTCATTCGCGAAAATAAGGTCTTATTGATATTTCACCCATACATTAAACGTTGGTTTCAGCCTGGCGGCCATATCGATGAGGGTGAGTTGCCAGTTGATGCAGCAATTCGAGAGGTTTATGAGGAAACCGGTTTTGTTTGCACCCTAGACCCAGAGTTTCCCGAGCTAATTGATATTGATATTCATGAAATTCCAGCCAATCCCAAGAAAGGCGAGGGCCCTCACTTGCATATAGATCTACTTTATAGGCTGAAAGTCTTGCGACAAGAAAAATCTCTTGAGGATATTTCTTATAAATGGTTTTCTTTTGATCAGGTAGAAAGCATTCGCATACAGCGTGCCTTAACTAAATTAGCCTAGGCCCCTAAAACCTCTAGCAATTCTGTTTCCAGTTGAATCTGTAGCTTGGGGTTCTTACTTAAGTTCATAGCATCTAATAGCAACACGTCTTCTACTCGCTCACCCAAGGTATTAATTCTGGCGGTATGAATCGAGACTTGATGTTTAGCGAGTACGCGAGAGATGGTGTAGAGCAAGCCCGTACGATCGCTAGCTGATAGCGCGAGTGTGTAATATCTGCCGCGGTCATCTGGAACCATGTGAACCCGCGGCTGAATAGGGAAAGTTCGCGATTGCCTAGAAAGTCTTCCCATACTCGGATTAGGAAGTGGGTCTGCATTGCTTAATGCGGCCGTTAATTCAAATTCGACCAATTGCATAATGTCACGATAACTTCCACCCTCATCCACCAGATTACTGCCGGAGATTTGGAAGGTATCTAGTGCATACCCATGGCGGGTAGTATGAATGCGGGCATCCCAAATCGAGAAGCCATGTCTTTCAAAGTAAGCGCAGATCCGTGCAAAGAGATCTTCTTGGTCTTTGACATAGACCGCAACTTGTAAGCCCTCGCCAATTGGGGATAGTCTTGCACGTACGATAGGCTGTTCGCTATTGACCTTGTTAAAAAGATGACGAGTAAGCCATGCAATATCTGCTGAATCTTGTCTTAAGAAGAATGCAACATCGAGTTGTGCCCAAAGCGCTTCATAGGCATCATCATTGATGCCATAGAGACGTAACTTAGCACGAGATTCTTCTTGATGTTGTGCCAATTCAGAAGAGGCATCTGGTTTGGCACCTCCTAAGACTCTCAGGGTGGCGCGATACAGATCCTCTAGGAGTTTGCCTTTCCAGGCATTCCATACTTTAGGGCTAGTACCACGAACATCTGCCACCGTGAGGAGATATAAAGCAGTCAGATGGCGCTCATCACCTACTTTTTTGGCAAACGCTCTGACCACATCTGGATCGCTAATATCTTGTTTCTGGGCAACTTGACTCATGTATAAATGTTCAGCAACAAGCCACACTAAAAGCTCAGTATCTTTCTTATCTAGGCCATGCTCTTTAGCAAATTTACGCATGTCTGCTTTACCCAGTTGCGAATGATCGCCACCACGTCCTTTAGCAATGTCATGGAAGAGGGCGGCAATGACCAGTAACCATGGTTTTTCAAAATGGGCAATAAGACGGCTACAGAATGGGAACTCATGGGTATGTTCTACAACCATGAAGCGGCGCACATTGCGCAACACCATCAAGATATGTTGGTCTACCGTATATACGTGAAAGAGATCGTGCTGCATTTGCCCCACAATTTTCCGGAAGGCAGGAAGATATCGACCTAATACACTGCTTCGGTTCATGAGTTGGAATGCGCGGGTGACGCCTTCAGGTTGTTTTAGGATCTGAATGAATAAGTCACGATTAATGGGATTAGCGCGCCACTGACTATCCATTTTTTGACGGGCGTTATACAGAGCGCGAAAAATGGTGGCTGAGAGGCTTTTGACGTTTTGTGTTTGAGCAAAGACCAAAAAGGTTCTCAGAATTTGTTCTGGATGCTTTTGGTAAAGCTGTGGATCAGTAATATCCAGAACTCCCTGTCGTTCAATGAAATGTTCATTGCCCTCACCCGGAATAGGATGGGTAGTTTTAGATTCCTGGGGAAAGAGTAGGGCCTCGATGTTTTGAAGTAGTACGTCATTTAACTGAGTAACCGCTTTGGCAGCCCAGTAGTAGCGACGCATGATCGCTTCGCTGGCTTGACGAGAATTGTCTTCTTTGATGCCCATCGAAGCGGCAAGTGCTGCTTGCAAGTCAAATGCCAAAACATCTTGCCTACGACCTGCCAATAAATGCAGATTCGCTCGCAGAGTTTCTAAAAAACGTTGATTGCGATTAAGCTCAGTAAGTTCTCGCTGGGTGATTAAGCCGGCTTCATTTAAATCTTTGAAGGTATTGCCCAGTAAGGCAGCCTTACTTACCCAAGAGATGACCTGCAGATCGCGCAGACCACCTGGGCTTTCTTTGCAGTTAGGCTCAAGAGAGTAAGGGGTATCTTGGTATTTGTAATGCCGTTGAATTTGCTCTGCTTGTTTTGCCTGAAAAAATGTTCTGGGATCTAATGAAGATTCAAAGGCTTTGGCAAATTCTTTAAAAAGCGGTTTCTTGCCGCAGATGAGGCGAGATTCTAAGAGTGAAGTCTTTACAGTGATATCTTGATCGGCTTCAGAGATGCATTCAGCAACTGTTCTCACAGATGAGCCAATCTCTAGGCCGGTATCCCAGCAATTGGTTACAAACTGCTCAACTCTTTTGGATAGTGCTTCAACTTGTTTTGCATCAGCTGGCAGCAAAATCAAAATGTCAATGTCGGAGTAGGGGAATAATGCGCCTCTACCAAAGCCGCCCACTGCAACAAGAGCAGCTTCATTATTGAGGCCACATTTATTCCATAGATTACTCAGAAGTTCATCGCTGAGTTTGCTGAGTTGTTTGGTGAGCTTGCCAACAGCTTGAGTATTCCGAAATTGGTCGTAGGCAATTTCGCGTGCAGCCTTCAAGCCTGCTGCATCTTGAATATGGCTAACGACCTGCGGTTCACTCATGTTTTAAACGCTTGCTAGAGTGGGTCTATAAGCTAGGCCAGCAACGCAATCAGGAGGGGGATTGCTTCCTTCTGACCAAGTTAAAACTTCTACCCCGGTAGAGGTCACCAACAAGGTGTGTTCCCATTGCGCTGATAGGCTGCGATCTTTGGTTTTGACAGTCCACTGATCAGGCATGGTCCGAATCTCACGACGACCGGCATTAATCATCGGCTCAATCGTAAAAGTCATTCCGGCAACAAGCTTCTCGCCTGTGCCGGGGCGACCGTAATGAAGAATTTGTGGGTCCTGATGAAATACTTTGCCAATTCCATGTCCGCAATATTCGCGCACGATGGAGTAACCCGCTTTTTCAGCGTGGGTTTGAATGACATGGCCGATATCGCCAAGAGAAGCGCCAGGTTTAACCTGCGCAATACCTAACCACATACATTCAAAGGTAATTTGGGTGAGGCGCTTTG
>CANCIL010000125.1 GCA_947378095.1 Betaproteobacteria bacterium
ACCTTGGCGATTGATCGCGCAGATCATGCTGTGGCCCACTTATATGACCCTTTGCATCCGGCAATTTTGTTATTGCTTGATAGCATTATTAGTCAGGCTAAACGTGCCAATGTGCCTATTGCTGTGTGCGGTGAGATGGCCGGCGATCCTGCGCTGACAAAACTTTTATTGGCTTTGGGCCTGACAGATTTTTCAATGCACTTTAGTCAGCTGTTGTTGGTGAAACGTGAAATATTGAAAGCCAATGTAGGGCTATTAAAGGCTCGGATCTCTAGGGTCCTGAAAGCGTACGAACCAGAAGATCAAGCCAAGGCACTAGAGCGTCTGCTTTCTTGAGAATTTAGTGTGCTTTTCCGCACACTGGGCAATCCGGATTGCGGGCAATGCGGATCTCATCAATTTGGGTATTGCGCCCATTCCAAAGCAACATACGCCCTACTAGGGGCTCTCCAAAACCAATTAATACTTGTAGAGCTTGTGCTGCTTGCATCGCGCCAATAATGCCGACGAGAGGTGAAAAGACACCCATGCTGGCGCAACTGACTTCTTCAAAAGATTCTTCTGGTGAGAAGATGCAGGCATAACAAGGGGATATGGCATTGCGTGAATCAAAGACACTGATTTGTCCATCAAAGCGTAATGCAGAGCCCGATACAAGTGGAGTTGAATGTTTAACGCAGCTTGCATTAATTAAATGGCGGGTCGAAAAGTTATCGGTACAGTCCAACACGATATCTACACCTGGCAATAAATCATCCAGCAATGCCTCTGTAGCTTTGGCTTGAATCGCTTCAGTTTGAATACCGGAATTTAAGTTTTGTAAAAATGCTTTGCCAGAGGCAGCTTTGTTCTTGCCAATACTATTTTCTGTATGTGCAATTTGACGCTGCAAATTGGTGAGCTCTACCTGATCATGATCCATCAAGGTAATGTGACCAACCCCAGCAGCGGCAAGATAAGGGGCTGCAGCGCTTCCTAGGCCGCCTACTCCAATTACTAAGGCATGAGAACTCAGTAGCTTTTCTTGCCCTTCAACATCTATCTCCTCAAGGAGTAAATGCCTGGAGTAGCGTAGTAACTGCTCATCATTCATTTGCAAGGCCGAGTGTTATGAAGTATTACTCGAGCTTAGATGAAGAGCGCTTCACCGGCTGACCATTAATAAAGGCTACTGCTTGAGACAGCATGAAGTCATCAGCGCTACCCAGTTCAGGAGGCTTCTTATTCTTTTCTTTCTCTTTTTCTTCGGGCGTTTTCTTCGCATTTTTTTCTTCAATGCGTTGTAGCTCTTCAAGTCGACGCTGTTCACGATCCTTGATCAATTTATCTTCGGTAGATTGTTTATTGCGAAGATGTTTTTCGCTATCAATCTCACGAGTAATTAAGACATCATCTGGATCACCATCTTTATTTTGATCAACTGGGATATCTGGTTTCACACCAAAAGCCTGAATTGATTTGCCGCTAGGCGTGTAATAGTAGGCCGTGGTGATCTTTAGGGCAGAATCATTGGTTAGTGGGCGAACTGTTTGTACAGAACCTTTACCGAATGTAGTTTTGCCGATGATCGTAGCCCGTTTGTAATCTTGTAATGCGCCCGCCACAATTTCAGATGCAGAGGCTGAGTAGGCATTGACCAGTACAACCATTGGTAGTTTTTTAAACATCTCTGGTACGCCGGCCAAGGGATCGCCTGGCTCATTGAGACGATACATTGCTGGTGAAGCATTAAATACTTGTTTGGAATCCTGAGCTTGGCCTTTGGTGCTCACAATCACCACATCAGCTGGTAAGAAGGCTGCAGCCACACCAACTGCTCCTTGAAGTAGGCCACCACCGTTATTGCGCAGATCCAGAATGATGCCCTTCAGTTTCGGATCTTGGTTGGCAATCTCAGTTAATTTTTTTGCGAGATCGGGGATAGTACGCTCTTGGAAACTCGTGACTCGCACCCACGCGATATCGTTATCTAGGATTTTTGCCTTGACAGATTGAACTTTAATTTCTGCGCGAGTGATGGTGACTGGAAAGCTGCGCTCTTCACTCTTACGAAATACGGTTAAGGTAATTTTTGTGCCGGGGGTGCCGCGCATAGTGCGCACAGCTTTATCGAGAGACATTCCACGAACCGGTTTGTCATCTAAACGCGTAATTAAATCTCCTGCTTGTAAGCCAGCACGTGCAGCAGGGCTGTCTTCGATCGGATTGAGGACTTTGACAACGCCATCTTCAGATGTAATCTCAATACCAAGTCCTGCAAATTTTCCGGAAGTTTGCTCCTGCATTTCCGAGAAATCTTTTTTATCAAGATAAGTGGAATGAGGGTCCAAGCTGCTCACCATTCCCTTGACCGCGTCCGTGAGCAACTGCTTGTCTTCGATTGGTTCTACATATTCACGTTTGATTTGAGCGAATACATTTGAAAGGGTACGCAGCTCATCTAAAGGCAAGGTACTGCCTTGTTGAGCGCTAGCCGAGAATTGAATAGTGGCAGCAACCCCAGCAATTAAGCCGACTGCAATCAGAGCAAAGTTCTTTAGAAATTGACGCATAAATTCTTGTTGCCCTAGTCCAAATAAAAATGTTGAATCGGTTTAAGGTTGTCATCTAACTCATAAACCAGCGGTACACCGTTTGGTACATTAACTTCCATGATCGCTTCATCAGTCATTTGATCTAAATACTTGATCAAAGAACGGATGCTATTACCGTGCGCTACTAAGAGTACACGCTTATTTGCTTTCAGGGCGGGCGCGATAGATTCATTCCAAAGTGGCAGCACGCGCTGTACGTTATCTTGCAGACACTCACCTAGTGGAATATCAGCCGTTGTGAGCTTAGAGTAGCGCGGATCCTTCTGCGGGTTACGCTCATCATCTTGCTCTAACAATGGTGGTCGCACATCGTATGAGCGGCGCCAAATATGTACTTGCTCATCTCCATATTTCTGAGCAGTTTCTGCTTTATTCAAGCCAGTTAAGGCGCCATAGTGGCGTTCATTTAATCTCCAGCTATGTACGACAGGAATCCACATGAGATCCATAGTGTCTTGAACATGCCAAAGCGTGCGAATGGCTCGCCTTAAAACAGAGGTATAGGCGATATCGAACTCATAACCTGCTTTACGGAGGTTTTCTCCTGCGGCCAGGGCCTGTTCGGCACCCTTAGGGGTTAAGTCAACATCCGCCCAGCCAGTGAAGCGGTTTTCAAGGTTCCAGGCGGATTCGCCATGACGAATAAGGACAAGTTGTTTCATAGAGCCATTCTATAATCCGGTGATGAACTTTCTCACGCAAATTGATAATTTAGC
>CANCIL010000126.1 GCA_947378095.1 Betaproteobacteria bacterium
AATAGCGCCCTGTTTCATTGCAGAAATGGTTTGTGGCACGGTACTCTCGCCACTAATAAAAATAATGGGGACCTGCCTGCCACGCTTTAATAATTCGGCCTGTAGCTCCACGCCAGACATATCTGGCATGCGCATATCAGTGATGATGATTGCTGGAGCGACTTGTATAGTGGCCTTTAAAAACTCCAAAGGGTTTGAAAAGAGGTGTAATTGATAGCCCAAGAATTTCAAAATCCCGGATAAAGTCTCGCGCATTGATTCATCATCTTCAATCACGAAGATATGCTGGTGTTCAGGAGGAATGTTTGCGTTTAATGCCATAAATACTGCTACGAAGAAAGCACCTAATTTATATAGGCATTATGTCAAAACTACTAGAACAGCATATCCCACGAACGTGAGGTATCTAATTTACGATAACCTCAGTATCTCTGGGGGGGGTAATTGGCAAGGTTAGGATGAATTTAGCCCCACCACCTAAAGCATCCTCGAACAGGATATGGCCGCCAAAATTATTCATGATTTGCGAGCAGAGCCACAAGCCCAATCCCATACCTTTTGACTTATCAGTATTGAGTAACTCAAACAATCTCTTTTGCCTCTCTTTTGAAATCCCAGGACCGTTATCGATGATCTCAACAATACAATTTTTATCCTGCCGTAAGCAATTGACTTGAATACCCTTACTTGGGATATCGGCTTGAGAAAGCGCCTGAATAGCGTTATTCACTAAATTAATCAAAACCTGAAGCAATTGACCCTTGTTAGCAGTAACGCTGATATCTTCATCTACTCTACTAGTTACCTTAATACCTTTGCTGACGAGGTCTGATTTATAAATATCGAGAGCTGATGAAACTATTTCATTAACCTGAATGAATTCATAGCCAGTAGTATCTTTTGCAAAGATAGACTGCAGAGAGCGGATGATATTTCCAGACCGCTTCGCATCTCCTTCCAGCTGATTTAGTAATTGATTTGTAAGCTCTGGGGTAAGCTCGCCTGATTCATGGAGCATTTTTAAAAATTGAATGTTAAGCAATGATGCGCCTAGCGGCTGATTTAACTCATGTGCGATTGAAGCTGATAAGGCACCTGTAGCAGCTGACTTATTGGTTTTCATAAGGCTTTCAATCAGCGCATCACGCTCGACCAATAGGTTAGTTACGCGAACCGTATTCTCAAGACTTTCCGCATTAGAGCGAGCCAACCTTTCAGTCAGAAAGCCATTGATCGAAATATAGGAGAGGATGGTAAAAGAAAGTGCAAACCATCTAATTAAAGTAGTAGAAAAAGGCTCTGTATAAATCGTTGATGCAGAAATTGTGGTGTTTTCTAACAATATCCCCACCCGAATTACCGCAAGTACTATTTCTGCAATACAGGTGAAAATCAGAAAGTCAATTTGAATATGGCGCTCTCGCTTCTGAAACTGAAAGAGCTCAATCAACATTCCAATAAGACACAAAATCAAGAAGGAGATAACAAATAAAACCCTGTCCTGAAAGACGCCAAATTGGCGCATGTATTCAAAAATAAAACCAAAAGCCACAAATAGTAAGGGCGAAATAGCAACCAATTTCGCAACAGGCTTGTTGTTCAGTGCGCGACAAAAGATAAACAGAAAGAAGTAGCTGGCAAAGAAGAAGGTATTAGCAACCGTCAGGAGTATAGGGCTTACTGTAGAGGCGAAAGCGAACAATAAAAAGGTGACTATGTTCATTCCAAGAGCAAGCCGCCAATAGTTATTAGTCTTATCTAATTTTCGCCCCCCAAAAAAAGGCAAAGATGAAATAAATAGGCCGCCCATCACTAGCGCGAAAACTAAAAAGAGGCCTTCATTTGCAAATTTCATGACTGCAATGCTACTACTTTTGTGCTCAATATCAGAAAGATGGCCGTAAATACGTCTTAATGCAAAGCAATCTACAATTGCCCCAGACAAAAACTATCCCCCAGAATCAATGAAACAATTCTTAAGGACGCTCTCTAGTTGCGCTCTGTGCCTATACCCATTATTGGGCTGGGGGATTGATTTGCAACCTAACGATATCGTGGCGCCATTGCCCGATAAACGTTATGCGCAGATCACCTACTACAACACTGAAAACACCACTTACTATAAGAATGGCTCAGTAATTTCTGCTAGCCCCTTTGCTAGTCCAGTAGTTGATGCCCAAAGTGTTATCCCCAAATTTATTGGAACTTACACAATTGCCAATCTTCCAGGTGCTTCATATGTGCAGCTACCTTACGGCACCGTTAGGCCTGCTGGCTCACTGTCAGGCACCCCTTCAGATACTGGTATTGGAGATATTGCTTTAGCAACAGCAATTTGGCCCTACTCCAATCGTGAGACTCGAACTTATTTGGGATTAGCTGCCTATCTCACCATACCTACAGGCGGTTATTCGAGCATGCAACCTTTTAATATGGGTGGCAATCGTTACACAACTGACATTCAATTGGGATATCAACAACCCATCGTTGGCGATCTTGATGGTATGCTTGCAATTGACACTATGTGGTACGGCGGTAATAGCCAATGCTCAGTAGCATGCCTATCCTCTACTAATGTTCCACTTAATCAAAAACCAGTTACTACTACCCAAGTTGGCCCGATCTATAAGATCAATCAAATCTTCACGGTATCTGCCCAGTACTACTACGTAGCTGGTGGCGCCACCACCATTAATAATGTCTACCAAAATAATGTCATCAACACTCAGCGCTTTATGCTCAGCAGCCTAATACATACTGATGTTGGTAGATTTTCTTTACAGTATGGGCGTGATATGGGAGTGCAGAATGGACTCATGCAAACTCGTGTATTTACTTTGAGGTTTTTGAAGGAGTTTTAGCGCCCTACTCCGCAGCCTTTTTTGATCGTTGCAGCCCCAATTACTCTAGTTTTTCTTGATCTGATTTAGTCATTTATTAATGTGAATTTTCGTGTTAAATTGAGTCTGTCGGCGTTAAAACAGCTCTTTTAATCCGTTGGTCGCGAGTTCGAATCTCGCCCGACCCACCAGCATTACTAAGCCTCGCTTCTGCGGGGCTTTTTTATTTGTAGTCCCTAGTGTAGTTTGCTTGCGCTAGCAGGAAAGTATTTGTTGGGTCAAATGATAGAATTTG
>CANCIL010000127.1 GCA_947378095.1 Betaproteobacteria bacterium
TGGACGAGGCCTTGGCTTGCCACCAAGCCGCGCCGCAGTGGCTGCGCCAACCCGAGACCGGCCTGATGATGGTGCAGGGCAGGGCGGGGGGTACCGGCGAGCGATTTAACCTGGGCGAGATCACAGTTACACGTTGCGCTTTGCGATTGAACCAGGTCAATTTGAACGCCCCAGTCGGGGTTGCTTATGTATTGGGGCGCAATCACCGCCAAGCCCAATTGGCTGCCGTGGCCGATGCTTTGCTGCAAGACCCAACGCAGCGCGAAGCCCTGGCTGTGAGTTTGCTTGCCCCCGTCCGCCAGCATCTGCAACACATGCAAGCCCAGCGCCACCAACGTGCCCAGACCACCAAGGTGGACTTCATGACCGTGGCGCGCGAAGCCGCAGGCGCTCAAGACGAGGATGCCGAATGAATGCTCTGCAGAACATGGTGGCCGGATTTGATCACGAGGCCTATGGCAGTCAAGCGGTCTTTCGCACCGCGCTGCAAGCCCTGTCCCATCCGGGCCGCCCTTTAAACGTGCCTTTGAACATGGCTTTGCCGAGTCAAGGCCACGGCGCAGCTGCAGCGCTGCTGTTGGGCTTGTTGGATGCCGACACCGCTGTGTGCTTGTCGCCCGGTTTGGTCGGCAGCGACGCTGCAGCTTGGCTGCGCTTTCACACGGGTTGCACTGAAGTGACTGATGTGGCCAAAGCCCAATTTATTTGGGTCGGGCAGGGCGATGATTTGCCCTCCTTGCACAGTTTGCCTCAAGGCAGCGATGCGTATCCGGACCAATCGGCCACTTGCGTGATCGAAGTCCACAATCTGCATGCCGATGAGGCGGGCTGGCACTTGCAAGGCCCTGGAATTTTGGGCGAACGAGCATTGCGGGTGCAAGGTCTTGCGGCTGATTTTCCGGCGCAATGGTCGCGCAACTACGCTGGTTTTCCGTGTGGGGTGGATGTGTTTTTGGCCACAGCCACACAGATTGTGGGCTTGCCGCGCACCACCCGCATCATTTCAGAGGAGGGCTGACATGTACGTGGCCGTCAAAGGCGGAGAAACCGCCATCCTCAACAGCTACAAGCTTTTGGCAGAGCAAAGACGAGGGGACACGTCGCATGCTGAGTTGACGATCCATCAAATTCGCGAGCAGCTCAAGTTGTCAGTGGACCGCGTCATGACCGAGGGCTCGGTGTATGACCCCGAGTTGGCCGCCTTGGCTATCAAGCAAGCCAGTGGCGACTTGGTCGAAGCCATCTTTTTGTTGCGTGCTTACCGTGCCACTTTGCCGCGACTGGGCAGCACCTGCGCGCTGGACACCACACGCATGCAGCTGGACCGTCGCATTTCCGCCACCTTCAAAGACTTGCCTGGCGGGCAGGTGCTCGGGCCTACCTACGACTACACCCAACGCCTGCTTGATTTTTCCTTGCTGGCCAATGCCCAGCAGCTTGAAGCACACTCAGCCCCAAGCGCTGAGCCTTCGCCGTTGCACCCTGTGCCATCCGTACCTCGGGTCGTAGACCTCCTTAATCAAGAAGGCTTGATTGAGCGCACCGAACGGTCAGAGCACGATCCTGCCCCCCGAGACCTGACCCGCGAGCCACTGCGCTTTCCAGCGGATCGGGCCACGCGCTTACAAAACATCGCCCGCGGTGACGAAGGTTTTTTACTGGCCATGGCGTATTCCACTCAACGTGGTTATTCACACACCCACCCCTTTGTGGGTGAGGTTCGTTTGGGGCAGGTCGCGGTTGAAATTGAACCGGAAGAGTTGGGCTTCTCTATTTCTATGGGTGAGATTGAAATCACCGAATGCGAAATGGTCAACCAATTTGCAGGCAGCAAAACCGAGCCCCCTCAATTCACCCGAGGTTATGGTCTGGCCTTTGGGCAAAGCGAACGCAAAGCCATGGCCATGAGCCTTGTGGACCGTGCGCTGCGCGCCGAAGAGTTGGGCGAGCCCATCGAGTCGCCTGCGCAAATGCAGGAGTTTGTGCTCTCGCACAGCGACAGCCTGGAAGCCTCAGGTTTTGTGCAGCATTTAAAGCTGCCTCACTACGTGGACTTTCAGTCTGAACTGGAGTTGGTTCGCAAAATGCGCGCACGCCTTGCCAAGCCCGATGAGGCACCCCAGTGAACGCCCCCGAAGTCAACTTCGCTTACCTGGACGAGCGCACCAAGCGCATGATACGCCGCGCCCTCCTCAAAGCGGTGGCCATTCCGGGTTACCAAGTGCCCTTTGGTTCCCGTGAAATGCCATTGCCTTACGGATGGGGCACAGGCGGTATTCAGGTCACAGCTTCGGTGATCGGACCGCAAGACACCTTGAAAGTGATCGATCAAGGCTCGGACGACACGGTCAATGCGGTGAACATCCGGCGCTTTTTTGAGCGCACTGCGGGCGTCAACACCACCACGCGAACCCATGAGGCCACGCTGATTCAGACGCGCCACCGCATCCCGGAGTTGCCTTTGGTGGAAGGCCAAATCATCATTTACCAAGTGCCAGTGCCTGAACCCATGCAGCGCCTGGAACCCCGGGAAACCGAGACACGCACCCTGCATGGGCTGGCCGAATACGGTCTGATGCATGTCAAGCTCTATGAGGACATTGCCCGCTACGGCCATATCGCCACCACCTATGACTATCCGGTCATGGTGAACCACCGTTACATCATGTCGCCGTCGCCCATTCCGAAATTTGACAACCCCAAAATGCACATGAATCCTGCGCTGCAGCTGTTTGGTGCAGGGCGCGAAAAACGCATTTACGCGGTACCGCCTTACACCGCGGTGCAAAGCTTGGCCTTTGAAGACCATCCTTTTGAGATTCAAAAATGGCAAGCCGCCTGCGCCCAATGCGGGGCCACCGATTCCTTTTTGGATGAGGTCATCATTGACGATGCAGGCGGGCGCATGCACGTCTGCTCCGACTCGGATTATTGTCAAACCCGGCAAGACGCCAAGGCGCAGGCATGAGCTTGCACATTCGCGAAGCCACAGTGCAAGACCTGCCCAGCGTCTTGCAGTTGTACGCCCAACCAGCCATGGACAATGGCAAAGTCTTATCACTGCAAGCCGCCACAGCCCACTTTGAACATTTCAGCGCTTACCCCCACTACCGATTGTTTGTGGCCTGCGAGTCTTCTCCAGAAGGCGCTTTGATCGGTACTTACGCTTTGCTGGTGATGCACAACCTGGCCCATCAGGGCACACCGTCCGCCATTGTCGAAGATGTGGTGGTCATCGAATCCCACCAGTCCCAAGGCATTGGCCGCGACATGATGCAGCACGCCATGGCCCAGGCGCGTGACGCCGGTTGTTACAAGCTGGTGCTCTCGTCCAATCAAAAGCGCGAACGTGCGCATGCCTTTTACGAATCATTGGGCTTTGAGCGCCATGGCTACAGTTTTCAGATCGAGATGTGACATGCCAACGACTGACCATTCTCCGCCCTTGCTGCGCGTGCGCGGCTTGAGCAAAAGTTACGGGGACCGTGTAGCACTGCAAGATGCCAGCTTTGAGTTGTGGCCCGGTGAGGTCATGGCCGTGGTGGGTGAGTCGGGCTCTGGCAAAACCACCTTGCTCAATGCCATTGCCGGGCGTGCCCAGCCGGACAGCGGGCAAGTGGAGTTTCTGGACCGACAAGGGCATTTGCAAGACGTGTATGCCATGTCACAGGCGCAACAACGTTTGCTGGCACGCACCGATTGGGGTTTTGTGCATCAAAATGCCGCCGACGGCTTGCGCATGGACGTTTCCGCGGGGGCCAATGTGGGCGAGCGTCTGATGGGCTTGGGTGATCGCAACTATGGACACTTGCGCAGCACTGCACAAGACTGGCTGCAGCGGGTTGAAATCGATGCCACGCGCATCGACGACACACCGCGCACCTTTTCAGGGGGCATGCGACAGCGATTGCAAATTGCCCGTAATTTGGTGACCCGCCCTCGCTTGGTGTTTATGGACGAGCCCACTTCGGGTCTTGACGTCTCGGTGCAAGCGCGGCTGCTGGATATGCTTAGGCAACTCACGCGGCAAATGCAATTGGCGGTGGTGATCGTGACCCACGACCTGGCGGTAGCCCGTTTGCTGGCGCACCGCATGATGGTAATGCAGCGCGGTTGCGTGGTCGAAGCGGGTTTGACAGACCAGGTGTTGGACGACCCGCAACATCCCTACACCCAGTTGCTGGTGTCTTCTGTGTTGCAAGCCTAAAGCCGAGATCACCATGATGCTGCAAATGAAACAGGTGTCCAAGCAATTCACGCTGCACCACCAACACGGTGCCCAATTACAGGTTCTGCACAACGTTAATCTGTCGGTGGCGGCGGGCGAGTGCGTGGTGCTCGACGGCCCATCAGGCATGGGCAAGAGCACTTTGCTGAAACTCATCTACGCCAACTACCGCGCCAGCAGCGGGCTCATTCAAATCCAGCAAGCTGACGGTCAAATGCTTGAATTGACGCAGGCTGCGGCCCGCGATGTGATCCGCATGCGCCGAGACACTGTGGGTTATGTGAGCCAATTTCTGCGCGTGATCCCGCGCGTTTCGGCACTGGATGTGGTGGCCGACTCTTTGCTGGACGACGCCCTTGACCAGCCCGAGGCCTTGGAGGCTGCGCGCGAACAGGCTCGAGTGTGGCTGAGCCGGCTGCGCATTCCCGAGCGTTTGTGGCCTTTGCCGCCGGCCACCTTTTCAGGTGGCGAGCAGCAGCGCGTGAACATCGCCCGCAACATGATCAAGCCTCGCCCTTTGTTGTTGTTGGATGAACCCACCGCCTCTTTGGACGCGGCCAATACCCAAACTGTCATCGACTTGATTCAAGAAGCCGTGGAAAGTGGCACCGCTTTGGTGGGCATCTTTCACGATGCCCATGTCGGCGATGCGGTGGCCACGCGCCGCATTGATGTAGCTCAATTCAGGACCTCGCCATGAACATGATTTTCAAAAATGCCCAACTGGTGCTGCCGCATGAAGTGGTGCAAGGCAGTGTGGCCGTGCACGATGGGCTTATTTCATCGGTTGACCAAGGCCCTGCGCTGCATGCCCATGGTTGGGATCTGCAAGGCGACTACCTGATGCCAGGTTTTGTCGAAATGCACACTGACAATTTTGAGCGCCACTTGATGCCCCGGCCCAAAGTGCAGTGGGCCGAAATGCCTGCCTTGCTTGCGCACGACGCTGAGGTGGCCGCATCAGGTATCACCACGGTTTTTGACGCCTTGGGGGTGGGTGATGCCGACCCCGACAGCTTGCGCGGGAGCACCTGGGATACGGTGTTACAAGCTCTGGACTTTGCACATCAAGCGCATTTGCTGCGCGCCGATCACCATGTGCATGTGCGCTGTGAATTGCCTGCGCCCAATACCATTGAATTGTTCGAGCCTTTTCATGCGCACCCCCGCTTGTCTTTGATTTCCTTGATGGACCATACGCCAGGCCAGCGGCAATGGGAAAACATCGAAGTGGCACGGGTGTACTACACCGGCAAAAAAGGTTGGTCAAACGAAAAGTTCGAACGCCAGGTTTTGCATGCAGCTGATCTGCAAGCGCGGTATGCCGCGCCGCACCGGGCTTATTTTGTGAATTATTGCCACGCGCACCATATTGCCCTGGCCAGCCACGACGACACCACCGCCGCGCATGTTCAGCAAGCGCATGCTGAAGGCGCCAGCATGTCGGAGTTTCCAACTACGCTGTTGGCCGCGCAAACTGCCCACAACAATGGCTTATTGACCGTGATGGGCGGTCCCAATGTGGTACGCGGTGGTTCGCACTCGGGCAACGTTTCGGCTGCAGTCTTGGCCGAACAGGGCTTGCTCGATATCCTGTCATCGGACTACGTGCCCGGCAGCTTGCTCAGCGCCGTGGTGCGCTTGGTAGACGAGGGCATTTACACCTTGCCTCAAGCCGTGGCCACGGTCACCCATAACCCGGCCATGGCGACAGGCCTGAAAGACAGGGGGCAAATTGCCATTGGGCAGCGGGCCGATTTGATTCAAGTGCGTCTCGTTGACTTACCGCAGGGCGGACGACAGGGCGTTGTGCGGGCTGTCTGGCGTGAGGGTGAGCGGGTCATTTAACCGCTCAATGACATCCAAACTTCCCGCTTTTGTCAAACTTTTGTCACACAGAATGAGCACACTGTCTTTGAACAGATATGTTGGGATGAATGTGCCATGGCATTAAAGATTCAAAAATTAGACAAGCATTTTCCTAATGGAAAGCATGCGCTGTGCGACATCCATTTGGACATCGGTGAAGGTGAGATGGTCGCCTTGATCGGCGCGTCCGGTTCTGGCAAATCCACTTTGCTGCGCATGATTGCGGGTTTGCTGCCCGCCGACGCCAATTCAGGTTCATTGATCGAAGTCAACGGGAAATGCGTGCAAAAAGATGGCCGAATTGCAAAGGACATTCGGGCCATCAGAGCGCAAGTGGGTTTTGTGTTCCAGCAATTCAATTTGGTCGATCGTTTGCCCGTTTTGGTCAACGTTTTGGTGGGTCGACTGCACTGCATGCCCTTGTGGCGAGGGGTGGTGGGTTTGTTCAATGTCCAAGAGAAAACTTTGGCCTTGGAGGCTTTGCAGCGTGTGGGCATTTTGGAATGCCATGCCCAGCGCGCTTCTACCTTGTCGGGTGGGCAGCAGCAGCGCGCTGCGATTGCCCGCACCTTGGTGCAAGGTGCCAAATTGGTGCTGGCCGACGAACCCATTGCCTCCTTAGACCCCGAGTCATCGCGCAATGTGATGGAGATTTTGACGCGCATTCAGCGCGAAGACGGTCGTACAGTGGTGGTGTCATTGCATCAAGTGGACATGGCGATTCGCTATTGCCCCCGCGTGATTGCACTGAACCAAGGCCGTGTGGTCTATGACGGGCCATCGTCCAAGCTGACGCCTCACTTGTTGCGTGAGTTGTACGGCATGCAGGCCGATGAATTCATGAGCGGAAGCGAGTTGCTCACCACACAACCTGAACACAAATCAGCGTCAGCTTTGGCATGGGAAACACCCATGGCACAAGTGGCTTGAAACTCAACTCTTATTTAACCTCACTGGAGATTCAGACATGTTTAAAAAATCCCTGGCCGCACTGGCCTTAGGCTTTGGCCTGACGGGCGTCATGGCGCAAGACATCAACTTCGGCTTTATTTCGACCGAATCGAGCCAAAACATCAAAGCCGATTGGCAGCCGCTGATTGACGACATGGAAAAGCAAACTGGCTTGAAGGTCAAGGCTTTCTTTGCCACCGACTACGCTGGCATCATCGAAGCCATGCGTTTCAACAAAGTGCAATTGGCTTGGATGGGCAACAAATCCGCCATGGAAGCGGTGGACCGCTCCAACGGCGAAGTGTTTGCTCAAATGGTCAATGCCGATGGCACGCAAGGTTACTACTCCCACATGATCGTGCACAAAGAAAGCCCCGTGAACAACCTGACCGACCTGTTCAGTAACGCCAAAAATATGAGCTTTGGCAATGGCGATCCCAACTCCACTTCGGGCTTCTTGGTCCCCGGTTTTTACGTGTTTGCACAGAACAAAATGGATTCTAAGACCATGTTCAAAGTCGTTCGCAGTGCCAATCATGAAACCAACTTGCTGGCCGTGGCCAACAAGCAAGTGGATGTCGCCACCAACAACAGCGAGGCCTTGGAAAAACTCAAAGAGCGCCAACCCGAGAAGCTCAAAGACATCAAAATCATCTGGACTTCACCTCTGATTGCTTTGGATCCATTGGTGATGAGCAAAGGTTTGCCTGAAGCCACCAAGACCAAGATCAAAACTTTCTTTTACAACTATGCCAAAACCGATGCACGTGAAAAAGAAATTGTGATGAAAATTTCCAAATTGTCTGGCTTCAAAGCCTCGAACAACGATCAGCTCAAGCCAATTCGCCAATTGGATTTGTTCGGTCAACGTAACAAAATAGAAGCCGATACCACCTTGTCAGAAAATGATAAAAAATCCAAACTGGCTGATGTAGACCAGAAACTGGCAGCATTGAAATAACAACTGTGACGGTACTTCGCATGTCTACCCTTCACACTTTGAAAGTGCAAGCGCTGACGGAGTCCGCGGCAAACCGGCGCAGCACAAGTTGGTATCTGAGTTGGGGGGTGTTACTGGGATTGCTGGCTTGGTCATGGCAAGGCGCGGACATGCGGCCCATGGAATTGTGGCGCGATTCCGGCAACATGAAAACGTATGCCGCTGAATTTTTTCCGCCCAACTTCGGTCACTGGCGAAGCTACATAGATGAAATGCTGGTGACTGTTCAGATTGCATTGTGGGGAACTGTTTTGGCTGTGGTCACTGCGGTGCCCATGGGCTTGCTGGCATCCTCGAACATCGTGCCCTGGTGGGTGTACCAACCGGTCCGACGTGTGATGGATGCATTTCGTGCTATCAACGAAATGGTCTTTGCCATGCTGTTTGTGGTGGCTGTGGGCTTGGGGCCGTTTGCCGGTGTGCTTGCTTTATGGATTCACACCTCGGGCATTTTGGCCAAATTATTTTCTGAGGCGGTGGAGGCCATTGACCCCCAACCTGTTGAAGGCATTCGGTCTACCGGTGCTTCGGCCCTGCATGAGATTGTGTATGGCGTGATTCCGCAGGTAATACCCCTGTGGATTTCGTTTGCCCTGTACCGCTTTGAGTCCAATGTGCGATCGGCCACCGTGGTGGGTATGGTGGGGGCCGGCGGCATTGGGGTGGTACTGTGGGAAATCATCCGTGGCTTCCAGTACGCCGAAACCTGCGCGGTGATGCTGATCATCATCGCCACAGTCAGCTTGATTGACCTGGTGTCAGCGCGAATTCGCCAATATTTTGTTTGAGGTTTTGCATGTCTTTGACACTGTCCGCGATTTCTGAGCTTTTACAAGACAATGGCCAAAAACAATACGGCATGGAGGCAGTGAACCAACTCGAACATGCATTGCAATGTGCCGATCTGGCTGAACAAGCAGGCGAAACGCCCGCAAGCATTGTGGCTGCTTTGCTCCATGACCTTGGGCATATGTTGGTGGCGCATCAAAAAGGGCAGCAAGAAATGGACACCAGCAAAGACGATTTGCATCAGTTCATGGCTTTGCCTTTTTTGCGCCCCTTGTTCCCCGATGCGGTGCTCGAACCCATCCGCATGCATGTAGACGCCAAGCGTTACCTGTGTCTGATCGACCCAGGTTATTGGGCTGATTTGTCGCCTGCTTCCAAGCACAGTTTGGAATTGCAAGGGGGCACCTTTGTCGAGTCTGAAGCTAAAGCCTTCATACAACAGCCCTATGCCAGCGAGGCGGTTCGTCTGCGCCGCTACGATGACCTGGCCAAGAAGCCCCGCAAAGTGACACCGCCTTTGAGCCACTTTGAAAGCTATTTCATCCAGGTGGCTATTTGATCACTTGCTGATCGTAAAGGCGTCCACCTCACGGCCATCGGCTGTGACTTGCTGAACTTTCAAAGCTTTTTCGCTTACATCCACCACCGTGAGTGAATGCACATTCGAGACAAAGGTATGTGTAAACGGCTGCCAAGAGTCGGGCGCATCGTGCTGGTCGACGTCATACAACTCTTTACCGCCCGCGCCGGTGACAACATAGATCACGCCTTTGGGCTGCGTTTGAGTTGTTCCATCAAATTTTTTGTCCAAAGTCCAGCGGCCATTGACCACTCGGCCTCTAATGACGGTTCCGTCTCTGCCACCTATCAGCAGGGTACCGTTGCGCCCTTTGCTGGACTTGAAGGTCATCGGATAAGAGCGTTGGTAGTTGTGCAAATGGCCATTGAGCACCAAATCAACCTTGCCGGCTTCAAAAATGGGTGCCAACAAGCGCATGTGCTGCTGCTCTAAATGCTCATTGGAGGAGTTAAAGCCGGGGTGGTGAAAAGAAACGATGTGCCAAGTCGCATCCTTGGCATTGGCCAGATCCTTGGCCACCCAATCTTGCAGTTCTTTGTTTGTCCAATCCACGTACGGGTTGGAATCCAGCACCGTCCAGTGGGTGTTGCCGTAGTCAAACGAGTAGTTGGCCATGCGCGGATAGGCTTCACCAGCGGCGGCCAAGAAGTTGCGGCGGTTGGTTTCGTTGGCCATCAACTTGGGCACGATCGGCCCGCCCTCCACACCCAGTGGGCCATTCAGGGGTTGGTCCCAAAAGAAGTAGTACGACAGGCCATCCGGAAAACGGTTCAAGTCACGGTTATCAATGTCATGGTTGCCCGGCACAGTGAACATCGGTATTTGACGCATCAAGGGCACGCCTTGCGCGGTGACCGTGTCCGCGTTGTAGGTGGGCCAGAAGTTCTTGTCGTATTCGGTCATCAATCCGTATTCGTACACGATGTCGCCAGGAACCACCACCACATCGGGTTTGGACAGCCAGGCTCGATGGGCCATTTGTTTTTGCTCTGGGGTGCCTGCGCCCACATCGCCAAAAGCGACAAAGCGGTAGTTTTGGTTGGCGGCCTTAGGCGCTTGGGCTTCGGATTGAAAGACCGGTTGACCGTTGCGCATCAAGCGGTATTCAAAGCGTTTGCCTGGCTCCAAGTTGCGCAGAGCGCTGTTGAGCAGCCAACGCGGCGCCACACCTGCAACAGCTACGCGAGTGGATTGCGGTGCGTCCATGTTGACCCATTCTTGCTTGGGCGTCAGCCGAACTTGGGCGGACCAAGCAGCCGATTCGTCAGCGGTGTGCCACATCAGTTGCAAATGGGTCGGGCCAGGTTGGCGGCCAATTTGCAAATAGGGTTTGACAACAAAGGGGCTGTTGATTGCTGAGGATGCGGGCGGCGACACGGCTTGTGCGGCAGCAGGCAAGCCGGTGAAAAGGCCTGACAAGCTCAAAGCAATGCTCAGGTTCAGCAAAAAAGGCGTGTGTTTCATGGGGTGTTCATTCAAAGTGGCAAATTCAGGGCGCGACGCACTTCTTGGCGTGCGGCTTTGACTTCTTGTTGGTAAGCGGGTTGATTTCGAATAACCGCATAAGCCGAATAGGCCAACAGACGGCTGGCCTCGAGATCGCTGGGGTAATTGACACCGCAAACCACGCGGTTGTGTGCAAAGGTTGCTGCGCGTTGAAGAATGGCCTGTTGCTGCTCAGGCACCATGTCGATCAAAACCAAAGCCTGCATGTAACCTGCCAAGGTGTGGCCACTGGGGTAAGAGTCATGCTTCGCTTTGGTCGGGCACACAGTGGGGAGCTGCGTATCAGCATGGTAGGGGTGAGGCCTAAGAAATGCAGTTTTGGCAGGTGCGCCCACCCAACCTGAATCGCTCTTGACTTTGGCGGACAAAGCCGCTGTCAAGGGCAAACCAGCCGCATTGAATATGGGGCCCAACACTTGGGCAAAGATAAACATGCTTTCATCGGCATCGTCTGCCACGGCTTGCTGGACTTGGACTGGGGTTCGATCCTTTGCGACTTGGCGCATGAGCGCCAACTCCTGCGCCAAGGCGGGGGTATCCAGAGCGGCAGGCTGAGCCAATATCAGAGCGGGCTGGATGCTGCCAACCGGCAACAAGGCCGGGTCACGCGCATGGGCTTGAAGCCCGAAGAACAAGAGCAGAACAATAGAACTTAGTTTTTTCATGCAAGCAGACTATTCGCGATGCATGACAAATGTGTGATGCTGTATGAATTTTTTTCTTGCAACTTCGAAATACCTATGAATTTCAGTTCGCTTCTAAAGATGTCATAAAAATTTCATCAAATTGCCGCCTTCATGACTTGATTAATTTTTAGAGTTATGTCAATTGCAAATCTACTGCAAGACATGTTTAACTTCAATTACTTCAGACTTGATCATGATCAACAAATCGAATCACCAGCCTAAGCGTCTGGCCCAATTGGTATCCTTGGCTTTATTGACCATGTCAGCAGCGCCTTTGATGGCGCAGACCACGCCCACAGTCGACCTGGGGACCATCGGAGCCACCACTGCAGCGGGTGC
>CANCIL010000128.1 GCA_947378095.1 Betaproteobacteria bacterium
TGGGTAAACTACTTTGAATGTTCTCAAAAGAATAGGGTCCAATTGGACCCTATTCTTTTATGGGTGTTTCTCAATTTTTTATTGATGACTTAAGGGGCTGCCAAGAAGCAATACTTCTCTTGTGAGCTGACCACTTTCGTTATCGCGCATTGACCATAGGTCAAGTTGTGTTTTGGCCGCATAGGGATCGATGTAGATACCATCTTTTCTGAGTTCGAAATGGAGATGGGGTCCAGTAGAGCGACCAGTCGATCCAACATAACCAATTTCAAGGCCACGACGCACTTCATTGCCAACTTCAAGTTCGGGATTGTAGGCACTTAGATGAGCGTAGTAAGTGTGATAACCGCCTGGATGCTCAAGCACAATCAAATTACCAAATGCGCCGCTATAGCCAAGGTGTACCACTCTGCCATTGGCTACACTAAAGATGGGCGTGCCTACTGGCGCAGCATAATCAATCCCCATATGAGCGCGGTAACGTTGTTTGGCTTGTACGGGTTGAGTCACGGCTGCATTATTTTTTGGGCGCTTAGGAGCGCCGGCTCGTACCATGCCCACGCCACGTGAGATACGTCGATAGCTTAATGGGTTGGTCCAGAAGGAGCGCTCAAGGGACTCTCCACTACCGGTGAAGAAGCCACCTGGAATATCGTTCCGTTCGACCCAAAATGCGCTAGCAAATACTTCTTTATTAGCTGGGTCAATGATCTCTACTGCCCAAATTTGTGCCCATCTTTCTCTGTCACCAAAGTCAACAATGAGCCTAACGATGCTATTGGTGTTTTCAAGAGAGTTATTGTCTTCAGGATAAATTTGTTTGATGATGGAATTCAGTTCCCAGACTAATTCCACTGGGAGCTTGTCACCCAATTTGCGTGGATCATATAAAACTTCTTTTAAGGGCAC
This sequence comes from Betaproteobacteria bacterium, assembly GCA_947378095.1. Classification (GTDB taxonomy): domain Bacteria; phylum Pseudomonadota; class Gammaproteobacteria; order Burkholderiales; family Burkholderiaceae; genus Polynucleobacter. The sequence goes on from CANCIL010000128.1 coordinate 910, forward strand.
GCGAATTTCTGTGAGATTTTTAGACTCATTCCTAAGAAGATCTTGCTGCACTAAGAATCCACCAAAGGCTGAAGGTGTAAATGTCCACACTTCTGTTTTACCGTCCTGAATGGGACCATTCATGATGCTCAGTGAGTCAAAACGATTACGTGTAGTGAATGCAACGGCATAAGGAATACATTCCCCTCGCATCTTGTCAAAAAATCCCTTGGTCTGGTTTTTGAAGAAGTCAGAAAACTGGCGGTTATCGATACCAACACTAGAGGGTAGATTGTCCTCATTAAAATTCCGTCGCAGACAGCCCTGCATTACTCGATAATCCAAGTTGGCATCACTATCCAGCATGAGCTCGCTCGGATCCTTTTTCTGAAAGAGTGATGGGTTCAGACTCATGCCATTGGTCTTCGACCCAGCCCCTGCAGATTTGTCCTTAAACCCTACTTGCTTGGAGTTCTGCACGTAGACTTTGGTGCGACTTTGATTGGGCTTTTGAGTCTGAGTGGTCTGTGCTTGAGCTCCAGAACTCAACCCGATCAGCAGGCTGAGCAACCCACATCCCAGTAGGAGCATCCCTTTTGTGAGCTGGTTGGAAGAAGTTGCTTTTCTATTCACTTGGTAATTATCTAATAATGTGGCCTATACCCCAGATAATTATGTTGTACTGCAATAAATTAACCCTACAAAAGGCGCAAACCCAGTATTTCATTACTAGATACAATATTTTTTTCATTAAGGAGTTCAGATGCCGATCATCGAATCTGTGCAAGTCGCTTCAGTAGCTGTACCTTTGGATAAGGTCACTTCTTTTTCAACCCGTACCGTATCAGAACGTCACTATTGCTTGGTTAAAGTCCGCGGTAAGGATGGTAATGAGGGAATTGGCTTTTGCTACGTCGGTAGCGCTGGTGGTGATATCGCCAAAATTGCCGTTGAACAATTGCTTGCGCCAAGGCTTATTGGTCAAAATAGCCATCGTAGTGAAGGTCTTTGGATGGACATGTATAACGAATCCATTTTGCAAGGGCGTACTGGCGCTGTGATGCGTGGTATCTCAATTTTGGATACAGCGCTTTGGGATCTCAACGCGCGCGCTGCAGGTTTACCTTTGCATCATTATCTTGGTTCAGTAGTTGATGATCATGTACCTGCTTATGCTAGCGGTGGCTATTATTTAGACGGTAAAACTCCTGCCAAACTTGGTAAGGAGATGGAGTCCTATGTCAAGCAGGGCTTTAAGGCGGTCAAGATGAAAGTAGGGCGCTTGTCTCCTGCAGAAGAAGAGGCACGAGTTAAGGCTGCCCGCAAAGCTATTGGTGATGACATCCTTTTGACACTGGATGCAAATAATGCCTGGCGCGATTTACCTACGGCGCTCGAGTATGTCAGACGCTTTGAGGCGTACAACCCGTACTGGATTGAAGAACCTTTTTCTCCTGATGCAATAGATTTGCATGCTGCCTTGGCACGTCAAACAAAGATCAACGTTGCTACGGGTGAGATGGAGGCGGGTCGTTGGCGGTTTAGAGAATTAATTGATGCCGGTGGCGCAGCAATCTTGCAATCGGATGCTGCGGTATGTGGCGGTATTACGGAGTGGCGCCGTATCTCTGCTTATGCGGATGCTAAGGGTATTATTGTTTGCCCACACTGGATGCATGATTTACATGCTCCTCTAGTAGCGGCAACCCCGAATGCCCGCTTCGTAGAATTTTTCTTAGATGATCAAGTGCTTAACTTCCGTAGATTAATTAACAAGCAATTAACCTTTAAGAATGGCGATTTGATTTTGCATAAGACCCCAGGATTGGGCTTTGAGTTCGATGAAGCTGCCATAAAGAAATATGCAGGCAAAACACCTTGGACCAAAATTGCCTAAGTGAAAAAGTTCTTATTAAAAATAAAGCCCGCAACTGCGGGCTTTATTTATTGAGACTTACCAGCTTGATTTGGAAAATCTTAGGTCGGCTTTCGATTGAGCTTGTAGTGAGTCATCATTTGAGTCACTAAGACTAAGCCAAAGCCAATAAAGCCAATGAGATCGGCCTCGGTAGATGGATAAGCTAGAGCCACACCAGAGATCACCATGATGATACGTTCAAAGGATTTGGTTTTCTCAATAAACCAGCCTTGCAAGCCACCCGCTAAACAAATGATGCCAACAACCGCAGTAAAAGAGATCCAAGCAATCTGCATCCAGTCTGCTTGCTCAAGAGCGCTGCTAGAACCCATCAAGAGCAAGCTCACACCAGATTTATCCAAAACAAACATGAACGGCACCAAGATGGCTGGAGCAACATATTTCCAAGTTTGTAAGGTTGTCTTATATGGATTGCCCTTGCAAATCGCAGCAGCAGCAAATGGTGACAATGCAGTTGGAGGGGATACTTCAGACAGAACTGCGTAATAGAAGATGAACATATGGGCTGCAAATGCTGGAACGCCCAAATTGATTAAGGCTGGAGCTGCAATCACTGCGCAAATAATATAAGAGGCAGTTACTGGAACAGCGAGACCCACAATCCAAACAATTAAGGCTGTGAAGATTGCCGTGAGCAATAAAGAGCCGCCCGCATACTGAATCACGATCGAGCTAAATTTAAGGCCTAGACCAGTTAAAGTCACTGTGCCCACAATTAGGCCGGCGCCAGCACAGGTAGCTGCAATGGCTAATACACCAGTGGAGCCTGAAGCCAGGGCTTTAGTTAGGTTGGAGTTATAAAGCCCAGAAAGAATCGGTTCCTTGCCTTTAAACCAAGCCCAGGGAATGATGGCCGTATCTTCACGCAACATACTGGAGAAGGCGGATACGACAGTGGCCCAGAATACCGACATGACTGGCGAGAAACCGAACATCATAAATACGACAATCGAAATCAGCGAGAAGAAATGAAACCAATATTTTTTGGTGAGACTCCATGCAGATTCAGCGGATTCAAAGTGAATGTTCTTCATGCCATATTTACGAACATCAATCTCGACCATCACAAACAAACCGAGATAAAACAGAATGGTTGGAATGGTTGCCATTAGTAAGACATCTAAATACGAGATCTTGAGGAAGTCTGCAATCAAAAAGGCAGCGGCGCCCAAAACTGGCGGCGAGATGATAGCGCCAAGACCGCCAGCAGCCAGCAGTCCGCCAGCAGCATTTTTTTCGTAACCCACCTTATCGAGCATAGGTGCTGCGACAGAGCCTACGGTAACGGTAGTGGCAACACCAGAGCCTGATGGCCCACCCATTAAAAAGGAAGAAAGAACAATCGTTCTGCCTACGCCAGAGGATTTACCGCCCATGGCAGCAAAAGAGAAGTCAATAAAGAATTTACCAGCACCAGTAAATTGCAAGAAGGCGCCAAAAATCGTAAAGAGAATAATCAGGGTTGCGGATACATCGACCGCTGTTCCATAGATTCCCTCTAGGCTCATATACATATAACCAACGAGGCGATCTAAACCATAACCCTTATGCGTCCATGGCGCAGGCAAATAGTTACCAAACAAAGCGTAGAGCAGGAATAAGACGGTGACGCTCACTAAGACCATGCCATTGGTTCTGCGCACACTCTCCAGAATCAGCAGAATGAGGCCAATACCAATCATGACATCGGTTGGGTTGGGTGCGGTATTGCGATCCATAAAGTCATCGCCGCCACTCAAGATGTAATAAGCGATGGCAACTGAGCCTATAGCAAATAAAACATCCCAAAACATTAACTTATTTTTAAAGCGAGCTGCAATCGGAAAACTTAAGAACACCAGAAACAATACTAAGGCAACGTGAATGACGCGTAACTGCTGAGTGGGAACAATAGAGTAGGCGGCATAAAGATGAAACAAAGACATGCCTACGGCTACGAGGGTAATGAACTTGGCTAGTAAGCCTTTGTAGTCATTAGAGTCACCTTCCTCTTGCTTAATAAAGGCGTCT
>CANCIL010000129.1 GCA_947378095.1 Betaproteobacteria bacterium
TCAGAAACCCACACGATCTATTTAAAGAAGCAATTTCAGTTGTACCGCCTGTAGGCGAGCCTTTAACGCCAATTATCACCAACCAATTAACTCCACCCTATGCAGTCCTCCATCCAGGACCTTTAACGGCTTATAAACGGTGGCCTCTCACCTATTGGCAAAAACTGATTGAGTGGCTAGTACAAGAAGGTATGCAGGTAGTCTTAAGTGCCTCACCAGCCAAACAAGATTTACAACTCAATCATGACATTCTCTCTTTATTAGATGATGGCACTCGTAAGCATGTGATTGATACTGCTGGAAAGTTATCCATTCCGCAAGCAGGCACCTTGCTTCGTGGCGCAGCTCTATATATCGGCGTTGATACCTCGATTACCCATTTAGCTGCTGCTTGCAATACCCCAACGATTGCTTTATTTGGTGCTACTCCACCCACTAATTTTGGACCATGGCCCAATGGATATATTGGTGATCAACCTTATCAACTTCGCGCCCGCACTCAAACCGTAGGCTGTGTCACTATTTTGCAAGGTCCGGGTGAATGCGTTCCCTGCCGCAAAGCAGGATGTGAAGATCGCGCAGACAGCAATAGTGAGTGCTTAGATCTACTTGAGCCTAGTCAAGTGATTGAGGCGGCTAAGCAAGCGCTCCAAAAATAAAACTGGGATTAGTGGTACTGAACCTGTACCGGATTCTGTTGCTTGGAAGCTAAGATCTGACCTAAGCTATGAAGACAGGCATCGTCAGGATAGATGCGCAACTCTTCAGGGAACTGCATTAAACATGCACCACCACTCGTAGTGACTGCAGCCGTCAACATCAATCCTTTTACCGAATCATTTGAACCAGGATTAGGAGGGTTAGCAGGCCCCAGCTTTGGATCACGTACTCGATTGGACATGAGATAAGGACTGATTTGGGAGCGCAACATTTTCACATCGACGGCGTTATCAATACAAACATGAACATTACGCGCAAAACGCATCCGCGCACCAGTAATATCCATCACCGCTTCAGAAACAATGCGCATACCGCCTGAGAATTTATCGGGGGTGACATTCACTTTTGCAACTAAAAGCTCATCTTCTTTAAGCCAAGAGCGGTTCGGCTCATATACTTCACTATAGAGCGTTACTTCAAGCGCTGCTGTGCCATCATCAATCGTGGCAATCATCATTCGGCCTCGTTGACCTGTCAGCATGCGAGCAGAGGTAATAATGCCGGCAACCAATTGGTCCTTGCCTTCACTAATCTTGGACAAAGGCTGACGAATGAAGTGCGCAGTCTCGTCGCGATAGGCATCAAACATATGGCCAGTTAAGCAAAGACCTAGTGCTGTCTTTTCTTCTTGAAGGCGTTTTTTCTCAGACCAGATTGGCTCACGCACCAGTTCAGGAAGGTGACGATCTTCTTCACCGGCCGCCTCAAACAAGCTCACCTGATGAATCGATGCTTCAGCTTGCTCTGCAGCCTCAATTGCTCTAGCCAAAGAGGCTAAGAGCGTAGAACGAATGTCATAGAGATTGCCACCGGTAGCGACGCTATCACGGTAGAGACTATCAAATGCACCAGCGCGCATTAGGGCCTCAATCGCCCTGCGATTAACTTGCCTGCGATCGACTCGCGCACAGAAATCAAATAAATCTTTAAATGGTCCACCGGTTTCACGGGCTTTAACAATGGACTCAATCGCCGCTTCACCCGTTCCACGAACGGCACCTAAGCCATAACGAATATGACTAATTGGAGAATCAGGTGCTGCATCAGGTGCACGCAAAGGCGTGAACTCATATACCCCAGTATTAATATCTGGCGAGAACACCCGAATCTGATTGGCTAGGCAATCGTCATACAAAATCTTCACCTTATCGGTGTCATCCATGGCGAGTGATAAGTTGGCTGCCATAAATTCAGCTGGGTAGTAGGCTTTTAGCCAAGCTGTTTGGTAAGCCAAGAGTGCATAAGCAGCGGCATGGGATTTATTAAATCCGTAACCCGCAAAACGCTCCATCAAGTCATAGATCTCGTTTGCTTTAGCTTCAGTAATACCGCCTGCTTTAGCGCCATCACTAAAGATCTTGCGATGCTGCGCCATTTCTTCTGGCTTTTTCTTACCCATCGCACGACGCAACATATCAGCGCCACCCAGTGAGTAACCGCCAATCATTTGGGCCATCTGCATCACCTGCTCCTGATACACCATGATCCCGTAGGTTTCACGTAAAACGGGCTCAATTCGAGGATCTGGGTACTCAACCTTTTGACGCCCATGCTTACGCTCAATAAAGTCTGGGATCAAATCCATTGGGCCAGGACGATATAAAGCTACTAGCGCAATGATGTCCTCGAAGCGGTCAGGCTTTGCTTCACGAAGCATGCCTTGCATGCCGCGACTTTCTAGCTGAAACACGGCAACGGTATTGGCTCGCTTTAAAACTTCAAACGCCTTCTCATCATCAAGCGGAATCTCACCAATATTCCAATCTTGGCGATCAGCATGCAAGGCTTTGATCCAGCGCTCAGCTGCTGCCAAGATAGTGAGCGTGGTTAAGCCTAAGAAGTCGAACTTCACTAAGCCAATCGCTTCAACATCATCCTTGTCGAACTGACTAATGACCGAGCTACTATCTTGATCTTTGGTTTCTTGGGTATAGAGCGGGCAAAAATCGGTGAGACGTCCTGGTGCAATCAAAACACCACCAGCGTGCATGCCCACGTTACGAGTCATGCCCTCTAATTGTTCAGCCAGAGAAAGTAGCTGCCGCACTTCATCTTCATTTTTCTCGCGCTCAGCTAATTGCTTTTCTTCTTTCTTGGCCATATCAATGGTCATGTATTGGCCTGGCTTATTGGGCACCAACTTGGCAATACCATCAACGAAGTTATAGCCTTGCTCGAGTACGCGTCCAACGTCCCGAATCGCCGCTCTCGCAGCCATGGTGCCAAAGGTAGCAATCTGACTTACTGCATCTTTGCCATACTTATCTTTCACGTACTGAATGACGCGATCGCGCCCATGTTGGCAAAAGTCGATATCAAAGTCGGGCATTGATACCCGCTCTGGATTTAAGAAGCGCTCAAAGAGCAAGTTGTA